>CAIYTE010000185.1 GCA_903929045.1 uncultured Hyphomicrobiales bacterium
CGCATCGAAGAGTGGACCATGACCATGACCAAGTTCGAGGTCATGAACGCCTGCAACGCCGTCGACATTCCGGTCGGCCCGATTCTGTCGATGAAGGAAATCGCCGAGGACCAGTCGCTGCGTGACACCGGCACGGTCGTCGAGGTCGATCATCCGACGCGCGGCAAATATCTCTCGGTTGGTAACCCGATCAAGATGTCGGACTCGATCACGGAAGTGACGCGCTCGCCGCTGCTCGGCGAACACACTGACGAGATCCTGACCAAGGTGCTCGGCTTCAAGTCAGCCGAAGTCGCCGAGATCAAGAACTCGGGCGCGCTCAGCGCTCCGGCGAAAGAAGAGAAGGCGGCTTAGTCAACGTGAACTGTCGTCCCCGCGAAAGCGGGGACCCCGTAATCACGGAGCCGTCGATGTTTACTGGATGCCCGCCTGCGCGGGCATGACAGCGGAAGTTTTGGGGAGAATCTGACTATGCGTATCGTGGTTCACGGCCAGCAGGCCTTTGGCAAGGCAGTGCTTGAGGCGCTGCTCAAGCGCGGCGATGAAGTGATTGCCGTTTATGTCGCGCCGGAAAAGGAAGGCGCCAAGGCCGATCCGCTGAAGGAAGCAGCCATCGCCGCCAAGCTCCCGGTCTATCAGCCGTCCTCCTACAAGGATGAGAAGGTCTGGGCCGAGTTCAAGGCGCTCAAGCCCGACCTGCAGGTCATGGCCTTCGTCACGCTCTTCGTGCCGGAAGAATTCCTCAACATCCCGACCCACGGCTCGATCCAGTATCACCCGTCGCTGTTGCCGGCCTATCGTGGCGCGTCGGCAATCAACTGGCCGATCATCAAGGGCGAGAAGGAAACCGGTCTGTCGATCTTCTGGCCGGATAACGGTCTCGATACCGGCGACATCCTCGTTCAGAAGAAAACGCCGATCTCCAGCGCCGACACGCTCGGCACGGTCTATTTTGACCGCCTGTTCCCCATGGGCGTCGAGGCCATGCTTGAGGGCGTCGATCTGGTGAAGGCCGGCAAGGCGCCAAAAATCAAGCAGGACGAATCCAAGGCGACCTATGAAGGCATCTGCCGCGCCGACAACGCCAAGATCGACTGGGGCAAGCCGTGGGAGCAGATCGACCGCCTGATCCGCGGCTGCAATCCGGCGCCCGGCGCCTGGACCGTGCTCGACGGCAAGACCATCAAGATTTTCGACGCTACGCCGCTGCCAGCGCGCGATCCGAAGGGCATCGCCGGCAAGCTCGGCGAGATCGTCCTGACTGACGCCGACAGCATCACGGTGGTCTGCGCCGACGGCCGCTTCAAGATCACCCGTTTGCAGCCGCCCGACGGTAAGAAGATGAGCGCGGGGGAGTGGGCCGCGTCCGCCAATCTCGCGCCGAAGACTCGTTTCTCTTAACGCCCGCCGCAGCAAAACAAACAGCCGGTTCAACACAGTTTATTGGAAACGCACACATGCCCGCCTCGCAGCATCAGAAGCCGAAATCCGACATCGAAATTTCGCAGACCGCCGAGAAGCGGCGCATCCTCGACATCGCCAAGGAAAAGCTCGGCATCGCGCCTGAAAACCTCGATCCCTACGGCCACTACAAGGCCAAGGTGTCGATGGACTACGTCAAGTCGCTCAAGGACAAGCCGAACGGCAAGCTGATCCTTGTGACCGCGATTTCGCCGACGCCGGCGGGCGAGGGCAAGACCACGACGACGGTCGGCCTTACCGACGCGCTCAATTTCATCGGCAAGAAGGCTATGCTGTGCTTGCGCGAACCGTCGCTGGGCCCGTCGTTCGGCATGAAGGGCGGCGCCGCCGGCGGCGGCTACGCTCAGGTCATTCCGATGGAGGACATCAACCTCCACTTCACCGGCGACTTCCACGCCATCACCTCGGCGCACAATCTGCTGTCTGCCCTGATCGACAATCACATATACTGGGGCAACGCACTCGGCATCGACTCGCGCCGCGTCGTCTGGCGCCGTGTCATGGACATGAACGACCGCGCGCTGCGCGAGATCGTCTGCTCGCTTGGCGGCGTCGCCAACGGCTTCCCGCGCGAAGCCGGTTTCGACATCACGGTGGCGTCAGAGGTCATGGCGATCTTCTGTCTCGCCAAGGATCTCGACGACCTCAAGGAGCGGCTCGGCAATATCATCGTCGCCTATACGCGCGAGCGTAAGCCGATCCGCGCCAAGGACATCAAGGCGCACGGCGCCATGACGGCGCTGCTGAAGGAGGCCATCGCGCCGAACCTGGTGCAGACGCTGGAAGGCACGCCCGCCTTTATTCACGGCGGCCCCTTCGCCAACATCGCGCATGGCTGCAACTCTGTGGTCGCGACCACAACGGCGCTCAAGCTTGCCGACTATGTCGTCACGGAAGCCGGCTTCGGTGCTGATTTGGGCGCGGAGAAGTTCCTCGACATCAAGTGCCGAAAGGCCGGGCTGGAGCCGTCTTGCGTCGTCATCGTGGCGACCATCCGCGCGCTGAAGATGCACGGCGGCGTCAAGAAGGACGACCTCAAGAAGGAGGACCTGAAGGCGCTGGAAGCCGGCATGTCCAACCTGCAGCGGCATGTTGAAAACGTGAAGAAATTCGGCCTGCCGGCGGTGATTTCGATCAACCGTTTCTCGGCCGACACCGACGCGGAAATCGCGCTGGTGAAGGAGAAGTGCAAGGCGCTCGGCGTCGAGGCCGTGATGGCCGATCATTGGGCCATGGGCGGCGAAGGCGCTGCGGATGTCGCCAAGGTTGTCGTCAAGGTCATCGACGAGAGCAAGGGCAAGCTGAAACTGCTCTACCCGGACGACATGCCGCTGTTCGACAAGGTCCGCACCATCGCTAAGGAAATCTACCGCGCCGACGATGCGACTGCCGACAAGTCGGTCAAGGACCAGCTCAAGGCTTGGGAAGAGATGGGCTTTGGCAAGTTGCCGGTGTGTATCGCCAAGACGCAGTACTCGTTCTCGACCAACCCGGACGCCAAGGGCGCGCCGACCGGCTTCTCGATTCCGGTGCGCGAGGTGCGCCTGTCCGCCGGTGCCGAGTTCATCGTCGCGATCTGCGGTGAGATCATGACCATGCCGGGCCTGCCGAAGGTACCGTCCGCCGACTCGATCGACGTCGGCGCCGACGGCAAGATCGTCGGGTTGTTCTAGGATTTTCGAGAGATACGCGTTTCAAGAGCGGGCCGGTGGCCCGCTCTTTTCGTTTCCGGCGGGGCTAGGCCATCCCCTTCACAATCGCTCGCGCGATGTCGGCGTGGACCGCGTTGCGCTTGTCGGCCGGCGCGGTCGTCTCGGTGAGATAGACCGCGACAAGGATCGGCGCGCGGTCCGGCGGCCAGATGATGGCGATGTCGTTGGCTGAGCCGCGCTCGCCGGTGCCCGTCTTGTCGCCAATACGCCAGCCCACGGGGAGGCCCGCGGCCAACCGCGTCGCGCCGGTCTTGTTGCCCAGCAGCCATTGCGTCAGTTGTTTCTTCGACGCCGTCGTCAGCACTTCGCCAATCAGGATCGTCTGCATGCATTTGACCATGGCATTCGGCGTTGTCGTGTCGCGCGGGTCGCCGGGGATGGATTCGTTCAAGGTCGGTTCATTGCGATCGAGTCGCGTGATGGTATCGCCGAGTGTGCGGGCATAGTCCGTGATGGCCTGCGGTCCGCCGAGACTGGCGAGGATCAAGTTGCCGGCGGTGTTGTCGCTGTAGATGATCGCCGCCTCGCACAGCTGGGCAACGGTCAGGCCGCCTGGCACCGGCGCCGTGATGTGCGATGAGCCGGGGACGACATCGCCAGCCTCGACCGGGATAAGCCGGCCAAGTTGTTCCTTTTCCTCATCGACGCGCTTGAGCACGGCCGCCGCGGCCAGGAACTTGAACGTGCTGCACATCGGGAAGCGGTCGTCGCCCTTGTGGTTGAACGGCTCCAGCGTTTGCACGTCGAAAATCGACACGCCCAGCCGGCCGCCGCATGCCGATGCGATGCGCTCGATCTCGGTGCGCAGCACGCTCCGGTCAAAGGCGTAGGCCGTGCCGATCAGGCCGCTCGCCGCCAGTGCGGTGCCGCCAACAATGAAATTGCGCCGTGTCGTCATGTGATGCCTTTTTGGCCGATGCAGAATGAGGCGGTACTTGAATAGCTTTGCGGGCAAAACGGGGATCGGACGATGGCAGTAATATGGCGTCCGACCGCAGTATTATAGTCGCCTGTGATTCAACGTGTTAGGACGCGCGAAACCTCGATCATATGGACGGCTCTCATGGACCTTAATCTTATTCCGGCGGGCCGGAACCCGCCCAAGGACGTCAACGCCGTCATCGAGATTCCGCTCGGCGGCGTGCCGGTCAAATACGAGTTCGACAAGGTGTCGGGCGCGATCTTCGTCGATCGCTTCCTGCATACGGCGATGTTTTATCCGGGCAATTACGGCTTCATCCCGCACACGTTGTCGGACGATGGCGACCCGTGCGACGTGCTGGTGATCAGTCAGGTCCCGGTCGTGCCCGGCGCGGTCATTCGCTGCCGTCCGGTCGGCGCGCTGTTGATGGAAGACGAAGCTGGCGGGGACGAGAAGATTCTGGCGGTGCCGGTCGATGCCCTGCATCCGTTTTACACCGGGGTCACCAGCTACAAGGATCTGCCGGTGGTCATGACTGAGCAGATCGCGCACTTCTTCCAGCACTACAAGGATCTGGAAAAGGGCAAGTGGGTGACCATCGTGAAGTGGCTTGAAGCGGCCGGCGCGGAAGAGTTGATCATCAAGGGCATCGAGCGCGCCAAGCGCAAGGACAGCTACAAGGTCGTGACCGGCGGCGATTCCGAGGTCTAGCGGCCGCCTTCAATCCCGGGATATTCATGGGCTTTGAGCAGCCGCGCCAGATGCGCGGTGTTTGACGCCAGCATAGCGGTCCATGCGGTAACGGCCTTGGGCGACGGCTTCTGGTCCTTGTATTCGTTGCCGCTCATGGCTTCACCGACCCAATAGGTCGGTCCGCCCGATGGCACGGTGAAACCGACTTCCAGCAGCGCGCTCAGGATTTCGGCCGCGCTGTGATGCGCGCCGTCTTCGTTCCCGACGATGCAGCAGATCGCCACCTTGCCGTAGGACGGCATGCGGCCGCGCTTGTCTTTCTGGTCGATGAACGCATCCATGCGCTCGAGCACGCGCTTCGACACGCTTGAAGGCTGGCCGAGCCAGATCGGCGCGCCGATCACCAGGATGTCGGCGGCGAGCACGCGCTTGAGCAGTTTCGGCCAGTCGTCGCCGTCGCCTTCATCGTCCGTGACGCCCGGCTTGATGTTGTAGTCGGCGGCGCGCACGAATTCGCCTTCGGCGCCGTTCCTTGCGAGTTCGTCGAACATCTGCCGCATCAGGACATCGGTCGATGAGCTTTCGCCGGCCTTGCTGTTCTTGAGGCTGCAGTTGAAACCAAAAACCTTGAGCGCCGTCATTGTGTGTTCTCCGGAACACCAGACAACGTATGGTTTTGGACTCCGTTCCGCAGCAAGCCGTTCTTGTGCCGCCGCGCCAAAAGAAAACGCGCCGTTTCCGGTGAGGGAAACGGCGCGCTCTGTCGTTCGCAGATTAGAAGATGCGCGCGGCGCTCTTCAACGTGATCCAGACGCCCCAGGCCAGCGGGATGCCGACGAAAGCCCAGAACAGCGCGGCCTGTACGTCAAAGCCGCCCTTGCCGATGCCGAACGAGCCGGTCGGTGTCGCCGATGCCGAATTGGCGCTGGCGGCCTGCAGCTTTGCGACTTCGTCCGCGCTCATGTGCCACTTCGGATCGACCGGCTTGATCAGGTAGTTGCAGATCAGGCCGATGACCAACATGCTGCAGAGGATGTAGCTTGTCGTATTGTACAGCTGGTCGCGCGGCACGCCGGCGGCCAACTGGAATTCACGCATATAGTTCACGACCACCGGGCCGAGAATGCCGGCCGTCGACCACGCCGTCAGCAGGCGCCCATGGATGGCGCCGACGAATTGCGTGCCGAACATGTCGGCGAGATAGGCAGGCACGGTGGCGAAGCCGCCGCCATACATCGACAGGATGATGCAGAAGGCCGCGACAAAGAGCAGCTTCGATCCCATATCGGCGAAGGTCGGCGCCAGCGCGTAGCAGGCGATACCGATCAGGAAGAAGCAGAAGTAGGTGTTCTTCCGCCCGATATAGTCCGACAGCGATGCCCAGAAGAAGCGGCCGCCGATGTTGAACAGCGACAACAGGCCGGTGAAGCCGGCCGCAATCGCCGCGATCGCGGTGCGTTGTTCGGGCGTCAGCTGCGCGAACTTGACGCCGGCCTGACCGATCAACGAGCCGGCGAAGATTTCCTGCAGCATCGGCGACGCCATGCCGATAATGCCGATGCCGGCCGACACGTTCATGCAGAGCACCAGCCAGATCAGCCAGAACTGCTTGGTCTTGTGCGCATCCCGCAGATGGACGTGATGCTGCGAGATCATCGCCTTGTTTTCCGACGGCGGTGTCCAGCCGTCCGGACGCCAACCGGCGGGCGGCACGCGATAGCGGAATGCGCCGATCATCATGAAGCAGAAGTAGATCGCGCCCATGGTGAGGAAGGTTTCCCAGACGCCGACCGAGGTCGGTGTCTTGTAGTAGTTCATCAGCATGTCGGCGAGCGGCGAACCGATCATCGCGCCGCCGCCGAAGCCCATGATCGCCATGCCGGTCGCCATGCCGCGCCGGTCAGGGAACCACTTCACCAGCGTCGACACCGGCGAGATGTAACCGAGACCAAGGCCGATGCCGCCGATCACGCCCGAGCCGAGCCACATCAGCCAGAGTTGATGCGTGTAAACGCCGATTGAGCCGAGCAAGAGACCGCCGCACCAGCACAGCGCCGCCACCACGCCTGCTTTGCGCGGACCGGCACGCTCCAGCCAGCCGCCCCAGAGCGCCGCGGCAACGCCGAGAACGACGAAGAACAGGGTGTACATCCAGCCGAGGCTGGCGACGCGCCAGTTACAGCCCGTCGAAAACAACTCGACCGCGAGATCGGTGCAAGCCGGCGCGTTCGGAATGGTGCGGGACAACGGCAGCCAGAACACGCTGAAGCCGTACGCCATGCCAATGCACAGATGGATACAAAGCGCCGCAGGCGGCACCAGCCAGCGGTTAAAACCGGCCGTTGCGATGATGCGTTCGCGGTCGAGAATTCCTGCGCCACCCAGCGGCAGCGTCTGCCCTATCGTCGTCATCGTTTCCCCCAGAGTCAGCGCTTTTGCGCTTTTTAAGCGCTCCAAGCTTTGCAAATGGGTCGAAACTAATAAAGTCAATATTGTATTTTCCTATCTCGCAATTGCGAAATGATGGGTGTCTCATCAACGATTGAGATGCGGTATCAGCGCCGGGCGTTCGTCGCTGGCAGCAGCGCCAAAAGAAGCGCTGACCATGCTTCAGGTGGGAACGGTCCCGCTTTCTGTCGAGAACGGAAGGTGCAGTCCCCAGAGGACGCTGAGGGCTATTTCTTTGCAGCCACGTCGTTGAGCGCGTCCAGCAGCGGCGCGACGCCGCGTGCTTCGGCGACCAGTGCTGCCGTTAATGGTGTCATTGGTTCGCGGATAGGCGCAACGAGGCCTATGCTGTGGGTTGCTTCAGGCTCAACGATCGGGATCGCGCGCAGCAGCTTGGTATCGGTGAGACCGAGCTGGGTCGCCAGCAGCGCCGGCATCACACTGGCCCAACGGCCTGTTCGCACATGCGAGTACAGCAGAATCATCGAATCCGATTCCAGCTGGATATTCGGCGTCAAACCGGTGTCGCGCAGCAGGCGTTCAATGATGCGGCGGTTCTGCATGTCCGGTGTCAAAAGACAGAGCGGCACTTGCGCGACTTCAGCCCACGTCACGGCTTTCTGGTCGGCGAGCGGTGCGTCAGCGGCGACAAGCAGACGGTAATGCTCGGTATAGAGCGGCACTGCGGTGACACGGCCGAGCGGCTCGTTGTCGAGATAAGTGAGGCCGGCATCGATCTCGAGATTTTCCAGAAGTTCCAATATCTCGATCGACGTACGCGAGAAGACCGTAAACTGCACATCCGGGTAGCGTGCGCGGAAAGGCGTCGTCAGTCTCTCGACCATTGCGAGAGCGGCCGGGATGACGGCAAGCCGCAGACGCCCAGCGAGGCCGTGCTGAAGAGCGTGCACTTCCTGCCGCATGGCGCGTGTGTCGCCGACGATGCGGCGCGCCCAATCGAGCACGCGCTCGCCTTCCGGGGTGAAGCCCTGGAAGCGCGAGCCGCGATTGACCAGCAGCACGCCGAAGGATTCCTCAAGCTGTTTCACGCCCGCGGACAATGTCGGTTGCGTCACGCCGCACGACTCGGCGGCGCGGCCGAAGTGCCTTTCGCGGGCCAAGGCCAGCAAAAATTCCAGTTTGTCGATCAAAGCTCACACCCGGCGGTGGTTCACGAATTGGTTCAGTATTCAGGATCGCGGCCCCGCTGCCCGCGGCAGCGATACGTAAAATCGATCAAAGCTTACAACGCGAGTTATCGATAGGCAATTTCTATTAATATAATTAAATTGGCGGCTTGATGTCTATCAACTGGCTGCTTTACTCCAATAATACCGGAATATTGGAGCCTCGCGATGAATTTTCACGCCAAATTCGACCTTTCGACGCCCCGTACGGACCTGCTGATCGATGGTTCATGGGGCGGCGCGTCATCTGGCAAAACCTTCGCCACGCTCAATCCCGCGACTGAAGAGACCATCGCCGAGGTTGCGGAGGCCGGCGCGGCCGATATCGACGCGGCGGTGGCCGCCGCCCGCCAGGCCCTCAAGCAAGGCGCCTGGCCGGCCATGACGGGCGCCGAGCGCGGCCGCATCCTCAATCGCCTTGCCGCCATCCTGCGCGAACGCACCGACGAACTGGTGCAACTCGAAAGCATCGACGGCGGCAAGCCGTTGGCGGCCACTCGCCGCATGGACATTCCGGCGGCGATCGATTGCCTCGAATATTACGCCGGCTGGGCCGACAAGATCGCCGGCGACGTCATCCCGGCGCGCCGCGACGCGCTCACCTATACGCAGCGCGTGCCGGTCGGCGTCGTCGCGGTCATCGTGCCGTGGAACTTCGCGCTGATGAACGCGGTGTGGAAGATCGCGCCGGCTTTGGCCTGCGGCTGCACCATCGTCATGAAGCCGTCCGAACTGACGCCGCTGTCGGCGCTGTGGCTCGGCGCCGCCGCGCTCGAAGCCGGCCTACCGCCCGGCGTGCTCAACATCGTGCCGGGATTTGGCGCCGATGCCGGTGCGGCGCTGGTGTCGCACAAGGGCATCGACAAGATTTCCTTCACCGGCTCGCCGCAGACCGGTCAGTTCATCATGCGCGCCGCGGCGGAAAACATTACGCGCATCGGGCTTGAGCTCGGCGGCAAGTCGCCCAGCGTCGTGTTCGCCGATTGCAACATCGAGCAGGCCGTGCGGCAGACCTCGTCCGGCGCATTCTTCAACGCCGGGCAGGTGTGTTCGGCAGCGACGCGCGTTCTCGTCGATCGCAAGATCCACGATGAATATGTCGAGAAGCTCGCCGCGCGCGCCAGCGCGTTGCGGCTTGGCGATCCGCGCGAGACCGACGTCAATCTCGGTCCGGTGATTTCGCAAAAGCAGATGGATCGTGTGCTGAGCTACATCGACATCGGCAAGAACGAAGGCGCGCAGGCTGTGACCGGCGGCGGCCGAGCCGGCGACCGCGGTTACTTCGTCAAGCCGACGGTGTTTGCCGGCGTCACCGGCGAGATGCGGATCGCTCGCGAGGAAATCTTCGGGCCGGTCGTTGCGGTGGTGCCGTTTGCCGATGAAGAGGAGGCGGTCGCGGTTGCCAACGGCACGGCCTACAGCCTTGCCGCCGCGGTGTGGACCAAGGACATCGATCGCGCCACGCGCATGTCGAACCGTCTCGATGCCGGCACGGTATGGATCAACACCTACGGTCCGACCGACGCGCGTCTGCCCTGGGGCGGCATGGGCGGACAGTCCGGTATCGGCCGCGATCTCGGCCGCAGCGCACTCGACAATTATTCAGAACAAAAAGTCGTCTGGCTGCAGCGCGCCAGCTAGCAGCGTCCACTCTGTGGACAAAAAGGGTGGCCGGTGGCCGCCCTTTTTTTGCGTTTACTCCGCGCAAAACGCGGCCTAGGCTTTTCATAACAAGGCGTGCTCGTGTCTTCTCATCAAAGAGACACGCAAGACACACCAGAACCGGGGAGGTTTTATGCTCGTCCGACGGTCCACGCTCGCGCTCATCATCGCTGCATTGGTTTCATCGTCTGTGGCTCACGCAGCCGATGCGCCGCGCTTCGCGCCCAAGACCATGGAGCAGCTCAATCCGGAGCAAAAGGAAGCCGCCGAGGGCGTGCTCAAGCAGTCGAGCGCCGGGCTTGGCGGACCTTACGCGATGCTGCTGACCAATCCGGAACTGCTCAAACGCTATCTGATGATGACGGAGTACCTGCGGCAGAAAACGTCCGTGCCCAAGCGCCTCAACGAGATGGCGATCCTGCTCGAAGCCCGCATCTGGGACGCGCAGTACGAGTGGTGGGCGCACGAGCCGCTGGCGAAAAAGGCTGGTCTGTCGGATGAAATCATCAACGATATCCGTGACGGCAAGAAGCCGGTGAACATGAAGCCGGACGAAACCATTGTCTATGACTTCGTCACGGAGTTGCTGCAGACCAGGAAGATGTCGGACGCCACCTTCGCCCGCGCCAAGCAGATTCTCGGCGAGCAGCAGACGGTGGATCTGGCCGCGGTGACCGGTTTCTATGTGATGGTCTCGGCGGTCGTCGCCGCCGGCCGCATCGGCGTGCCGAACAATGGTCCCGATCCGATGCCCGTGCTCGTCAAGTAGAAGCCGATTGGAATGCAGATGAGTAAGGCGCGCGGGATCGGGCTCGGCATTGTCGGCTCGGGGCGGATTGGCACATTGCGGGGGCGGCTGGCCGCCGGTCATGCCGCCATCGACAGCATCGCGGTTTCCGATCTCGATCCGGCCAATGCGGAAAAACTCGCCAAGCTCGTCGGCGGCACATCCCATGGCGGCGACAATCTTGCGGTCATCGACGATCCAAACGTTACCGCCGTCATCATCTCCACCAGTGAAGGCGAGCACCTGCAGCCGGTGCTGGCCGCGCTCGAACGCGGCAAGGCGGTGCTGGTGGAAAAACCGATCGCGCTTACGGTGCGCGAAGCCGATCAGGTGCTGGAGGCGCTCGCCAAATACAAAGGCGACCTGCGCGTCGGCTACAGCCGCCGCTACAAGGAGCGTTACCAGATTGCCAAGGAGCAGGTGATCAAGGGCCGCGTCGGGACGCTCACCGGGGGCGCTGCGCGCGTGTTCAATTCACGTTCGCAGGCGCTGGCGATGCTCAAGCGCAATCCGCACGCAACGCCGGTCGTCGATGCGCTCACTTATTACGTCGACCTGATGAACTGGCTGTTCGACGGCCGCACGCTCACGGAAATCTATGCGCGCGGCCAGATGGGCGTGCTGAAGGCGGCCGGCCACGAGGTTCAGGACGTCTGCTATGCGGTGCTGACCTATAGCGACGGCGCCGTGGTCAATCTGGGCGTCAGTTACGCGCTGCCGGAAAAATATCCGGCGCTCGGCCACGCCGCGCGTGTCGAGGTTGTCGGCACCGAAGGCGTCATGATCCTCGATGACGATCACACCGATCAGTTGATGTATTCCGAGAAGGGCGTGCCGCACGTTTATCTGCCGGACCACAACGTCAACATGGTGTTCCTGCAAAGCGGGACGCCCGGCGATTGGGCGCTTGGCGAATTCTGGGGCCCGATCGCCAACGAAACGCGCGCCTGGCTCGATCATCTGGCGCTCGGCAAGCCGTGCACTTTGGCGACGGCGCAGGATGCGCGCGCCACGCTGGAAGCGACGCTCGCCATTGAACACTCGATGCGGACCGGAGAGGCCGTCACGCTGCCGCTCCGGCATGGCTAAAAAGATCGAATAATCGACCGCCGAAAACGGCGGCGTTCCAGGGAGAGCGACCATGGCTGGGAAGAGTCGGCCGACGCGCCGTGCTGTGTTGAGCGGAGCCGGTGCGCTGGCGCTGGCGTCGATCGGGGGCCGGACGCGCGCCGCCGGTTACCCTGACCGTACGGTGAGGATCGTCGTGCCCTTCGCGGCGGGCGGTCCGAGCGATCTGACGGCGCGGTTGCTCAGCCAGAAATTCGGCGAGGCGCTCGGGCAGACCTTCGTCGTCGACAACCGGGGCGGCGCGGGCAGCAATCTCGGCACATCGGCGGTCGCCCGCGCGGCGCCGGACGGTTACACGTTGCTGGTGACGTCGAGCGCCTTTGTCGTCAATCCCAGCCTCTACAAGAACGTGCCGTACGACGCGGTGAAGGATTTCGCGCCGATAACGGAGCTCGATACCTCGCCCAATGTCTTCATCGCCACCAAGGCGTCGGGCATCACGTCGATCGCGCAACTGGTGGCGCGCGCCAAGGCCAATTCCAACGATTTGAGCTATGCCAGCGCCGGTGTCGGCACGACGCCGCATCTCGCCGGCGAATTGCTCAAGATCTCCGCGGGCGTCAATATTACGCATATCCCGTATCCGGGCTCGGGTCCGGCCATGCAGAGCATCCTCAGTGGTACGGTGCCGGTCGCCTGCGCGTCGCTGCCGGGCGCGCATCCCAGCATCCTGAGCGGCACGTTGACGGCGTTGGCCGTTACCGGCGAGACGCGCTGGTTCGATATGCCGAACGTGCCGACCATGGTCGAACTCGGTTACAAGGATTTTCTCGCCGACACGTTTCACGGCATGCTGGCGCCGGCCGGCACGCCGCCCGAGATCGTCAACCGCCTGTCGTCGCTGGCCGTGGAGGCCCTGCAAGAGCCGGTGTTCCGCGAAAAGCTGCGCACGCTCGGTTTCGAGGTGATCGCCAGCGGACCGGAAGGCATGCGCAAGCGCGTCGTCGCCGAGGTTCAGCGCTACAAGGACATCATCGCCAGGGCCGGTATCGAACGCGTATAGCGCCTCAGCGCTGCACGAATTCGATCAGCGCGTCGCGAACCCGCGCGACCACTGCGTTCCAGTCGCAGGCCGCATCCTGCCGGAACAGGCGGGCGGTCGGGTACCACGGGCTGTCGTCGCGATCGAGCAGCCAGCGCCAATCGGGAACGTCGCTGAGCAACAGCCAGACCGGTTTCGCCATGGCGCCGGCGAGGTGCGCGACGCTGGTATCCACGGTAATAACGAGATCGAGTTTCGATATCAGCGCCGCGGTGTCCGAAAAATCTCCAAGACCCTCGGACAGATCGAGAATGTCGTTGCGCTCTTTGAGAATGACGGCGTCGCTGGCGCGCACCTCTTTTTGCAGGCTGACGAAGGTGGCGTCGATCTCCAGCAGCGGCAACAGCGCGCGGAGCGGGATCGACCGGTCGCGGTCGCGCTTGTGGTTCGCGTTGCCGGACCAGACCAGCCCGATGCGACGCCGATTGTCGTGTTCGACGCGGGTCGCGAGATGCGCCGCAACGTTTTCCGGCACCGGCAAACAGGACGGCGGAATGGTCTCCAGCCGCGTGCCGAACGCCAGCGGCAGGCTCATCAGCGGACAATGAAAATCAAAGGGCGGCCGCGGCTCGCCCGAAACGATGATGTCGGCGACGCCGGGGAGGCCGGTGAGCAGCCGCTTCAGCGGCTTCTGCACTTCGAGGATGACGCGCGCGCCGCGCGCCGCAATAAGCGGCGCATAGCGGCAAAACTGAATCGTATCGCCGAGACCCTGTTCGCTGTGCAGCAGGATTGTCTTGCCGGCAAGGACGGCGTCGCCGCGCCACAAGGGTTGAGCAAAATCCGGCGCTGCGTGGTTGACGGCGCTCATCTTCCAGCGCCATTCGTGCTCGGCCCAGCCCTGGGCAAAATCGCCTTGAAGCAGCGTCAGCTGAGCCTTGTTCCAGTGCGCATCGGCATAGTTGGCGTCGCGCGCCAGCGCCTGATCGAAGTTGGCGCGCGCCTCGTCGTAACGCTTGAGCAGGTACAAGGCGGCGCCGCTGTTGTTGTAGGCTTCCGCGTAGCCGCGCCTGAGCGCGATCGCCATGGCATAGTTGACCAGCGCGTCGTCAAAGCGCCCGAGCTAGGCAAGAGCGACGCCAACGGTTGTTGTAGGCCT
The DNA here is from genome assembly GCA_903929045.1 of uncultured Hyphomicrobiales bacterium. Taxonomy (GTDB): domain Bacteria; phylum Pseudomonadota; class Alphaproteobacteria; order Rhizobiales; family Xanthobacteraceae; genus Pseudolabrys. Next base: position 14,163 of record CAIYTE010000185.1, read on the forward strand.
CGGCATAGGCCGGTCGCAGTACGATGGCCCGGTCGTAACTGGCCAGCGCATCCGCGGGACGCTTGACCGCGCGCAACGCGATACCCCGGTTGTTGAGCGCTTCAGCATAGTCCGGCCTCAAGGCAATCGCTCTGTCGTAGCTGGCGAGAGCGTCTTCGGTGCGGCCAAGTTCCTTCAGCGCGACGCCGCGATTATTGAAGGCCTCGGGAAAGTTCGGCTGCACCGCGATGGCCCTGTCGCAACTCGCCACGGTTTCGGTGAAGCGCTTGAGCGCGTTGAGCGCGGCCGCGTAGTTCGTCAGCGCCGCGGCCTCGTTCGGCCGCTGCTGTAACGCGCCGGCGATCAGCTTGATCGCGTCACCGTGATGGCCTTGCTGATGTCTGAGGACGCCGAGCAGATGCTGCGCGTCAAAATGATCGGGCGCCGTCAGCAGGATCTTTCGATAGATCGTTTCGGCATCGCCCAGCTGACCGCGCCGATGCAGCGCGATGGCATTCTGCAGATCGGCTTTGCCGTCTGCGACCAAAGCGGCGGGCGGGACGGACCCGCGTTGCTGCGAATGCTGGTGTGCGCGTCTGCTCATTTTAGGGTGCCTGGGGTGACCGCCACGACCCGAAACGCCAAATCAGACTGATTCGAGCGGGTTTCGCAATCGAGCCGGGCCCTCGGCAGGACCTGACCGCCCGATGTTCAGAAAAACTCGTACAAATCGGAATAGTACAGAGCCTTTGCGGTATTCCAGGCGACCCCATAGCAGCGCGCGAAATGTGCGGCGGCCTCCGCGCCATAGTGTGCGGCGATATCGGCTTCGAGAACGCCGAGGTCGAGATAGCGGTCGCCACGGCCGGCGCGTCCGCAATCGATGAAGCCCGCAGTGCCCCGCTCATCGACCATGATGTTGCTGAGCGTGGCGTCGCCGTGGACGACGACGATGTCTTCCGCCGGTTGTTGCGCGATCAGGCGCGCCAGCAACATTTCGGGCGCAACGTCGCGATTGCGGACATCGAATTCCGCGATCTCGATGTCGCCGGCGTCAACGGCCTCGGCCGCGCGTGCAAGCCGCACGCTCAATGTCTCGTCGAAAGGGCAATCGCCGGACGGCAGGGCGTGCAGTGTTACGAGCGTACCGGCCAAGGCCTCGACGAGTTGCGGAACGGGCAAAGCATTGGCGTCTGCAGGTCTGCCGGGCACGGCTTCCATCAGCGCCGCAAAGTGGCCGGACTCTTCGCGCGTGCGCAGGATGCGCGGCACTTGAATGTTGCGGGCCGCGAGCCAATTCGTGCGCGTGACTTCATCACGTAGCGCCGCGGCGGCATCCGCATCGGCGATCTTCACAAATCGGTCGGGGACCCCGTCGCGCATGACGCGGACGACGCTCGCCCCGCTCATGCCGGTGGTGACGGCCTCGAGCCGCTCCGTCGTGTCGCCTGGATCCAGAAGGGCGCGAACGATCGCTGCAAGGGGGCCATCCATCACGCGCCGGCCGGACGCAACGCCTGACGTTCATTGTCGACGATGAAATCACGAATGATCGGCACTGCATCGCGCGTCTTCGACAACAAGAGCTGCATCACCATGTGCGAGCCGTGCAGGAATTCGAGCTCGACGGCGGCGAGATAGAACTCCCACATCCGTGCGAAGCGTTCGTCGTAGATAGCGACCGCCTTGTCGCGGTTGGCGGCGAAGCGCTGCCGCCAGTGCTTGATCGTGTAATAGTAATGCAGCCGCAGAAACTCGGTGTCGGCGTTCCACAAGCCGCTGCGCTCGACCGAGGCGGACACTTCCGACAGCGCCGGCGAATAACCGCCCGGGAAAATGTACTTGCGGATGAACGGCCCGGTGGTGCCCGGCGGCGACATGCGGCCGATATAATGGATCAGCGCGTAGCCGTCGTCCTTCAGCAGGCCGCGCACCTTGTCGAAATATTCGTCGAAATGGGCGACGCCGACATGCTCCATCATGCCGATGGAGACGACACGATCGAACTGGCCCTCGACATTGCGGTAGTCGATTTCGCGAAATTCGACGAGGTCGGAGACGCCGGCGGCGGCGGCGTTCGCGCGCGCCACCTTGATCTGTTCGGGTGACACGTTGATCGCCGTGACCCGCGCGCCATGGTTTTTGGCGAGATGGATCGCCAAGCCGCCCCAGCCCGAGCCGATTTCGGCAACGGTCATGCCGGGCTTGAGCGCCAGCTTGGCGGCGATGTGCGCGAGCTTGTAGTCCTGCGCCTGTTCCAACGTGTCGTGCTCCGGATCGCGGAAATAGGCGCAGGAATACTGCATCTTGTCGTCGAGGAAGAGCCGGTAGAGATCGGTCGAGACATCGTAATGATGCCGCGCGTTCTTGGCCGCGGTCCCGACCGGATTGTGCTGCTGCCAGCGCCGCACCGCGCGCCAGATCCGGCGCAGCAGCTTCTGCGAGCCGTGCGACTTGAGACCGCTGCGATTGACGGAGAACAGCAGCAAGAGATCATAGACACCTGAGCCGTCTTCGAAGGTGAGGCCGCCGTCCATATAGGCTTCGGCGGCGCGCAATTCCGGATTGAGGAACAGCGATGTCTCGAGGCCGCGCTTGTTGATGCGCACGGTAACGGCAGGTCCGGGAGCAACGCCGCCGAACACATGAAGCGTGCCGGACGCATCATAGATTCTGAGCGTGCCGTTCCTGATGAACTTGCCCAG
>CAIYTE010000186.1 GCA_903929045.1 uncultured Hyphomicrobiales bacterium
GAGCGGCAGCAGCACGCAGTCCTGCCGGGACTTGTGCGCAGCGACTGGCGCGAAGGCGGCATAGGGCTCGTGGGTTTCGCCCTGTTCCCGGCCCAGCGCGCGCTCGGCGTCGTGGCGGATTTCGGCGATGCCGCCTGCATCTTTGCCGATCGCCAGGGAGGATAGAGCTGAAGCCGACGCCTGGCACAGCAGGCAGCCGCGCACCTGATGGGCGATCTCGGCGATCTTGCCCTGCCCGTCCAACGTCACGTCGATGATGACGCGGTCGCCACATAGGGGATTGTCGCGGCGCGCCGTCTTGGTCGGCGCCGCGAGCTTGCCCGCGCCGGTCTTGGCCTTGGCCAGCGCCACGATCTTCTCTTGGTAGAGTTCATCGCTCATCGAAGTGTCTTTGCGGCATGGGCCACGCCGGTCAGCAGCGCGTCGATGTCGGTATTGTCGTTGTAGGGCGCGATCGAGACGCGCGTCGTGCCGTCGAGGTCGAAGCGGTCCATCAGCGGTTGGGCGCAGTGATGCCCCGCGCGAACGGCCACGCCGAACGAATCGAGTGTTTGCGCCACGTCGTGCGGGTGCACGCCCTCCAGCATGAAGGACACGACAGGATAGCGGTTCTGCAGGCTGGCCGGTCCCAGGATCTGGGTGCCGTCGATCTTCTGCAGCCCGTCCATCAGCCGTTGCACCAGCCCCATTTCGTGGTCGTGGGCGGCTGTCCAGTCGAGCTTGCTCATCCACACACAGGCCGCACCAAGACCAATCGCGGGCCCAATTGGCGGCGTGCCTGCTTCGAAGCGGCGCGGTGCCGGCGCCCAGGTCGTCTCGGCGAAGGTCACGCGGCCGATCATCGAGCCGCCGCCCATGAACGGCGGCATGGCGTCGAGCAGCTCGGGTCTCGCCCACAGCACGCCGACGCCGTTCGGCCCGTAGGCCTTGTGGCCGGCGAAGACATAGAAATCGATACCCAGCGCCGGAAGGTCGAGCGGCCCGTGCGGCGCGCGCTGCGCACCGTCGAGCATCACCTTCGCCCCGACAGTCTTGGCTGCGGCCACGACGGCGTTCACGTCGAGCAGCGCGCCGGTGACGTTGGAGATGTGGGCCAGAGAGATCAGCTTGGTCTTGGGCGTCAGAAGCTGGGGCAACAGTGCAAGATCGATGCGGCCATCGAGCGTCACCGGGATCATGTCGATCTCGATGCCGCTGCGCTGCCGCAGGAGCTGCCACGGCACGATGTTGGAATGATGCTCGAGTTCCGACAGCAGGATGCGGTCGCCGGGCTTCAGGAGCTGGCCGTAGGAATAGGCCACTGTATTGATCGCCGCCGTGCAGCCGCCGGTGAAGACGATCTCCATCGGCTTGACGCCAAGGAACGCCGCCACGTCCGCACGCGCGGTCTCGTAAGCCTCGGTCGCGCGCTCGGCCAGGCGATGGACGCCGCGTAGGACGTTGGCGCGGCCGGTGGTCTCGTACTTGCGCACGGCATCGATCACCGCGAGCGGTGTCTGCGCCGACGCACCGTTATCGAGATAGTGGATGGGCCGACCGTCGATGATCTCGGACAAGATCGGGAATTGCCGGCGGGTGCCCGCGACGTCGAAGCTC
>CAIYTE010000187.1 GCA_903929045.1 uncultured Hyphomicrobiales bacterium
TCCCGCTTTCGCGGGAATGAGCGGAAAATGTAGTGCAGCGAATAAAAGAAGCCATGCCACCCGTTTTCCGTTTTGCCCCATCCCCGAACGGCTATCTGCATCTCGGCCACGCCTTGTCCGTGCTGCTGAATGCCAAGCTGGCGGCGGCAGCGGGCGGCCGCCTGCTGCTGCGCATCGAGGACATCGACGAAGCGCGCTGCAAGCCGGAATTCGAGGCGGCGATTTACGAGGATCTCGCCTGGCTCGGCGTGGCGTGGGAAGAGCCGGTGCGGCGGCAGTCGGACCATCTCGCCGAATACCGCGCGGCGTTGGCCAAACTCGACGCCATGGGGCTCGTCTACCCGGCGTTCGAAAGCCGCAGCGAGATCGCGCGCATTGTCGCGGAACGCGAAGCGGCGTCGGGCCAGCCGTGGCCACGCGATCCTGACGGCGGCATCCGCTATCCGGAGCTCGGCAAGAATGTGCCTGCGGAGGAGCGCTGCCGCCTGATTGACGCCGGCGCGCCCTATGCGCTGCGCCTCGACATGACCGCCGCGCTGGCGCGCACCGGTCCACTCGATTGGAACGAGGCCGGCGAGACGGTCGAGGCCGATGCCGCGCCTTGGGGCGACATTATCCTGGCCCGCAAAGACACGCCGAACAGCTATCACCTCTCCGTCGTCGTCGATGACGCGTTGCAGGGCGTCACCGACGTCGTGCGAGGCCGTGATCTGTTGCCGTCGACCGCCGCGCATCGCGTGCTGCAATCGCTACTGGGCCTGCCGGCGCCCCGGTACCACCATCACCGGCTGATCCTCGACGCCGAGAAGCGCAAACTGTCGAAGTCGACCGCCGCCACCGGCCTGCGCGAATTGCGCGCGCGGGGCGCCAGCCCGGCTCAGATCCGCAGCGCCGTCGGCCTCGATTGATCCCGGCTTCCGTGCCATGGTCGCCGCGGGGCGAAGGGATCGATGGCGAAGCGTAAGAAGGTCAGGCGTCAATCGGCGGTCAAGAAGGATTCGCCGGCCGTGCGTGCGGTCGAGGCCGCGCTGGCCGGTATCGCGCATGACATCCGCACGCCGCTAACCGGTATTGTTGCGCTGGCCGAACTGCTCGTCGCGTCCGATCTCGGCGAACGCGAGCGTGAATGGGCCAACGCCATCAAGAGTGGCGCCGATCATCTCGCCGCGCTGTCGACCTTGATCGTCGATGCCGCGCGGTCGGAGACCGCCGGGCTGGTGCTGCGCACGGAGCCGTTTTCCCCGCGCGCGCTGGCCGCCGCCGCCGGTCAGTCGCTCACCGCCCGCGCTGCTGTGCGCACGATCAAGGCCAGGATCAGCATCGCGCGCGATCTGCCGCCGATGGTGTCGGGCGACGCGCTGCGCCTGCGCGCTGCGCTGGAAAATCTCACCGACAATGCCGTGAAGTTCACGCACGATGGCAGCGTCACGCTTGCCGTGACCGCAGCGCCGGCGGCGCGCAAGAGCGTGCGGCTGACATTCACGGTGACGGATAGCGGCATTGGCATGAGCGCCGCCGAATTGAAACTCTTGTTCAAGCCCTTCGCTCAGGCGAGCGAACAGATCGCGCGGCGTTATGGCGGCGCCGGATTGGGGCTGGTCTTTGTCAAGCGCATCGCCAAGGCCATGGGCGGCGATCTCAAGGTCACCAGCAAGAAGGGCAAGGGCAGCACGTTCACGCTCACCGTGCTGACCGAGCGTTTCGAAAAACGCGCCGCGCCGGGTGCGGCGCCGTTCAAAGCGCCGCGCGCGCTGTCGGTCCTGTGCGCCGAGGATAACCCTTATGCGCGCGTCGTGATGAAGACGATCGTCACCGAACTCGGCCACGCCATCGATTTCGCCGAGAACGGCGAGTCGGCTGTGACCGCCGCTGCGCGCAAGGCCTACGATGCGGTGCTGATCGACGTGACGCTGCCGCGTGTCGACGGCATCGAGGCGACCCGGCGTATCCGCGCGCTGCCGGGCAAGGCCGGCCGGGTGAAGATCATCGGCATTTCCGGCCGCGGCGATGCCGTCACGGAGCAGGCCGCGCTCGCCGCCGGCATGAACCACTATTTTGTGAAGCCGATCAGCCCGAGCAGGCTGGCGGTGGCGCTGACAGGCGGCGATAATCAGTGACGACGTTGCAATTCTGACAGGAGCGGAAACGATGTCTGCGATAAACAAACAACTTATTTCAGCTTTTTTGATTTTAACGCTCGGCACCGCCGTTGCGCACGCGCAGCAACCGCCGTCAGGCGACAAAGACGCGATTGTGAAATGTCTGGAATCCGAGACGGCTGGATTTGGCAGCCAGTGCATCGGCATCGTCGCCGATCCCTGTCTCAAGAAGGCTGACGGCGTGCAGGACGACGTCAAGATCAAGAGTGCCTGCGCCGCGCGCGAACTCGCGATCTGGAACGGCCTTCTGGCCGAAGCGCTGAAACAGGTCAAAGGCGGCGGCTTTGCCGACATCGTCAAGGGCGTGGCGTCTTCGCAGGCCGCATGGTCGCAGTCGGTGAAGGCGCTCTGTCCGCTCTTCAACAAACTCGAACCGGGCATGCTGGACGGCGGCGCGGAATATTGCAGCCTGCAGGAAACCGCACGCCGCACTTTGATTATTCGGCGGGTCGGCGAGGCGGTCAACGAGCACTAGGCGCTTTGATGCGATGGCGCGGGCTGGCGTAACGCCGCGCCCGCGCCTTTTTCATTTCAGAAGTGATAATTCACGCCGACGCGCGCGATGCTGCCGTTGAAGCGGGCACTTGTTTGCAGCGCTGGCGTGCCTGCAAACAGCACCGTCGTGGCGGTGGTGTAAGTAATAGTGCCCAAATCATAATAGAGATATTCGGCTTTCAGCGACCAATTTTGTGCGATCATCGCTTCAAACCCAGCACCTAAGGTCCATCCAGTCATCGTCCTCTCGCCCGAGCCGGTGTTGCAATAGAAGTTTGCCGCTGGGGATCCTGCGATGCAGTCAGCGGGAAAGCCGCCGGTGGGCGACGGGGTGACCGTGGTGCTTGTCGAGGCGGAGCCTTTGCCGAACGCCAAACCGCCGGTGGCAAATACCAGCAACGCAGGAGTTGGCAGGTAGCCGACGCGCGCGCGCAGCGTACTCAGCCATTCAAGTTTCTTGTCCTGCTGCGTTGTGGTGATCGGTGCAAACACCCCGAAGTCGGCAGAGACGAACGAATTTGAGCCGCGAATGTTCGACTTGGAGAAATCGGCCTCGACGCCGAGGACCGATTGGCCGATTTGATAATTGTAGCCGACGGTAGCGCCACCGAGCACGCCTTTGCTTGCGCTATCGATCGAATCGGGAAATGGGGCCGTGGGCGGCGGACCGATCGAGGCCTTGTATAAACCAAATGCATCTATTCCGGTCAGGCTGTTCGATCCCTTATTCCAGCCGTAGCCGCCGCTGACGCCGGCGTAAAAGCCGGTCCAGCTATAAGGCGCATCGGCCGCCGGATGAGCGCCCTTCGGAGCCGCATAACTTGCGCCGGAGGCACAACCCATTCCGGCCGCAAGTGCGACAGCGACAACAACTCGATGTAACGGCATTAAGGCACCCCAATTCCAGCGCGAGAAACGTGGAGCCGACGTTATGAGCGCGCGGTGTTCGAGGCTTGGGCTGGCCGCGCCTGTTTATTGTGCTGAACGATACTTTCCGCGTGTTTCGGTGCGCCGTGACATCGCAGCAACGCATAGCAGCGCTTCCGGATGTGTTTCGTTGTGTCTCGAAGGTGCGTGCCGTGGTACCGCTGTGGCGGGGCGATAGATCGGAGTGTTCGTGAGCGACGAGGTGCAGACACTCTTGGTGTCGAGCGCGCAGTTTCCGGGTCAGGACAGGATCGAGGCGTTTCGGGAGGTTTTTGGAAAAGCGATCATGCGGATGGAAATCGATCCGCTCGATGGTCATCCGCTCGACATCGAAATGAAGATGCGCGCGCTGCCGCAGGTCGGCGTTGCCTTCGGACGATTGTCGCCGACCCGCAATACGCATCGCGCCGGGCTGATCGACAACGACGCGCCGGTCCTGATCATCGTCAAGAGCGGCAGTGGCACGATGCAGCAGGAAGGCCGCATCGAAAGCGTTTCAAGCGGTCAGGCCATGCTGGCGTCGAACGGTCTGGCGGGCACGTTTCTCGGCCATGTGCCGTCGGCCATGACGAGCGTGCGTCTCGACCGCAAGATTCTGGAGGCGCAGGGCGTGTCGATTGGCGACGCCTTGATCAAGCCGATCGCGGCGAAGAATTCAGCGCTGCAGTTGCTCGATCACTATGTGCAGGTTCTGAACAGCGACGTTGCGTTGGCGACGGCTGAGCTCCGTCATGCCGTGACGACGCATATTCACGATCTTGCGGCGCTGGTGCTTGGCGCCACCCGCGACGGCGCGGCGCTCGCCGAAAGACGGGGTGTGCGCGCAGCGCGGCTGCACGCGATCAAGGAAGACGTTGTCGCCAACCTGTCGAGCCAGAATATGTCGGCTGAAACGATCGGCGTCAGGTTCGGTATTTCCGCGGGCTATGTGCGCAAGCTGTTCGAAACCGAGCGCACCACGTTCACCGATTTTGTGCTGGCGCAGCGGCTCGGCCGCGCGCACCGCATGCTGTCCGATGCGCGATTTGTCACGCGCAAGATCAGCGCAATCGCGTTCGAGTCCGGTTTCGGCGATCTGTCCTATTTCAACAATGCGTTTCGCCGCCGTTACGGCATGACGCCGTCCGACGTCCGCGCCTCGGCCAAGCAGCGCGGTTAGCGTGTTGGCTGCGGCCGACGCTCAGTCCGCTGGATGCCACCATCCGAAGATCACCACGACGAGGCAGGCCGCCGCCGACATCGCCTGAACGCCGACAATAAACCAATACTGGACAGGCGCAGTGTCCCGCTGAGCGCTCCATGTGTCTTCCCACCAATCGAGAAAATCCGGACTTTCATATTTGATTTTCCGCTCGATGAGCGCGGTCCGCAGTTCACGGCAGCAAATGACGAACAACACCAGCGCCACGATCCGGGCAACGATCTGATAGAGAAAAAACGTCATTCAATATCCGCCCATTGCGACATGGATTGATGACGCGATCGTAGCCGCCTTCGTGCCGCTTGGCGTCACGTCAGTTGAAGCTGTAGTTCAACCCGACGCGAACGATGTGACCCTTGAACTTGGCATCCGCGTGAATGCTTTCGGTGCCGCCGTTGCCGAACGTCGCCGTGCTGATGACCTGATAGCTGACGTTGCCGAGGTCGTAATAGAGATACTCGGCCTTGGCCGTCCAATGGGCCGCGAGTGCCATTTCCGCGCCGAGGCCCGCGGTCCAGCCCACCAGCGTCTTCGATGCCGAACCTGTCGAGCAGAAGCCGTTGGTGAGGGGGCAACTGCCGGGGGGCGCGATATCGACAGTGGTCGCCGCCTTGGCGCCGCCTATGGCGACGCCGCCCGTCACGTATCCGAGGAAGTCGGGCGTCAGCAGCATGCCGACGCGCGGCCGCACGGTGGCGAACCAGTTGAGCTTGTTCTCCTGCGTCGTGGTCAGGAGCGGGGCGGGAAACACGGTCGCAGCATATGTCGCGGTGCCACGCATGCCGGTATACGCAAAATCGGCTTCCAGGCCGGCGATCGCGCTATTGAATTGCCAGTTGTAGCCGGCCTGAACGCCGCCGATGAAACCGGCATTGCGGGGGCTGTTCGAGCGCGGGATGGCGCCGAAGGTCTGGCCGGGAATGAACAAAGTCGGTTCAACGCCGGGGTAATCCGTCTTGGATGTGCCCCAGCCGTAACCGGCGTTCACGCCGGCATAGAAGCCGTTCCAGTTGTGGACGGCGACCAGCGCCGGCGCCTTGGTCGGGAATTTGATGTCGGCGGCGAAGCCGCTCGCCGGCAAGGATACGGCGATGCAAAGCGCGGCCGCGGAAAGTTTCAGTGTCGACAAGGTCGTCCCCCATGCGGCTCGATGCCGCCTATGGTCGGACGCTACGGGGGCTCGCGCCGGATATCTTGGCGGTTACCGCACCGGATTGGACGGCAGTGAACTTGCCCCGCAATTTCGTGCTGTTTTGAGGCCGGTGTTGCCCGCATGTGACACGGCAGACCGCTGGTTAGACGTTGCTGACGCCGTTCGCCTGTTCGACGATGCGCACCACGTCGGACATGATGCGGTTCAGCTCGAAGTCCTTCGGCGTGTAGACGGCGGCGACGCCGGACTTTTCCAGCGCTTCGGCGTCCTCCGGCGGGATGATGCCGCCGACGACCAGCGGCATGGTCATGCCGGCTTCCTTCATCCGCGCCGCGACGTCCTTCACCAGCGGAATGTGCGAACCCGAAAGGATCGACAGGCCGATGACATGCGCATTCTGCTTCTGCGCGGCGTCGACGATTTCTTCCGGCGTCAGGCGGATGCCTTCGTAGACCACCTGCATGCCGGCGTCGCGCGCGCGCACCGCGATCTGTTCGGCGCCGTTGGAATGGCCGTCGAGACCGGGCTTGCCGACGAGGAAGGTGAGACGGCGGCCGAGCTTGCGCGACACGCGATCGACTTCGCCGCGAATGTCGTCGAGCCCGTCGACGTCGTTGCGCATCGCTGAGCCGACGCCGGTCGGCGCGCGGTATTCGCCGAGCGCCTGCCGCAACGTCCAGCCCCACTCGCCGGTGGTAACGCCGGCTTTGGCGCAGAGAATCGAGGCCGGCATGATGTTGCTGTGGCCCGCGGCGGCGCGTTTCAATTCGGTCAGTGCGTCGGCGACCTTGGCGGCGTCGCGCTGTTCGCGCCACGCCTTGAGGCGCTCAAGCTGGTCGCGCTCGGCATCTTCCGACACCGTCATGATGGCGTCGATGCCGCCGGTCAAAGGCGAGGGTTCGGTTTCGAGATACTTGTTGACGCCGACGACGATCTGTTCGGCTTTCTCGATCGCTTCAAAGCGCTCGCTCGCCGATGCCACGAGCCGCTGCTTCATGTAGCCGCTTTCGACCGCGGCAATGGCGCCGCCCATCTCCTCGATGCGCTTGAGTTCTTCTCTGGCTTCCGCCTTGAGCGCCTCGACCTTGGCCTCCATCACCTTGGAGCCGTCGAACAGGTCGCCGTATTCCAGCAGATCGGTTTCGTAGGCGAGCACCTGCTGCAGGCGCAGCGACCATTGCTGATCCCACGGCCGCGGCAGGCCGAGCGCTTCGTTCCACGCCGGCAATTGCACCGCGCGCGCCCGCGCTTTCTTCGACAAGGTGACCGCGAGCATCTCGATCAGAATGCGTGCGACGTTGTTTTCCGGCTGCGGCTCCGTGAGACCGAGCGAATTCACCTGCACGCCGTAGCGGAACAGCCGCTGCTTCGGATCGGTGACGCCGTAACGGTCGCGCGTGATCTCGTCCCACAGATCGACGAAAGCGCGCATCTTGCAGATCTCGGTGACGAACCGCATGCCGGCATTGACGAAGAACGAAATGCGGCCGACGACTTCGCCGAATTTTTCCTGGCTGACTTCGCCCGACTTCTTCACCGTATCGAGCACCGCAATGGCGGTCGCCAAAGCATAAGCAAGCTCCTGCACCGGCGTCGCACCTGCTTCCTGCAGGTGATACGAGCAGATGTTCATCGGATTCCACTTCGGCAGTTCGGTCGTCGTGAAGATCGCGATGTCCTTGATCAGCCGCATCGACGGCGCGGGCGGAAACACATAGGTGCCGCGCGACAGATATTCCTTGATGATGTCGTTCTGGATGGTCCCGGTGAGCGCGGCGCGCGGCGCGCCCTGTTCGTCGGCTACCGCGATGTAGAGCGCCATCAGCCACGCCGCGGTGGCGTTGATGGTCATCGAGGTGTTCATCTGCGCCAGCGGAATCTGGTCGAACAACGCCCGCATGTCGCCGAGATGATTGATCGGCACGCCGACTTTGCCGACTTCGCCCTTGGCCAGCACGTGATCTGAATCGTAGCCGGTCTGCGTCGGCAGATCGAAAGCCACCGAGAGGCCGGTCTGCCCTTTGGACAGATTCTTGCGATAGAGCGCGTTGGAGTCCTTCGCCGTCGAGTGACCGGCGTAGGTGCGGAAAATCCAGGGCTTATCGCGTTTGGTCGGGTCGCTCATGGCTGCCACCTGCACCGGCAGCATCAGTGTGCCGGGTATTTTGCTGCAGCGCAACAAACAAAGGGAGGCTGTAGCGCCCTATTGGCCGGGGCCGGGCGGCAGCGGCTTCAGCTCGGCGTCCTTCGTCTTTTCAACCCGAACATGCACGACGGCGCCGTCATCGGTGTAAACCCGCTGCCATCCCTTGAGACGGTCGAGCAGGCCGATGGCCGGGGTGTCCGGCGTCAGCAGCGTGACGTCGATGTCGCGGTCGTTCAGCAGCTTGAGAAAGCTGTCGATGTCCTGAAGCGTGACGGCGCGGTCATGCCAAGCGAAGAACTTGCCGCCATAGAGTTCGGTGCGGCCATCGATGAAGGGCCTGAGCCCGGCTGAGATCAGATAGCCGCCGAAGTCGTAGCTGTTGAGGAGGTGCGACTTGCCGGATGTCTTGATCGCGGCAACCGCACTGGCCGGTGTAATGCGCGCATTGGGCCGGTAGTCGATGGCCTGCGCCAGCGCCGCGCTTGCGCCGGTCAGCGCAACGAACAGCACGGCGATGACAGGCCACGGCGTTGCGGGGGCGTGCGGCGAAGCTGCGCTATCGCGGCCCAACTGCAACGCCAGCGGCGCGGCGATGATGAGCGGCGCGAGCAGTCCCAGCATCTCGGCATTGCGGCCATGCGAGAGCGCCATGTGCAGCAGGCCCAGCAGCATCAGAATGCGAATGGGCGGCAAGGTGAGGCCGCGCAACAGCGCGAAGCCGATGCCGGCGAGCAGGCACAATTCGAAGCCGTTGAGCGTTGCGAAGTCCTGCGGCCGCCATTCGCCGATCAGCGCCAGCGCTTCGCCGAGGCCGAGAATGCGGCTGGTGACGAGAATCGATTCGTAGCCGTAAGGCGTGATGCAGGCCGCGGCCAGCGCGCAGAGCCCGAAGCCCGCCCAGTGCAGGAACACGCGCTTGCGGTCGGATGGTGCGGCGCGCCACAGCGCTTCGAGCGCCACCGGCGCGATGAAGAAGATGCCGAAGGTGAACCCGCCATGCAGATTGGCCCACAACGTCACCAGCGGCAGGGCGGCGAACGGCGCCTTGCGATTGTCGTCGAGCGAGCGGATCAGGAGTGCGATCCAGGTCACCATGATCGGCAGCGCCAGCGCATGCGCGCGCGCCACCATATGCGGTGAGGCGAGAACAAAACCCGCGAGGCTCAGCACCAGCGCCGGCGTCGGCGCCAGCCGCGTGAGCAGAAACCGTGTCATCAGTCCTTGCGCCGTCGCGATGCAGCTCGCCGTCAGCACGACGACGCCGGTCCAGCCGGCCACTGCATAGGCTTGCGAGAACAACACCTGCGCCAGCCACTGACTGGAGATCCACGGCGCACCGGCCATGGTCGATGAAAACGTATCGACATGGGGCACGGCGCGATGCGTGACGATCCAGTCGCCGAGCGCGATCTGCCAATAGGTGTCGGGGTCGTTGAGCAGCTTCTGTCCGAGCAGCATCAGCATCGCATAGACGGCGGCGGCCATCAGCCACGGCAGGGCGGCCGGGGTGATCGTGATGCGATGTGTCTGCGGCAGGGTCTGGTCGGACATCGGGCCCTCGTTCGAGAGCGCCAAACTAGGCCGGCAGCCTTGTGAAACCCTTAAAAAAGCAGCTTTTTCCGCCTACTACCCCTGGGTTAACGATCTTATTGCGCTGCAACATCTATTGCGTCAGACTGACGACAGCGATCAAGGAGGCTGCCCGATGCCGGCTGTTGCGCAGGTGAGGAGCGTTGCTCCTCATAAGGACCTCTACGACCTCGGTGAGATTCCGCCGCTGGGTCACGTGCCTGAAAAAATGCACGCCTGGGTCATTCGCCAGGACCGTCACGGGCCCCCGGAAAAATCGATGTTGCTCGAGGTCGTGCCGACCTGGCCGATCGGCGAGGAAGACGTCCTCGTTTTCGTGATGGCTGCGGGCGTGAACTACAACGGCATCTGGGCCGGCCTGGGTCAGCCGATCACGCCGTTCAATGTTCACAAGCAGCCGTTCCACATTGCCGGCTCCGATGCGTCCGGCGTCGTCTGGGCGGTCGGCTCGAAAGTGAAGCGCTGGAAGGTCGGCGACGAAGTCATCGTGCATTGTAATCAGGACGACGGCGACGACGAGGACTGCAACGGCGGCGATCCGTTGCTGTCGCCCTCGCAGCGCATCTGGGGCTACGAAACGCCGGACGGTTCGTTCGCGCAGTTCTGCCGCGTGCAGTCACGCCAGTTGATGCAGAAGCCGGCGCATCTGAGCTGGGAAGAGGCGGCCTGCTACACGCTGACGCTGGCGACCGCCTACCGCATGCTGTTCGGCCATCCGCCGCACACGCTCAAGCCGGGCGACAACGTTCTGGTCTGGGGCGCCTCCGGCGGCCTCGGCGTGTTCGGCCTGCAACTGGTTGCGGCTTCGGGCGCGAACGCGATAGCCGTGGTCTCCGATGAATCGAAGATGGAATACGTCTTCAATCTCGGCGCCAAGGGCGCGATCAACCGCAAGGAATTCAACTGCTGGGGCCAGTTGCCGCAGGTCGGCTCCGCGGAATTCAACGAATGGACCAAGGAAGCCCGCCGTTTCGGCAAGGCGATCTGGGACATCACCGGCAAGCGCGATGTCGACATCGTGTTCGAACATCCGGGCGAGGCGACGTTCCCGGTATCGACCATGATCGTCAAGCGCGGCGGCATGGTCGTGTTCTGCGCCGGCACCACCGGCTTCAACATCACGTTCGACGCGCGTTATGTCTGGATGCGGCAGAAGCGCATTCAGGGTTCGCACTTCGCGCATCTCAAGCAGGCGTCGCAGGCCAACCGCTTTGTCATCGAGCGGCGCATCGATCCGTGCCTGTCGAAGACGTTCCCGTGGATGGAAATTCCGAAGTCGCACACCATGATGTGGAAGAACCAGCATCCGCCGGGCAACATGGCGTGTCTGGTCAGCGCGCCGCGCCCGGGCTTGAAGAACTTCGAGGACACGCTGGAAGCGGTGGGCGCGGAAGCCTAGGGCTTCGCCGGCTCCGGTTTGAACGGATCGGATTTTGACGTCGATGCCGGCGTGCCTTCAGGCACGCCGCGCCGTTTCTCGAAGTACTTGTTGATTTCCGAATTCAATTCGCCGCCGTAGATGAAGATCGACGCGCAGACGTACAGGAAGATCAGCGCGATCATGGCCGACGCCAGCCCCGCATACATCGAGATATAGGCGAAGGCGTAATTGGCGAGATAACGGCCGAACGCTGTGCCCGCGACCAGCCACAGCACCAACGTCGCAATGATGCCCGGCGCGATTTCGAAGAACGAGCGCCGGCCCGCCGGCAGCCAAGCGTGCACGATCAATAATGCGACCACCAGCACGACCACGGCGACGGCGTAGCGCGTGAAGTTGAACAGGCTGCCGAGCGGCTCCAGCGTCGGGAAGAAGGCGACCAGCTTGCCCCAGATCAGCGGCGCCAGCACGACCAGGAACGAGAAGGCGAGGATCGCCACCGCGGCGACCAGCACATAGGCGATCGACTCAAGCCGCAGCAGCCAGACCGAACGCGGTTCCTTCATGTCGTAGGCGCGGTTGAGCCCGATGCGGAGGCTCTCAACACCACTTGAGGCGAAGTACAGCGCAAACAGCACGCCGAAGGTGAGGACGCCGCTGCGGGTGTCCGTCAGCACGCCGGCCACGTCGAGCGCGATGGGACCTGCGACCTCACGCGGCCAGGCTTCGAGCAGAATGCGGGCGGCTTCGTCGGCCAGCTGCCGCGAGCCGAAAAAGAAGCCGGCCAAAGCCGTGACAACGATGAGAAACGGGAACATCGCCATGAGCGTCGACAGCGCGATATGGCTGGCGATGGCCCAGCCGTCGTCGGCGAGGAAATGGCGGAAGGCGTCATACGCAATCCGCAGCGACCTGATCAGAATGCGCAAAGCGCTGCCTTTTCCGCTCGTTCCCGCGCACAGCCGTTCGGCGAACGGCGTTCTTGCAATACGCCCGAAGCGGGGACCCAGATCAATGATTTTTACTGGATTCCCGCCTGCGCGGGAATGAGCCGGACAAATTTACGCGGCCTGTACCTGGGTGAGGAACCGGCGCACTTCAGCCTCCAGTCCCTCGGCTTCGACGGCGACCGCATCGGCCAGGCCCTGAACATCGGCAGCGGTGCCGCGGGCGTCGGTGGTCACGTCGGCGACGCGGCTCATCGCTTCGGCACCGGTGCGGGCCTCGGTCGAGGCGCTGCTGACGCCTTCCGCGATCGAAGCGACCGCGTCGTTCTGCTGATCGACGGTGGTCGCCACCATGTTGGCGATGGCCGCCATGTCGGTGATGATGGTGTTGACCTGCGCGATGGCCTGCGCCGCGTCGCCCGCCGCCGACTGGATCGAGCCGATCTGCAGCGCGATTTCCTCCGTGGCTTTGGCGGTTTGTCCGGCGAGCGATTTCACTTCCGCCGCGACGACGGCAAAGCCGCGGCCGGCGTCACCGGCGCGGGCCGCCTCGATGGTGGCGTTGAGCGCCAGAAGATTGGTCTGTCCGGCGATGGATTGAATAAGCCCGACGACCTCGCCGATGCGCGTGGCGGCCTGGCCGAGCTGCTGCATGGTGGCGACGGTGCGCTGCGCCTCGGAAACGGCGCGGCCGGCGACGCTCGTCGACCGTTCCGCCTGCGATGAGATCTCGCCGATCGACGCCGCCAGTTCCTCGATCGAACTCGCCGCCGCCGTGACGTTGTCGGACGCGGCGCTGACGCGCTGCTTGGCGGTGTGGGCTTCCGCCGAGACCGTGTCGGCAGTGCGGTTGAGATCGGACGAACTCATTTCGAGTTTCATCGCCGCCGCGCGCAATTTGCCGAGCACGGTTTCGACCGATTGCTCGAACGTGGCGATGGTCTGCGAAATCGAATCGCTGCGCTCTTCCTTCGCCTGACTGGCCTGCGCCTGCTTTTGCGCCAGCGCTTCGCGCTCGATCATGGTGTCGCGAAAAACGATGACCGTGCGCGCCATGGCGCCGATTTCGTCGCGGGCCTGGGTCGCCGGAATGCGCGTGCTGGTATCGCCGGCTGCGAGTTTTTTCATGACGCCGGCCAGTCCATTGAGCGGGCGCGTGATGCTGCGGCCGATCAGCCAGCTCAGGAACAGGCCCAGCAGGACCATGACGATGCCGGCGGTGATAATGCCGGTGCGTGTGTGCCGCTGCGACTCTTTCAGGCCGGCGGTCGCTTCCTCCGCGGTCCGCCGCGCCCGGTCGATGATTTCGTCGGCGCGCGGCACCATGCGCTGGGTGTCGATATCGATGATGGCGCGCATAGGCTGGATGCGGTCGGCGGCGGCGACCCATTTTTCAAAGGTAGCGGCGTAGGCCGCCACTTGCTGCTCGAGCTGGGCTTTCATGCCGTGCGTCGCCTCGATGGTGGCAAAGCTTTCGTTGAAGCGCTTGAAGGCGACTGCGAATTGCTGCCGCGTCAATTCCGTCTGCGTCAGCCTGAATTCGGACTCGTGATGGCGCATGGCGAGAAGCGACATCATCAGCCGGTTGGCGTCGGCTTCCGCCATCCACGTCATGTTCTCGTTGATGATACGTTCGACCGCGCGGCTGGCATCGAGCAACTGGCGGCGCAGCGCGGCGGTGTCGTCGAATCCGAGCTCTTTCTGCACGCCAACGAGTTCGTCGAAACTCGTGCGCAGGTCCGCGACATCCTTGCGCAGGTTTGCGATGTTGTCGGCGTGAAGGGCGTCGACCGAGCCGGCGACGGCATCGAGGCTGCGCATCGCGACGCCGTGTGCTTGGTCGAAGGCTACCACCAGGTTCTCGTTCGGCGAGGCGGTGAAATCCTTCACGATGATGCGCATGGCCGAGACGGATGTCTTGAAGGCGCCGCTGGCGCCCGCCAGCGCGCTCGAACGGCTGGCGGTGGCGAAGGCGGTGGCGACGTCGTTCTCGCCCGCGACGTAGGTCAGGCCGTTGGCGAGAAAGCCGATCACCGGAATGAGGGCGAGCAAAATGACGCGCGTCCGCACCGATACGCTGGTGAGCAGACGGCCGAGGCGGAGCGGCTTTGGAACGGTCAAGCGCATGCGGCCGGTTGGGCGTCGCCGGCATAGCGGCGGTCGCGCGGTGGTATCCGGTTAGCAAAGCGGCAATTGGTTAATTTTGTTGGAATTTGACAGCCCGCGGACGTGAAAGCTGACTTCAAATCAGGCAATGATGGCGGGTGGCTTGTTTTTGTGCGCTGCACAAGTAAAGTTCTCAGCGCCGCCGGCAACTTTTCCGCTCGTATCCGAGGACCCCATGCCGATCGCCGCTTCCCGCGCCTCCGCTGAACAGGACCTCGTCGAACTCGCCCGCGAAGCGACCACCGCGCTCGATGCGCTGCTGGCCGATGCGACCGCCAAGGTGCGCGAGAAGGTGGTGGTCGAAGGCCACGTCGTCAGCAAGCTGTTCGATCGCGAGCAGCGCGCCACGCACGGCCTCGCGTGGCTGTCGACCTACGTGGAGTCGGTGCGGCAACTCACGGCCTACACGCAGCGCATGATCAGCGAGGGTACCTTCGGCGAAGTCGAAGAGCATCTCGTGCGCATCGGCATCGGCGAATACATCGCGCAGATCATCGGCGGCATTCCGATGAGCCAGGGCGAAGTCGTGCGCCCCGGCGACCTCGGTTTGACCATGTCGCAGGTCGGTGCCCGCATCAACCGCGCCTGCGAGACGCTGATGGCCAGCGGCAACACGGTGGAGCGCCGGGCGCGGCTGGTCGAACTCATTCGCCGAGGTTTTCACGCCACGGTCGGCGTCGCTGGTCTCGATGAAACATTGGAATCGATCCGCGAGGAGATGCGTAAATTCTCCGACAGCGAAGTCATCGACCGCGCGCAGGGCTGGCACCGCACCAACAGCTACATCCCGCTCGAAGTCATCGGGCAGATGTCCGAACTCGGCGTTTTCGGCCTGACCATTCCGGAAGAATTCGGCGGCATGGGACTCGGCAAGGAGTCGATGTGCGTCGTCTCCGAGGAATTGTCGCGCGGCTATATCGGCGTCGGCTCGCTCGGCACCCGTTCCGAAATCGCCGCCGAACTTATTCTCGGCGGCGGCACGCCGGCGCTGAAGGCCAAATGGCTGCCGAAGCTCTCGTCCGGCGAAGTGCTGCCGACGGCGGTGTTTACCGAACCGAACACAGGCTCCGATCTGGCGCATCTGAAAACCCGCGCCGTGCGCGAAGGCGACGTCTACAAGGTCTACGGCAACAAGACCTGGATCACGCACCCGGTGCGCGCCGATCTGATGACGCTGCTGGTGCGCACCAATCCGAAAGAGCCGGGCCATCGCGGCCTGTCGATGCTGCTCGCAGAAAAGCCGCGCGGCACCGACGCCAATCCGTTCCCCGCCAAGGGCATGAGCGGCACCGAGATCGAAGTGCTCGGCTATCGCGGCATGAAGGAATACGAGATTGCCTTCGACGGTTTCGAGGTGAAAGCGGAGAACCTGCTCGGCGGCGTCGAAGGCCTCGGCTTCAAACAGTTGATGCAGACATTCGAATCCGCCCGCATCCAGACCGCGGCGCGCGCCATCGGCGTGGCGCAGTCGGCAATGGAACGCGCCATCGAATACGGTCAGAACCGCGTTCAGTTCAGCAAGCCGATCATCGAATTCCCGCGCGTGTCGGACAAAATCGCGATGATGGCGGTCGAGATCATGATCGCGCGCCAGCTCACCTATCACGCCGCGCGCGAGAAGGACTCCGGCCGCCGCTGCGACCTCGAGGCCGGCATGGCGAAGCTGCTCGGCGCTCGCGTCGCCTGGGCCAATGCCGACAACGCGCTGCAGATTCATGGCGGCAACGGCTTCGCGCTGGAATTTCCGGTGTCGCGCATTCTCTGCGACGCCCGCATCCTCAATATTTTCGAGGGCGCGGCGGAAATCCAGGCGCAGGTCATCGCCCGCCGCCTGCTCGACGGCACCAATTAGCGCTTAACCATCGCGTGATGGGTTGCGATTGGCACTGGCTCGAAAGCCAGCCGGTGATATGGTCGCGCCGAATCTTCCCTAGGCCGCGCATGATCCGGAACACCGCCCGCACCGTTTGCCTCGCCGCGCTTTCATTCGCGGCGGCCATGAGCCTTGCGCAGGCGCAGACCCCGCTACAGGGCGCGTCGCCCGCGCCGCCGACGGTGACGCCGCCGCCGATCACCATGGCCGTGCCCGGTTTCTGGGATCCGCGCCGCCGCCCGGAACGGCCCGACCTGTCGCGCATCACCGTGATCCGCTTTCTCACCGAGACCGATTACCCGCCGTTCAACTACGCCGGACCGGACGGCGCGCCGGCCGGGTTCAACGTCGATCTGGCGCGCATGATCTGCGAAGAGATCAAGGTCCAGTGCACCATCCAGATGCGGCGCTTCGACACGCTCGTCGATGGGCTCAACAACAATGCCGGTGACGCCGTCATCGCCTCGCTGGCGGCGACGCCCGATATGCGCCGCCGCGTCGACTTCACTGATCCCTATTACCGCACGCCGGCGCGGTTCGTGGCGCGCAAGAACGCCAACATCGACGACGTCCGGCCCGAAGCGCTCGAAGGCAAGCGCATTGCCGTCGTCTCCGGCACCGCGCACGAGGCCTATCTCAAGGCGCTGTTTACCGAAGCCGTGCTCAGCCCGTTTCCGAATGAAGAGGCCGCGCGCGCCGCCTTGAAAAAGGGCGACGTCGATCGGCTGTTCGCCGACGGCGTGTCGCTGGCGTTCTGGCTCAACGGCACCGACTCCGCCGGCTGCTGCGAATTCCGCGGCGCGCCGTACACCGAGAGCCGGTTTTTCGGCGAAGGCATCGGCATCGCCACGCGCCGCGGCAACGATCTGATGCGGCAGGCGATGAACTGGGCGCTGTTCCGCATCTGGGAGCGCGGGCGCTTCACCGATTTGTGGCTACGCTATTTCCCGATCAGTCCGTTCTAAACGTCATTCCGGGGCGCCACGAAGTGGCGAACCCGGAATCCAGAGCGACAAGCGAGATGCTGGATTCCGGGTCCGGCCCATAGCGCGTCGAAGACTCGCGTGAACGCGCTTATGGGCCGTCCCGGAATGACAAAGACGACTAATCCCGCGCCGGCGGCTGCAACCACGCAATGACGCCGCGCGCGGCGGCGACGCCGGTGGCGAAGGACGCTTGCAGCAGATAGCCGCCGGTCGGTGCATCCCAATCCAGCATTTCACCGGCGACGAAGATGCCGGGATAGCGTGTCAGCATGAAGCGCTCATCGAGTTCGGCAAAGCTGACGCCGCCCGCGGTCGAGATCGCCGTTTCCATCGGTTGAACGCCGGTCAGCTTCACCGGCGCAGCCTTGATCAGCGCCGCGAGCTTTGCCGCATCGAGTGTTGCGAGCGGAATGCCGCCGGCGAACGCCGCTTCGCGCAGCAGCCCGAGCGAGGCCGCCGACAGATGCGTCGTCTTGCGCAGGAAATTCGACAGCGACTGCTTGCCGCGCGATTTCGACAGCCGCTCCGTCAGCTTCGCCGCGCTGACCTCGGGCATCAGATCGATGCTGATGGTTGCCGCGCCGTCGCGTAGCACTGCGTCGCGGATGGACGATGACAGCGCATAGACCGCACCGCCTTCAATGCCCGCGCGCGTGATCATGGCTTCGCCGCGCACGCTGCGGCCGTCGAACGTGATGCCGATGTTCTTGAGCGGCTGGCCTTCGAAGGTTTTGAACACATCCGACCACGCGGCGGTGAAGCCGCAATTCGACGCGCGCAACGGCGCGGTCGCAATATCTTCCGCGCCGAGCAATTCAACCCAGCGCGAGTCGGAGCCGAGCTTCGGCCAACTGCCGCCGCCGAGCGCCAGCACGGTGGCGTCGGGTTCCGCAAAGACCTCCTTGTCGCCGGTCGTGAAACGCAGATTGCCGTCTTCGTCCCAGCCTTCCCAGCGATGGCGCAGCTTGAATTCGACGCCGAGATTGCCGAGCCGCAGCAGCCAGGTGCGCAGCAGCGGCGACGTCTTCAATACGGTCGGAAACACCCGGCCGCTGGTGCCGATAAAGGTCGGCTGGCCGAGCGTGTCGCTCCAGGCGCGCAACGCCGCCGGCGGATAGGCCTCGATGGCGCCGTGCAGCAGCGGATCGCTGTTGCCATAGCGCGTCAGGAAGGTCTTGAGCTCCTCGCTGTGTGTCAGATTGAGGCCGCCGCGCCCGGCCATCAGGAACTTGCGGCCGAGCGACGGCATCTGGTCGTAGACCGTGACGCGCGCACCCGCCTTGATCAGCAGTTCGGCGGCAATCAGGCCCGCCGGGCCGCCGCCGATAACGGCAACGCTGCGGTTGGGCGAAAGGCGCATTTCATCTGAATCAGTCACGGGCCGTGGTCCTCATCGCCGCATTCCCGCTCGATTTGACGGGGTAGGGCGGTTTCCTTATGTCTGCGCCCGGAGTTACACGATGTCGATGACCGCCGATACCGCGCAAGATTTATTGTCTCTCGCCGAACAGTCGAACGCCTGGCCGTTCGAGGAAGCGCGCAAGATCGTCTCGCGTCTAAAGAAGAAACCCAAGGACGAGGTCATTTTCGAGACCGGCTACGGCCCTTCGGGCTTGCCGCATATCGGTACCTTCGGCGAAGTGGCGCGCACCACGATGGTGCGGCACGCCTTCCGCGTGCTCACCGACGACAAGATCAAGACCCGGCTGATCGCCTTTTCCGACGACATGGACGGCCTGCGCAAGGTGCCGGACAACGTGCCGAACAAGGAATTGCTTGAGAAGCATCTCGGCAAGCCGCTGACCAAGGTGCCGGATCCGTTCGGCACCCATCCGAGCTTCGGCGAGCACAACAATGCGCGCCTGCGCACCTTCCTCGATCATTTCGGCTTCGACTACGAATTCGCCAGCTCGACTGAGTATTACAAGTCCGGCCGTTTCGACGAAACGCTGATGAAGATGCTGGAGCGCCTCGACAAGGTGATGGCGATCATGTTGCCGAGCCTGCGCGAGGAGCGCGCAGCCACCTATTCGCCGTTCCTGCCGGTGTCGCCGCGTTCGGGTCAGGTGTTGCAGGTGCCCATCGTCTCGCACGACGCCAAGCGCGGCACCATCGCCTATGACGATCCGGAAACCGGCGAACGCATGGTCACGCCGGTGACGCGCGGCATGTGCAAGCTGCAATGGAAGCCGGACTGGGCCATGCGCTGGGTCGCGCTCGGCATCGACTACGAAATGGCCGGCAAGGATCTGATCGATTCGGTGAAGCTGTCCGGCGAAATCTGCCGCGCGCTCGATGGCACGGCGCCGGAAGGCTTCAACTACGAACTGTTCCTCGACGACAAGGGCCAGAAGATCTCCAAGTCGAAGGGCAACGGGCTCACCATCGACGAATGGCTGCGCTACGCCTCGCCGGAAAGCCTGTCGCTGTTCATGTATCGCGAGCCGAAGGCGGCCAAGCGCCTGTACTTCGACGTCATCCCGCGTCAGGTCGACGACTATCAGCAATTCCTCGACGGCTACGAAAAGCAGGAACTGAAGCACCGCCTCGGCAATCCAGTCTGGCACATTCACAGCGGCAAGCCGCCGAAGGTGGAAATGCCGGTCACCTTCTCGATGTTGCTGACGCTCGTCTCATCGTCGAATGCCGAGAACGCCGGAACGCTCTGGGGCTTCATCGGCCGCTACCGGCCGGGTGTGACGCCGCAGACGCATCCCAAGCTCGACGCGATGGTCGGCTACGCCATCCATTACTTCCGCGACTTCGTGCTGCCGACCAAGAAATTCCGCCAGCCGACCGACATGGAACGCGCGGCGCTCAACGATCTGCGCGACGCGCTCGCCAACCTGCCGCCAGAAGCGACCGCCGAACAGATTCAGGATGTCGTTTACGAGATCGGCCGCCGCGAGCCGTTCCTCGACGAGAAGAAAAAGGCCAAGGACGGCAAGCCGGGCGTGTCGCTCGACTGGTTCAACATGCTGTACCAGGTGCTGCTGGGTCAGGAGAAAGGCCCGCGCTTCGGCTCTTTCGTCGCGGTCTATGGTTTGAAGAACACGGTCGAGATGATCGACGGCGCGTTGGCGCGCTCAGCCTAAAACGTCATCGCCCGCGAAGGCGGGCGATCCAGCGTTTCAATTTTAAGGGCTGGATGCCCCGCCTGCGCGGGGCATGACAGGCGTTCGCTTAGCCGACCAGATTGAAGCTCTCGAGCTTGCCGTCGAGCGCCATCAGGCCGAGTTCGGACTTCAGAGCCGGCTGCGTTTCAGCGAGCTGCTTCTTGAATTCCATCAGCGCGTTCTTGTGCGTCTCGGTTTCAGCGGCCTTGTCCTTCACGGCATCGGCGCCGTAGGCGATCTTGGCGGCGCCGCAATCGCGGTGATTGATGACGATCACCTTCTTGATGTTGTGCAGCTGGATCGACGCGCCGAGATTGTCCCAGAACGCGGGCGCCCAGGTCTTGAAGGCCGGCGCCACGACGCCGATCGAAGCGCCGGCGATGTTGAACTGGCTGTATTTGCCAACGAGATGGCGGTGCTTCATGTAGTTCATGACCGGCGCCGGAAAGCGCGGGTCGATGCAGCTCAGCAGCATGGCTTCGTAATTGCCGCTCGCGGCGAAAGCGAGTTGCGGCGCGGCCGCGAACGCCATGGCGCCTGCCGACAAATGTAGGAAGCGGCGGCGGTCGAAGCGCTGGCGCAGCATGTCGCCGCAGCAAGCGCACGCGGAAGAATGTTCGGTCGTATCGATGGTCATGTGTCGTCCCCCAGGGCATCGCGCCCAGGTGGTAAATTAGCCGACTCGCGCGACGCCTGCCAGCACAGGGGGCTGTGCATCATAATGTTTGCGTAAAATTTTGGATCGCGGCGCGGAAAATCCGCAGGCCGGTCTACTGGCTTGCCCACACCACGCGGGCGATCCAGACCACGTCCGACATCGCCAAGGTGCGGTCGCGATGATCGGAATTGAGCGACTTGAGTTCGATGCTCTTGACCGCCTTGCGCTTGAGCTCCTTGACCATGACCTCGCCGTTCTTGGTCTTGACGACGACGCGGTCACCTTTGCGCACCGGCGCGTCCGGCGACACGACGATGATGTCGCCGTCGCGGAACACCGGCTTCATCGAGTCGCCGGAAATCTCCAGCGCATAGGCGTGTTCGTCGGTGACCTGCGGGAAGGCGATGTCTTCCCAGCCTTTGCCGACCGGGAAGCCGCCGTCGTCGAAAAATCCGCCTGCGCCGGCTTCGGCAAAGCCGATCAGCGGCACGCTCGAGATCGCGACCTTGGTGCTGTCGGTGATCAGTTTGACGAAGGTTTCGACCTTGGTGTTCGACGCGGTCAGCGCCTTGGCGACCGATTCAGTCGAGGGCCAGCGCGGGCGGCCTTCCGGGGTGATGCGCTTGGACTTGTTGAAGGTCGTCGGGTCGAGGCCGGCCTTCTTGGCCAGACCGGACGCTGTCATGCCCGAGCGCTCGGCCAGGCGGTCAATGGCAGTCCAGATCTGGCTGTGAGTCAGCATGGCAAAAACCCCGATGTGAGACGGAAATGAAGGAATCGGCTAATTTTAGGAATTATAGCCGTGAGAACGCGATTCCACAATCTTTCCTGTGGGCAGGCGGGACAATCCCGGCTTGAACAATCGAGGCCCGCGCCGATAGGGTCGAATTCAACGCGAACCCCGGAGCATTGCCTTGGTAATCGGTCTGATCGACCGCCTGTCCCGCCCGTTCATGCGGGCGCTCGACCCGGAAGACGCGCACACCCTGACGATCAAGGCGCTGCGGCTGCTGCCGTTGCCGCCGCCCGCGCCGGAGCCTCCGGAGCTCGGCGTGCGGGCCTTCGGGCTCAACTTTCCCAGTCCCGTGGGGCTGGCCGCCGGTTTCGACAAGAACGCCAAGGCGCCGGACGCCATGCTGCGGCTGGGTTTCGG
The DNA here is from genome assembly GCA_903929045.1 of uncultured Hyphomicrobiales bacterium. Classification (GTDB taxonomy): domain Bacteria; phylum Pseudomonadota; class Alphaproteobacteria; order Rhizobiales; family Xanthobacteraceae; genus Pseudolabrys. Next base: position 21,952 of record CAIYTE010000187.1, read on the forward strand.
CTTCGTCGAGATCGGCACCGTCACGCCGTGCGCGCAGCAGGGCAATCCGCGGCCGCGGATTTTCCGGCTCACGGCGGATGAGGGCGTCATCAACCGCCTCGGTTTCAACAATGAGGGCGAGGCGGCCGCTTTGGCGCGCCTGGCCGCCCGGGCCGATGCCGGCGGCATCATCGGCGTCAATATCGGGGCCAACAAGGATACGCCGGACCGCACCCAGGACTATGTCCGGTTGATTGATACGTTCGCTCCGGTCGCGAGTTATTTCACCGTCAATGTGTCCTCGCCCAACACGCCGGGCCTGCGCGATCTGCAGCAGGCGAGTGCGCTCGACGAGCTACTCGGACGCGTCATCGAAGCGCGCGATCGCGTCCGCGCCAGCGCCGGGCCGACGCCGGTGCTGCTCAAGATCGCGCCCGACCTGACGCTGCCGGACCTTGATGACGTTGTCGGCGTTGCGCGCAAGCATCGCATCGATGGCATGATCGTCGGCAACACCACGATCTCGAGGCCCGGCTCGCTGCGCGAGCGCGACAAGGCCAAGGAGACCGGCGGGTTGTCCGGCAAGCCGTTGTACCGGCTGTCGACACGCATTCTCGCCGAAACCTATGTGCGCGCCGAAGGCGCGTTCCCGATCATCGGCGCGGGCGGTATCGACTCCGGCGCCGCGGCTTTGGCCAAGATCAAGGCCGGCGCGACGTTGGTCCAGCTTTACAGCGCGCTGGTCTATCGCGGCATTGGCCTGGTGTCGGAGATCAAACGCGAACTTCTGGCCGCGGCGAAGCGCGATGGCCGCGGTTCGCTGGCGGCGCTGGTCGGCAAGGACGCGGCGGATATCACGGCGGAAAGCTGGCCTTCTTGATCCGCATCGCCGCTCGTCCCCGCGAAAGCGGAGACCCAGTTCTTTGTTTCTTCAACTCTGGATTCCCGCTTGCGCGGGAATGAGCGGAAAACGGCTACTTCCCTCTTGGCGCGTTGATGAGCCGCAGGATCAGCCAGATCGGGATCACGATCACGGCGCCGAGCAGCAGATAGCGCCAGACCCAGCGCACCGCGTCGAAGCCCATATTCCAGAGCGAAAGCGCCAGCCGCTCGAGGCTGCGTACGATGTCGAAAGGGTCGAGGCCGAGTGCCGACAGCACCACGCCGACGAGGATCGACACCAGGATCAGCTTCGCGATCACGCTCAGCGGCGACCCACCGAAAAACCGGGTTGCGGTATCGTTGGCCATGGGGCGCTCCGTCGGCTCAAGTTCGTTTGGCATGATGGTAGGTGACGTAATTCTTCGAGCGCGGTCAAGTAACTGTCATTCCGGGGCGCGCGTGAGCGCGAACCCGGAATCCGGGTGCGTAACGGGTCTCTGGACTCCGGGTCCACCGCTTCGCGGTGTCCCGGAATGACAGCTACGCCGCCCGTCCGACCTCGATCTTCGCCAGCATTTTCTCCAGCGTTTCCAGCCGGTCGGCGTCGCGCGGCGGCTTGTCCCAGCGCAGCCGCGAGATACGCGGAAAGCGCATCGCCACGCCGGATTTATGCCGCGCCGAGCGTTGCAGGCCTTCGAAGGCGACTTCCATCACGAGACCGGTGGCGGGCTCATGCGTCACTTCGCGCACCGGGCCGAACTTGTTGACCGTGTTGCGGCGGACGAAGCGATCGATCTCCTTCAGCTCTTCATCGGTGAAACCGAAATAGGCCTTGCCGACCGGCACCAGTTCGTTGCCGTCGTTCCAGACGCCGAAGGTGTAGTCGGAATAGAACGACGAGCGCTTGCCATGGCCGCGTTGCGCGTACATCAGCACCGCGTCGATGATCATCGGATCGCGCTTCCACTTCCACCACGGGCCGGTCGGGCGACCGGGCACGTAAACGGAATCGCGGCGCTTGAGCATGACGCCTTCGACGGCTTCGGCGTCGAGGCCTGCGCCGCCCTCCGCTGGATTGGCGCGGGCCGCGATCAACTGCTCCCAGGTTTCGAACGTCACCAGCGGCGACAGATCGATGCGCGGATCGTCGAGCTGGGTGATGAACTTGGCCAGCCGCGCGCGGCGTTCGGCAAAGGGCAGGCCGCGCAGATCCTCGCCGCCTTCGGCCAGCAGGTCGTAGGCGCGTAAGTGCGCCGGAAACTCGTTCATGAGTTTCGGCGTCACGGCTTTGCGGTTGAGCCGCTGTTGTAGCACGTTGAACGACTGCACGCGGCCCTCGCGCAGGATCAGCAATTCGCCATCGATCGCCGCGGGCAGCCGCATCGACGTCAAAAGGTCGGGAAAGCTCTTGGAGATATCCTCGCCGGTGCGCGAATAAAGCCGCGTCACCGTTTCGCCGTTTTCGTCGATGCCGCTGACGGCCTGGATACGGATGCCGTCCCACTTCCATTCGGCGGTGAAGTCTTTCGGGTCGAGCCCGGCGAGGTCGGTCTCTTCCAGCGCGTGCGCCAGCATCGCCGGGCGGAACGGCGCGGCGTCGAGATTGTTCGGCTTGTCGCCGCGGCCTTCGAGCCAGGCGAACAACTCGAGGTAGGGCGGCTGCAAGCCCGGCCACATGATCTCGATTTCGTCCGGCTCCTTGTCGCCGAGCGAGGCGGCGGCGGTTTTCGCCAGCCGCGCCGACACGCCGATGCGCAGGCCGCCGGTGACCAGCTTCAACAGCGCCCAGCGTCCGGTCTCGTCGAGGGCATCGAGCCAGCGCGCGATCTGCGCCGGCAATTGCGCCTTGCCGAGGGTTGAAAGGGTTTCGACGACGTCAGACAGCGAAGGCGTCTTGTTAGCGTGGTGGTTTGGGTCCGCCGGCCACATCAGCGCGACGGTTTCCGAAAGATCGCCGACATAATCGTACGAGATCACAAATAATTCCGGATCGGTGCGCTCCGCGATCAGCGCCCGCACCATGCCGCCTTTGGCGTGCTTGAACGTCAGCGCGCCGGTCAGCGCCGCCAGCGCCCAGCCGCGCTCCGGATCTTCCGTCTTGCGCAGATAATCGGCGATCAGCCGCAGCTTGGCGTTGCGCGCGGGCTCGTAGGACAGGCGGTCGAGCAGTTCGGCGAAGCGGTTCATGCGTCCGCCTCGGCGGGTTCGCTTTCTTCCTCGTCGCCGTAGCCGACGATGTCGAGCGGCCGCGCTTTCAGCCCTTGCGTTTGCGCCCAGTGCACCAGCGCGTCTTCCTGGCCGTGCGTGACCCAGATTTCCGAGCAGCCGGTGGCCTTGATGGTCGCCGTCAGCCCATCCCAGTCGGCGTGGTCCGAAATGACGAGCGGCAGCGCGATGCCACGTTGCCGCGCGCGCGCCCGCACGCGCATCCAGCCCGACGCAAACGCTGCGACCGGATCGGGAAAACGCCGCGACCACAGATCGGTCATCGCGCTCGGCGGGCATATTGTGATGGTGCCGGCGAGTTCGCTCTTCTTCGTGCCGCTCACCAGTTCGACGGGGCCGAGATCGATGCCCTGGTCCTGATAATAGGCGGTGATCTTTTGCATCGCGCCGTGCAGATAGATCGTCTTGTCGTAACCGGCCTTGCGCAGCAGCGCCATGACGCGCTGCGCCTTGCCGAGCGAGTAGGCGCCGACCAGATGCGCGCGCTCGGGAAACAATTCGACCGACCGCAACAGCTTGGCGATCTCGCCGTCGGTGTCGTGATGGCGGAAAACGGGAAGCCCGAACGTCGCCTCGGTGATGAAGACGTCGCAGGGCACCAGTTCGAAGGGCAGGCAGGTGGGGTCCGGCACATCCTTGTAGTCGCCGGAAGCGACGATGCGCAGGCCGCCGCGCTCGACCTTGATCTGCGCCGAGCCGAGCACATGTCCGGCGGGATGGAAGCTCACCGACACATCGTCGAGCTTCAGCGTCTCGCCGTACTGGATGGCCTGCGTCTTTTTGGCGAAATTCTCGCCATAGCGCAGCCGCATGATGTCGAGGGTCTGCTGCGTCGCCAGCACCTCGCCGTGACCGGCGCGGGCGTGGTCGGAATGGCCATGCGTGATGAGTGCCTTGGCAACCGGCCGCGTCGGGTCGATATGGAACCCGCCGGCCTTGCAGCACACGCCGGACGGCGTCGGAACGAGGATGTCTTCGGGGCGCATCGTGCTTAGATAGGCGCTGGACGGCAAAGTGCGAGAGGATTGTCATGGCCGGGCTTGTCCCGGCCATCCCGATCATCAGGCACTGTGCGTCCCTGATCGAGATCGCCGGGACGAGCCCGACGATGACAAGTAAGAGAACATGGACGCGATCTTTCTCTCATCCGGCGACGTCATCGCCGACCGCCGCTTCGAATACGCCCGCGACCTCGTCGCCGAGGGCGACTTCGCGGCGGCGGCGGATTTGCTGGAGCAGACGCTGGAACTGGCGCCCGGCTATGCGGCCGCGTGGTTCACCCTGGGTGAGGTGCGGGAGCGGCTCGGCGCGCGTGACGCGGCGGCGGCGGCGTTCGGCAAGGCGGCGGCCGCCGATCCGCAGGATCGGCATGGCGCCAACCTGCACCTGATCCGGCTCGGCGTCGCGCCTGCCACTGCGATGCCCGAAAGCTACGTGCGGAGCCTTTTCGACGGCTACGCGCCGAAGTTCGACCATGCGCTGACGCAGGGTCTGAGCTACCGCGCGCCGGAATTGCTGTTGCAGGCGGTACAGGCGAGCGGCGCGGCGATGACGTTTGCCCACGCACTCGACCTCGGCTGCGGCACCGGTTTGGGCGGCGCGGCGTTCAAGCCGTTTTGCGCGAAGCTCACCGGCGTCGATCTGTCGCCTGCCATGCTGGCGCAGGCGAAAGCGAAAAATATCTACGACCGGCTGGACGCGGGCGATGTGGTCTCTTTTCTCGACGCCGGGACCGCGCGCTACGATTTCATTCTCGCAGCCGACGTCTTCATGTATCTCGACGACCTGCATCCGGTGCTTGCTGCGGTGAAACGCGCGATGACGCCGGGCGCGCTGTTGGCCTTCAGCGTCGAAACGCATGATGGCGATGGCGTCATGCTGCGCGACACGTTGCGCTACGCCCACGGCGCGGCGCATGTCCGCGCCGCGCTCGCGGTCGCGGGCCTCACGCTCATCACTCTCGAGCCCGCCACCACACGCACAGAAAAAGGCGTGCCGGTGCCGGGGTTGATCGCGGTGGCTCTTCTCCCTCCCCCCTTGCGGGGGAGGGTTGGGGAGGGGGGGCATTGACGACATCGCGTTCACGCATTCACCCCCCTCCCGACGCGCCACCAGCGAGTTCACGCGCGTCTTCGACGCACGATGGCGCGTCGACCTCCCCCGCTAGGGGGGAGGTGAAGGAAGAGCTCCTGCCCGAGCGCTTTGAGCGCTGGTTCGCGCAGCGCGGCTGGGTGCCGCGCGCGCATCAGCTCGAACTGCTGGCAAAGGCGCGCGACGGCCGTTCGTCGCTGCTGATCGCGCCGACCGGCGGCGGCAAGACGCTCGCTGCTTTCCTGCCGACGCTCGTGGAGTTGAGCGAGCGTGGGGCTGCGCCGAAAAACCTGAAATCCACCGGCCGCAGCGTCGCGCGCAGCCAGGGTCTGCACACGCTCTACATCTCGCCGCTGAAAGCGCTCGCCGTCGATATCGCGCGCAATCTGGAAACGCCGGTGCGCGAGATGAACCTGCCGATCCGGCTGGAGACCCGCACCGGGGACACGCCGGCGTCGAAGCGCATGCGCCAGCGTCGCGATCCGCCGGATATTTTGCTGACCACGCCCGAACAGCTCGCGCTACTGCTTGCCACCGCCGACGCGCCCTATCTGTTCGGCACGCTCAAGCGTGTCATCCTCGACGAACTGCATTCGCTGGTGACGTCCAAACGGGGAGACCTGCTGTCGCTCGGTCTGGCGCGATTGTTCAAGCTGGCGCCGCAGCTTGCCACCGTGGGGCTGTCCGCGACGGTCGCCGATCCCGATGAACTGTGCCGCTATCTGGTGCCGCAGCCGCTGGAAGGCGCGGCCAATTCTTCTCAGAGCATGGCAGATCTCGTCGTTGCCGCGTCCGGCGTGCCGCCGCAGGTGTCGATGCTCGACACGGAGCAGCGTCTGCCTTGGGCCGGGCATTCGGCGCGCCATGCGCTCGGCGAAATCTACGGCCTCATCAAGCAGCACAAGACGACGCTCGTTTTCGTCAACACGCGCATGCAGGCCGAATTCCTGTTTCAGGAACTGTGGGGCGTCAACGACGACAACCTTGCCATCGCCTTGCATCACGGCTCGCTCGATGTCGCGCAGCGCCGCAAAGTCGAAGACGCCATGACGGCCGGCAAACTGCGCGCGGTGGTCTGTACCTCGTCGCTCGATCTCGGCGTCGACTGGGGCGACGTCGATCTCGTGATCAATGTCGGCGCACCGAAAGGCTCCTCGCGCCTGATGCAGCGCGTCGGCCGCTCCAACCACCGCTGGGATGAGCCGTCGAAAGCCGTGCTGGTGCCAGCCAACCGCTTCGAAGTGCTGGAATGCCGCGCTGCCATCGACGCCGTCGCAGACAATGCGCAGGACACGCCGCCTTTGCGGACTGGCGCGCTCGACGTGCTGTGCCAGCACATTCTCGGCCGCGCCTGCGGCGAACCGTTCACGTCGGATGAGCTGTTCGCCGAAGTGCGCGCCGCGGCGCCTTACGCCTCGCTGACGCGTGGCGATTTCGACGCCGCCGTCGATTTTGTCGCCACCGGCGGTTACGCGCTGAAGGCCTACGAACGCTTCGCCAAAATCCGGCAGGGCAAGGACGGCAAGTGGCGCGTCACGCATCCGCGCGTCGCGCAGCGCTACCGCATGAATATCGGCACCATCGTCGAAGCCGACATGCTGAAGGTGCGGCTGATGCGCTCGCGTCGCGGCGGCTCGGCGATGATCCCGCGCGGCGGGCGGATGCTCGGGCAGGTCGAGGAATATTTCGTCGAGATGCTCAATGTCGGCGACAGTTTCGTTTTCGCCGGCGAAGTCCTGAAATACGAGGCGCTTGTCGAGGACGAAGTCTACGTCTCGCGTTCCAATGCCAAGGATCCGAAAGTGCCGTCGTATGAGGGCGGCAAGTTTCCGCTGTCGACTTATCTCGCGGCGCGCGTGCGCGGCATTCTCGCCGACAAGGACGCCTGGCGTGCGCTGCCCGCGCAGGTGCGCGAGTGGCTCGAGATCCAGCAATGGCGTTCGATGCTGCCGCCGTCCGGCGATCTGCTGGTCGAGACCTTTCCACGCGGCGAGAAATTCTATCTCGTTTGCTATCCGTTCGAGGGCCGTCTGGCACACCAGACGCTGGGCATGCTGCTGACGCGCCGGCTGGAGCGGGCCGGCATGAAGCCGCTCGGTTTTGTCGCCAATGAATATGCGCTCGCCGTCTGGGGTCTCGGCGATCTCGGTCAGCGCGTCACGCGCGGCGACCTGTCGCTGGCGGAACTTTTCAACGAAGACATGCTTGGCGACGATCTCGAGGAATGGCTCGCCGAATCGGCGCTGATGAAGCGCACCTTCCGCTCCTGCGCCATCATCGCCGGCCTGATCGAGCGAAGGTTCCCGGGCGAGGAAAAGTCCCGCCGCCAGCTGACGATTTCCACCGACCTCGTCTATGACGTGTTGCGCAAACATCAGCCGGATCACATTCTGCTGCGGGCGGCGCGTGCCGACGCGTCGACCGGTTTGCTCGACATCAAGCGGCTCGGCGAAATGCTCTCGCGCGTCCGTGGCCGAATCGTCCATAAAGCCCTGGACCACGTTTCGCCGCTCGCGGTTCCCGTGATGCTGGAGATCGGCCGCGAGACGGTTTATGGCGAGGCCGGCGACGCGCTGCTGGCCGAAGCCGCCGACGATCTGATCAAGGAAGCGATGAGTTGAAACGCGGTGCATTAAATCGAAGCGCTGCTCTTTCTTCTCCCTCCCCCCTTGTGGGGGAGGGTTGGGGAGGGGGGTATGCTGCGGAGTTCGCGCCGGATGACTCACCCCCCTCCCGACCGGCTGCGCCGGTCGACCTCCCCCGCAAGGGGGGAGGTGAAGAGAGGCGACACGACATTCTTCTCGCTGGCGCGGCGCTCGTCGCCGATCCTTCCGGCATTTTGTATTGGCCCGAGCACGGCGTGCTCGTCGTCGCCGATCTGCATCTTGAAAAAGGCTCGAGCTACGCCGCGCGCGGCCAGTTCCTGCCGCCCTACGACACGGCGGCGACTCTGGCGCGGCTGGCGAAACTCATCGCGCAGTACGCGCCGCGCATGGTCATCGCGCTCGGCGACAGTTTTCATGACGGCGGCGGCCCGGCGCGGCTGCAGCCGGGCGATCGCGAAAGCCTGTCGGCGCTGCAACGCGGCCGGGACTGGATCTGGATTACCGGCAATCACGATCCGGAGCCCGCGGAGAACATCGGCGGCTCGTTCCACGAAACCGTGGTTCTCGGCGCGCTGACCTTCCGTCATCTGCCGACCGGCTTTGCCAATGAAGTCTGCGGCCATCTGCATCCGGTGGCGCGCATCGCGCATCGCGGCCGTGCGGTCAGCCGCCGCTGCTTTGCCGCCGACGAGACGCGCATGGTGATGCCGGCCTTCGGCTCGTTCACTGGTGGCTTGAACATTCGCGACGCGGCCTTCGCCGATCTGTTCGGCACGCTCGCCTTCACGGCGCATATGCTCGGCGAAGGCCGGCTCTACGCCTTCACCGCGAAAAGGTGCCTGGCGGATTGACGGCTCTTGACGTCATCGTCCGCGAACGATCCGCGTCGTACCCCGCTCCCTCCGTCATACCCCGCGAAGGCGGGGTATCCAGCGCTGTCTTTTCACGTCGGTACGAAGGGCTGGATCGTCCGCCTTCGCGGACGATGACGGCGGAGAGTCTGGACGATGATGGTGAGAGGCTAATCCCTCCTAAACACCACGCTGCCGAACCAGCCGATGAACAAAGCCATCAGCGCCGTGACCATGCCGTAGAGCAGGCCGCGGTCACGCGCGGCGTCGGCGACATATTGTTCGAAGCCGGCCTTGATCACTTCCAGCGCGGTGCCGGTGCGCGTCACCATCGCGCCATTGGCGAACAGTTTGACATCGACGTTGAAATTGCCGGTCGGCACGTTCGACGGGATCGGAATCGCGACGCGGAACACCGTCGGAGTCAGGAAGGTCACCGCCGTGCTGTCCTGCCGGTACAGGCCGTGCTGCGTCTCCAGCCGCACGAACGCCAGGCGGAACGGATCGTCGGGCACGGTGTCGGCGAAATCGCCGCCGACGCGCTGCGTCAGCAGAAAGTTGTCGAGCCCGAGCTGCAGGCTGCGCCGCGTATCCACCGGCGCGATGGTCTCGACCGGCCGGTTTGTGAGGATGGCGAGATAGGACGGCACGCGCAGGAATTCGCGCGAGTCGACATTGACCCAGATGCCGGCGACGCGTTCCTTGCGCCGGGTCTTCAGTGTTTGACTGGGGCCGGACACGGTGACGACGAGATTATAGTTTGCCTGCGGCAAGGTCTTGCCGGGATCGGGCTCGATGGTGCCGAACAGCACCAGATCGTCGCCGACAAAGCTCGACGTAATGGCGATGCGGTGGTTCGACAGCGACACCACCAGCCGCTCGGCCATCGCCGGCGCAACGCCGCCGAGCGTCAAGGCGAGGGCAAGGATGAGGGCGCGATGCCGCATCATTCCATCCCCACCAGACGCAGCGAATAGAAATCGTCCGGCACGACGACCAACTGATAGGCAAAGCGCAGGCCGACCGCGAACACCAACAAGCCCAGCAGCAGGCGCAGGCGTTCGCCGCGCATCTTCTGTCCGGTGCGCACGCCGAACTGCGCGCCGATGACGCCGCCGACCATCAGGATCAAAGCCAGCACGGCGTCGACAAGATGATTGGTCGCGGCATGCATCACGGTCGCCGACGCCATCGTGATCAGCGTCAGCACCATCGACGTGCCGATCACGGTCGCCGTCGGCACGCGCAGGAAATAAATGAGCATCGGCACGAGGAGAAAGCCGCCGCCGATGCCCATGATGGCGCCGACAAAGCCGATGGTGAAGCCGATCGCCCACACCGGAATGGCGGAGACGTAAATCTTGGAGCGCTTGAAGCGCATCTTCAGCGGCAGACCGTGCAGCCAGGTGTGGCTGCCGGGGCGGCGCAAGGTCGCCGGCATGCCGCGCCGCGCCCGCAACTCGGACTTCACGGCTTCATAGATCATCATACCGCCGACGGCGGTGAGCAGCGTCACGTAAGACAGTCCGATCATGAGATCGAGCTGGTCCATCTCGCGCAATTTCGTGAACAGCCAGACGCCGACCGCGGTGCCGAGAATGCCGGCGCTGAGCAGCATCATGCCGAGCGCCAGGTCGATGGCACGCTTACGCCAGTAATTGATCGCGCCGGTGAAGGACGAGGCGGCGATGTGGCTGGCGACGCTCGCCACCGCGACGGCGGGCGAGATGCCGATGAAAATCAGCAGCGGCGTCATCAGGAAGCCGCCGCCGATGCCGAACATGCCGGAGATGAAGCCGACCGCGAGCCCCATCCCCAGGACGAGGAAGATGTTGACGGGCAGATCGGCGATCGGCAGGTAAATTTGCAAACGGCATCGTCCGGGGTTTGAGGCCAGGTGGCCCCGGAGCCGGCCCGAGCCGGCAATTACGTCGCAGTGTTAACACCGGCGCGCGATGAATCGCCGGTGATTGTGGCGCACAATCCCACCGCCGACGGCTTTTGCAAATGAAAGTTTGGCTAGACCCTTAATGCCGGGTCTAGCGGTTGCTGGTCTGCAGCGAGCCGAGCGACAGCGGACCGACCTGACGGGGGCGGGCCGTCGGCGCGCTGCTGATGCCATCCCAGCCACCGGCCGGCTCCGCCACCGCGATCGCATCCTGCGGCTGCGGCTCGACCTGGAAGTTCTGCACCGCGCGCTGGGCGGCGGCGAGGGTCTCGGCATCCATGTGGGTGGCGATTTCGTCGCGTTTCTTGGCCGATTCCTTGTCGCCTTGCGCGGCGGCCAGCGAGAACCACTGATAGGACTCGGCGGCATTCTTTTCGGTGCCGAGGCCGCGGGCGCACAGCACACCGAGATTGTACTGGCTGTCGGCGACGCCGCGCTGGGCGGCCTTGCGGAACCACTGCGCCGCGTTGACGTAGTCAGGCTTGCCATCGGCGCCTTCGGCGTAGAGCACCGCGAGGTTATGCATGGCCTTGCCGTTACCCTTGCCGGCGGCGGCGAGGTACAGCTTGCGCGCGGTGACGAGGTCCTTTTTCACGCCTTGGCCCTTTTCGAGCAGGCTGGCGTAACGGAACTGCGCGGGCGCCAGACCCTTGGCGGCGGCGCGCTCGAACCAGCGCGCGGCATCGTCGAGCGCGACCGGAACGCCGCGGCCTTCGGCAAAGCGCACCGCGACTTCGTAGGACGCGGCGGCGTCGCCGGCGATGGCGGCGCTGCGCAGCTTGTTGCCGCCGATGGCGGCCGGCAGACGGTCGGTGAGCGAGGCGGTCGGCGCATTGGACGGCAGCGTCACCGGCGTGCGGGCGACATTCGGCATCGGGATCGAGCCGGTCACGTCCGCCGAAGCGATCGGCGCGGCAGCCGGCGCAGGCACGGTCGCGGGCCGCGATGTCATCACCGGCGGGCTGAGCAGCGACGGCATGGACTGCGTCATGCTCGGCGACGTGTAGTCGAGCGGCGGCGAGACAATGGACGTCGCGCCGGACGGGCGGGCGGGCGCCAGCGGACTGGCGGCGCGCTTGGGTGTCGAACCGGTATCGAGATCGTCGTCGGCGACGCGGCTGGCAGTCTTGGTGCTGCTGCCCTTGCCGAATTCGAAATAGGTGCCGGCGATCTGCACCGCGCCGACCGTGACGGCGACGATGCTGGCGGCGATGAACAGCTGCTTGACCCGCTTCACCAGCTTGCCGCGCAGCGACGGCGCGTCCGGATCATCGAGTTCCATGATGTCGGCCAGGGGCGCGACGGGCGGCGGCGGCGAACGCTCGGCCTTGGTCTGCAACGCGGCGTTGGCGGCGCGGCGCGCCGCGGCGATGAAACCGGACTTGCCGGCCGCGGCATTGGGACCGGCGCCGCCGAGGGCGGCTTCGGACGCGGCAATGCGCGCGCCGGGGTTGGCGCGGAATTTCGGCGGACCCGAACCGGGTTCGAGCGGCTCGTCCGGCGGCAGGTCGGGATTGATCGGCAGATTGTGCGCTTGCGGTAGACGCTTCTGCGCCGGCGCGGGCTCAGGCGCCTGCTGTTGCGGCGCCTGGCGCTGCACCGGCTGCTGGAATTGCTGCTGCGCCGGTTGGGCCAAGCGCGGCTCTTCGTAATGCTGTTGAACGGGCTCAGGCTGCGGCGCCACGAAATGCTGCGCGGGCTGGGGATCGACGACCGCACGGGCCACGACGCGGCCGATCGGCTGGCGCGCTTCGTTGAATTCCTCGACGCTGACCGGACGCTTGCGCGCCGGCACGGCCGCATGGTCGCCCATGGGATGACCCATCGGCGTCGGCGGCGGCGCCATCGGCGGCGCGGCGGCCGGCTGCGGACCGCTGCGAATGCCGCTTTCGAGCTTCGACAGGCGGTCGACCAAGGTGCCGAGCGTGCCGTTGACCTGATGCAGCGCATCCTGCGTGCGGGCCATGTCGTTCTTGAGATCGTCAACGGCCGGCGACGGCTCGGCGCGCAATCCGCTGCTGGTCTTGTTGGTGCGCAGCTCTTCCATGTGCACCAGAAGATCGGCGAGGCCGCGTTCGACCGCTTCGAGGTGGCCGAGGCGAGAATCCGAGGCGTCGAGGCGCTGTACCAGCGCCACGATCTGATCTTCGAGGTGCGTGGAGGCGAGCGAGTCGCCGCGGTTCTGCTGGATCAGTTCGATCTTGTCGGACAGCGATTGCACCAGCGATTCCAGCATCGGCGGCACATTGGCGCCGGCTTCGGAACGCTGCGCCAGCGCGTCGGCCAGCGCCGTGATGCGGTGTTCGAGATGGTTGAGCGCGTCGCTGCCGGACGCCGCCGCCGCGAGATGCTCGACGCGGTCGGCCAGTTGCTCGACGTGCTGCGCGAGGCCGGTGACGGCGTCGGTCGAGGCGACATGGCTCGCCATATCGCGCAAGGTCGTGATCGCGTGTTCGAGCTGGTGCAGTGTCTCGGGGTTCTTGTCGGCGACGATCAGGTCGATCTTGTGCGCCAGTCCGGCGACGGCGTCGTTGAAGCCGACGAGATTTTCAGCGGGCGTCAGCGTGCGCAGCGCGTCGCGCACTTCGGCGAGGCCGTGTTCGACGCCGGTCAGCTGGTTGGCATCGACGCCGGCCTGCTTGCCCTCAGCGATGCGGTGCGTGAGGCCCTGGATTTGGCGCTCAATGGTGTCGATCGCCTGGCGCGGCATGGCGTCGGTCAGCGCATGCGCGATGTCGCCGAGTTCGGCGCGCAAGGCGTTGATGGCTTCCTCGACGCCCGGCTTGCGCAGGGTTTCGATCTGATTGGTGATCTTGCGGAGCTGATCCTCGAGACCCGACAGATCCTGCTGCGGCACCGGCATCAGCACTGGCTGCGGCGCGGGTTGGACCACGGCGGGCGCCGCCTGCTGGCGTTGCGGCGCGGCCGCCATCGGTTGCTGACCCAGCTGCGGCTGGCCGTTCAGCGCACGCTGGCGCGCGGCGATTTCGGCAATCGCCAAATCCAGCGCGGGCGGCATGCGCACCGGGGGCACATTCGGCAGTGCCTGCTGAAAACCCGGCTGCGGGTTCATCTGCGGCGGCATCTGCGGAGTCATGGCCCGCGGCATTGGCGGCTGTTGCTGCATGACCGGATGCGGCTGCATCGGGGGCTGCATCGCCGGATGCATATGATGATGGATCTGCGGCTGCACCGGCGGCGATTCGATCGGCCGCGACTGGCTGACGAACTGGTCGAGCCGGCGGTCGAGGCGATCGATCAGCGCCGCGATCTGGCCGCTGTCATCCTGCTCGCGCGGCTTCGGTGCGTAGGCTTCCGGGCCCTTGGCGCTCTTGCGGGCGAAATGTTCGATCTTGCGGGAGAGGTCGTCGAGCTTCTGGTTGACCGCGGTCAGTTCGCGGCTGTCGACAACTTCATCGTCGTCGTAATCGGAGCCGTCTTCCGCGGCCTGATGCAAAATGACGGTGTTGAGCCACTCGCCCAAGGACATGCCGGAACGGCGCGCGGCTTCACGCGCGGTTTCGCGCGCTTCCGGCCGTATTCCTTTGACACTCCACGGCACGCTCAGTTTCATGCTCACGTCCACAATCGTGGTGGAGGAGATCGAGACCCCGGGTAGGCTCTCGTGGAACCGGCGTTGCGTTAACGTCGAGTGCAGGCGCGCGCGGTTCTCAGTCCACGGTCCGACTTTTTGCCGGATACGGTAAACAGGCCGTTAACTTTTGGCCGAAGTGCTGGATTTTAACGGGAATTTCCCTGCCGCCGGGTTCCGGCCGCCTTAACGCCGCTGAAAGCGGGACAAGTCATCCTTGGCTCTTGTTGTGGGGAAACGCCGGCCGATCTTTAATCGGTCGCAACCGCTCATTAGTTAACGAATGGTTAACGCCGCAGGCCTCTCGGCTCGTGGCGAGGGCGGAAAAATCCGGAGGGGACGATGCCGACATATAAAGCGCCGGTCGAAGACACGTTGTTTCTGCTCAACGACGTGCTGCATATCGACCGCTACGGCAATTTGCCGGGCTTTGCCGATGCCTCCCCCGACGTGATCGAGGCCATCCTCGGCGAAGCCGCCAAGTTTTCCGAGGAAGTCCTGACCCCGCTCAACCGCGTCGGCGACAAGGAAGGCTGCACCCGCCACTCCGACGGCAAGGTGACGACGCCCACCGGCTTCAAGGACGCCTACAAGCAGATCATCGAAGGCGGTTGGATCGGCATCTCGGTGCCGCAGGAATTCGGCGGCCAGGCTTTGCCCGCCACCATGACCGTCGCGGTCAATGAGTACTTCTGTTCGGCCAACATGGCCTTCGCCATGTATCCGGGCCTGACGCAGGGCGCCATCGCCGCGCTGCTCACGCATGCGTCGCAGGAGATCAAAACCAAATATCTGCCGAAGATGGTCGAGGGTGTCTGGACCGGCACCATGAACCTCACCGAGCCGCATTGCGGCACGGACCTCGGATTGTTGCGCACGAAGGCCGTGCCGCAGGGCGACGGCAGCTACAAGATCACCGGCACCAAGATTTTCATCTCCGCCGGCGAACACGACATGTCGGACAACATCATCCATCTGGTGCTGGCGCGCATCGAAGGCGCACCGGCCGGCACCAAGGGCATTTCGCTGTTCGTCGTGCCGAAGTTCATGGTCAAGGAAGACGGTTCGCTGGCCGCGCAGAACGGCGTGTCCTGCGGCTCGATCGAAGAGAAGATGGGCATTCACGGCAATGCCACCTGCGTCATGAATTATGACGGCGCGGTCGGGTGGCTGGTCGGCATCGAGAACCGCGGCCTGCCGGCGATGTTCACGATGATGAACGAAGCAAGACTTGGTGTCGGCGTTCAAGGTCTCGCGCAGTCCGAGGTCGCCTATCAGAACGCCGCGATCTACGCGAAAGAACGTTTGCAGGGCCGCGCCATCACCGGCACGAAATTTCCCGACAAGCCGGCCGACCCAATCATCGTGCATCCGGACGTGCGCCGCACGCTGATGACGATCCGCGCCTTCAACGAAGCGGCGCGCGCTTTGGTGCTGTTCACCGCGCTCAAAGGCGACATCGCGCATCGTTCGCAGGACGAGAAGGAAAAGCAGGCCGCCGACGATTTCATGGGCTTGCTGACGCCGGTCGTGAAAGGCGTCTGCACCGACGCCGGTTTCGCCAATGCCGTGATGTCGCAGCAGATGTATGGCGGTCACGGCTACATCGCCGAGCACGGCATGGAGCAGTTTGTGCGCGACGCGCGCATCGCGCAGATCTATGAAGGCGCCAACGGCGTGCAGGCGATGGATCTTGTTGGCCGCAAGCTCGGCAAGGATGGCGGCCGCGCGTTGATGGCGTTCCTCGGTGAGATCGGCGCTTACGTGAAGGAAAAATCCGCTGACGAGAAGATGAAGCCGCTGGTCACCTCGCTCGGCACCGGCGCGAGCCATCTGCAACAGGCGTCTATGTGGTTCATGCAGAACGCGATGGCCAAGCCCGACAACGCCGGCGCCGGCGCCACCGACTACATGCACATGTTTGGTCTCGTCGCGCTCGGTTACATGTGGTGCAAGATCGCCGACGCCGCGCAGGCCAAGATCGGCACCGGCGCCGATCCGCGCTTTGCCGCCAAGCTCGTCACCGCGAAATTCTTCATGGAGCGCATGATGCCGGAAACCGCCGCGCATCTTGCGCGCATCCAGGCCGGCGCGGGCGCGGTGATGGAATTGCCGGCGGAAGCGTTTTAACCGCTACGCCCCGGCTGCGCCGATATCGATCGTGGCGCAGAGCTTGAGTTTGAGCGCGCCGTTGCGCAGCTTGTTGAGCGCGCCATCGTCGAAGGCGCCGTCGACGCAGACGAATTCGAAGGCCGAAAGGATGCGCTCGACGGCGCCGGTCTCGCCGCAAAACGGCAGGATCAGCCGCTCGAAGTGAATGATACGGCCCTTGTCGTCCGGAACATCGAGGGTCGTG
The DNA here is from genome assembly GCA_903929045.1 of uncultured Hyphomicrobiales bacterium. Lineage (GTDB taxonomy): Bacteria > Pseudomonadota > Alphaproteobacteria > Rhizobiales > Xanthobacteraceae > Pseudolabrys. Next base: position 38,483 of record CAIYTE010000187.1, read on the forward strand.
TAGACCGGCAGGCCCGTCGTGCAACTGTGCCGGTAAGGCATCAGGCCGCTGTCGTGACGGTCGCGCGGCACGATGTCGTTCAGGTAACGCCCGCGCGCGTCTTCGCCGTAGAGCTTGGTAACGCCCGGCCCATAAGCGCGAATGAAAAAGCGCTGCGGCTCGCCGGTGACGTCGAGAAAACTGACGCTGTCCGCGACGCGTCTGAGCTCGTCCGGCTTGACGTCCTGCCACTTCGGCGCGCCGCCATTGAGACCGCGATGCCGCATCCAGAACTTCAGCAGCCACCGCTGATTGATCGCCCGAACGGCATCCGGGCGCGCGATGTCGAAATGCATTCCGTGAGAGCCCCACCGATTCCCGAAAGCGAGACTACCGTCTCGTTTTGGCTTGCGCCATAAACAGCATTGCATATCTGTAGAAATTTTCCGGGAAAAGTCCGCGCCGCGACAAAAAAGATGACTAGGCCGTCCGCAATATCAATCGCGGCCTGTTGCGCACCAGCAGCCACGTCATGATGGCGACGTTGAGCAGATTCCAGCCGAGCCCGTTGAGGAAGGCGGCGCGGTAGGAGCCGGTGATGTCGAAGATGACGCCGGACATCCAGCCGCCGAGCGCCATGCCGAGCAAGGTCGCCATGATGCAGAGGCCGACGCGGGTGCCGGCTTCCTTCGGCGAAAAATATTCGCGCACGATGATGGCGTAGCTCGGCACCAGGCCGCCCTGGAACAGGCCGAACAGCGCCGAGATGACGTAGAGCGACACCAGCCCGTCGAACCAGAGATAGAGAAACAGCGCGACGCCTTGCAGCACCGAGCCGAGCAGCAGCGTGCGCACACCGCCGATGCGGTCGGCGATGTAGCCGGACGCGACGCGGCTGATGACGCCGCAGCCCAGCATCAGCGACAGCATTTCGGCGCCGCGCGCCACGCCGTAACCGAGATCGCCGCAATAGGCGACGATATGCACCTGCGGCATCGACATCGCCACGCAGCAGCCGACGCCGGCGAGCATCAACAAGGTCTGCAGCGTTCCTGGCGAGATCGGACTTTCCGCCTGGCGCTTGGCCAACGCGGCGCTGGCGGCCCGGCTTTCGCCATGCGCGATGCGCCGCCGCATCAGCAGCGACAGCGGCAGAATGACCACCAGCAGGAACAGGCCGATGCCGATATGCGTCGGCCGCCAGCCGTTGCTGGCGATGAAATGCTGCGCCACCGGCGGCCAGATCGCGCCGGCGAGATAATTGCCGGCGGCGGCAATCGAGACGGCGATGCCGCGGCGCTTCACAAACCAGTGCGAGGTGTCGGCCATCAGCGGACCGAAACTCGCCGAACAGCCGATGCCGACCAGCAGGCCCTGGGCCAGCGCGACCTGCCAGACATTGCCGGCCAGCGCGATCAGCGCGTAGCCGGCGGACAGCATGAGGGTGCCGACGGCGATCGGCGCCGCGATGCCGAAGCGGTCGGCGAGTTTGCCCATGAGCACGCCTCCGCAGGCAAAGCCGATCATGCCGAAGGTGAAGGGCAGGGAGGCTTCGCCGCGGCCGATGCCGAAATCGGCTTGAATCGCGGGCAGCGCCACCATGTAGGTCCACATGCCGGCGCCGCCGAGCGTCGCCAGCAGCACGGCGACGCTTAAACGCAACCAGGCGGCGCGCGAGTCGGCGACGCTGCTGGAATCGATATCCGCGTGAGGTGTCATGTGTCAGTCCCGGCCGGGCGGTGGTAGCACCCCGAACCGCCGGGGCAAAGTTGGTCTCCGCTCATTCCCGCGAAAGCGGGAATCCAGCTTCCAGAACTGGACCCCCGCTTTGGCGGGGGCGAGCGGAAGGCTGGTTCACTCTCGATTCCGTCACGCACCCCCTCTATTGTCCCCCGAAAGCCTGAGTCGCCGGGAAACGCCTCAATGGAAGCCCTCAACGTTCCGCGGCCGCCGTGGATGACAGAGGACCTCGTTCTGCTCGAGGAGCAGGCGCGGCGCTTCACTGCCGACGAATACACCCCGCATATCAATCGCTGGCACGAGGCCGGCATGTATGAGCGCGACGTCTGGGACAAGGCGGGCGCCGCCGGTCTGCTGTGCGCCGCGATGCCGGAAGACTACGGCGGCGCCGGCGGCACTTTCGCCCATGAGGCGGTGATCAACCGCGAATTCTCGCTCGGCGGCTTCGACGATTTCGGCGCGCCTTTGCACTCAGGGATCGTCGCGCCCTACATCCTGCATTACGGCACCGAGGAGCAGAAAAAGCGCTGGCTGCCGAAGCTCGCCACCGGCGAGCTGATCGGCGCCATCGCCATGACCGAGCCCGGCACCGGCTCCGACCTGCAAGGCGTGCGCACCAAAGCCGAGAAATCCGGCAACGGCTACAAGCTCAACGGCGCCAAGACCTTCATCACCAACGGCCAGCACGCCAATCTCATCATCGTCGTCGCCAAGACCGATCCGGCGGCCGGCTCGAAGGGCGTGTCGCTGCTGGTGGTCGAAACCGACGGCGCCAACGGCTTCCGCCGCGGCCGCAAACTGAAGAAGCTCGGCATGGATTCGGCAGACACGTCGGAACTGTTTTTCGACGACGTGCAGTTGCCGGCGGAAAGCCTGCTCGGACCTGAGGAAGGCCAGGGCTTCTACCAGCTGATGAAGGAACTGCCGCAGGAGCGGCTCATCGTCGCGGTCCATGCGGTGGCGATGATGGAGCGCGCGGTGGCGCTGACCGTCGATTACACCAAGCAGCGCAAGGCTTTCGGCAAGCCGATCATCGACTTCCAGAACACCGCCTTCGAACTGGCCGAGTGCAAGACCGACGCGACCATCGCCAAGGTTTTCCTCGACCACTGCATCGGCTTGCATCTGGAGGGCAAACTCGACACCGTGACCGCCTCGATGGCCAAATACCGCCTCACCGACACTCTGGCCACGGTGGTCGACCGCTGCCTCCAGCTCTTTGGCGGCTACGGTTTCATGGACGAATATCCGATTTCCCGCCTCTACCGGGATGCCCGCGTGCTGCGTATCTATGCCGGTACCAACGAGATCATGAAGCTGCTGATCGCGCGGAGTTTGTGATGCCTCTGTCATTCCGGGGCGCTTGCGTAGCAAGCGAACGCGGAATCCAGGGCTGCGGGATAGAGTGTTGTTTCTGGATTCCGGGTTCGCGCGTGCCGCGCGCCCCGGAATGACGACGAAAGGATCGAAAATGCCCGACGCATTTATCTACGACCACGTGCGCACCCCGCGCGGCCGCGGCAAGGCCGACGGTTCGCTGCATGAAGTGACCGCGCTCAATCTCGCGGCGCAGACGCTCGCCGCCGTGCGCGACCGCAACAAGCTCGACGCCAAGCAGCTCGACGATGTCGTGCTTGGCTGCGTCGATCCGGTCGGCGAGGCGGGCGGCGACATCGCCCGCGCCGCGGCGTTGGTGGCCGGGTTGGGCGATACGGTCCCCGGCATCCAGATCAACCGCTTCTGCGCCTCGGGTCTCGACGCGGTGAATTTCGCCGCGGCCGAAGTCATGTCGGGCCAGCACGATCTCGCCATCGGCGGCGGCGTCGAATCCATGAGCCGCGTCGGCATCGGTGCCGCGGGCGGCGCCTGGCCGGTCGATCCCTCGATCGCGGTTGAAACTTACTTCCTGCCGCAGGGCATTTCCGCCGATCTCATCGCCACCAAATACGGCTTCTCGCGTGACGACGTCGATGCTTACGCCGTCGAAAGCCAGAAGCGCGCCGCCAAGTCGTGGGAAGAGGGGCGCTTCAAGAACGCGATCATGCCCGTGAAAGACGTCAACGGTCTCACCATTCTCGCCAAGGACGAGCACATGCGTCCGACGACGACGATGCAGACGCTGGCGTCGTTGCAGCCGTCCTTCGTGCAGATGGGCGAGATGGGCGGCTTCGATGCAGTCGCCGTGCAGCGCTATCCGCAGCTTGAAACGGTCAACCATGTCCATCACGCCGGCAATTCATCCGGCATCGTCGATGGCGCCGCCGCGGTGCTGGTCGGCAATGCCGAAGCCGGCAAGCGCAATAACTTGAAGCCGCGCGCGCGCATCAAGGCCTTCGCCAATATCGGCTCGGAGCCGGCGATCATGCTCACCGGTCCGGTCGATGTGACCGAGAAGGTGTTGAAGAAGGCGGGGATGTCGGTCGGCGACATCGATCTTTACGAACTCAACGAAGCCTTCGCCTCGGTGGTGCTGCGCTACATGCAGGCGCTCAACATTCCCCACGACAAGATCAATGTCTGCGGCGGCGCCATCGCCATGGGCCATCCGCTCGGCGCCACCGGCGCCATGATCCTCGGCACCGTGCTCGACGAACTGGAGCGCACCGGCAAGTCGACGGCGCTGATTACGCTGTGCATCGGCGCCGGCATGGGCACCGCGACCATCATCGAGCGGGTTTGAATTCTGAAATGCCCAAGATCGACATCGACAAGATCGCTATCGACACCGCGACCGGATATCCGGCGCCGTTTTACAAGGCCGTCGAAGGCCGCAGCCGCAAGCGGCTCGGCAATGCCGTCGGCCTCGACCAGTTCGGCGTCAATCTCTGCACGCTGAAGCCCGGCGCGGCCTCGTCGCAGCGCCACTGGCAGCACGGCGAGGACGAGTTCGTCTACATGCTTCAGGGCGAAGTCGTGCTGTGCGAGGACGGCGGCGAGACCGTGCTCAAGCCTGGCGACGCCGCCGGCTGGAAGGCCGGCGTGCCGAACGGCCACTGCCTCATCAACCGCAGCGACCGCGACGCGGTGTTCATCGAAGTCGGCAGCCGCAAGCCGGCCGAAGAAGTGACCTATCCCGACATCGACATGCATTTCATCCGCGACGGCGCCAACCGGCGCTACACGCGCAAATCCGGCGAACCGTACTAGAAACTCTGGGAGCTTCCGCTCATGGCCAATTTCAAACTCGACGTCGACGCCGACGGCATCGCGCTGATCACCTGGGACATGCCCGGCAAATCGATGAACGTCATCTCGATGGACGTGATCGAGGAACTCGACGCGCTGGTCGAAAAGGTGACGAGCGACGCCGCCATTAAGGGCGCGGTCATCACCTCGGCCAAGGACGCCTTCTGCGGCGGCGCCGATCTGACGATGCTCGAGCGCATGGGCGCGATATACGCCGACAAGGTGAAGAGCGAAGGCGCGGAAGCCGCCGCCGGTTTCGTCTTCGAGGAAAGCCGCAAGCTGTCGCTGTTGTACCGGCGGCTGGAAAAATCCGGCAAGCCGTGGGTCTGCGCCATCAACGGCACGGCTATGGGCGGCGGTTTCGAACTGGCGCTCGCCTGCCACTATCGCGTCGCCTCGGAAAATCCGAAGACGCGGCTCGGCCTGCCCGAGATCAAGATCGGCCTGTTCCCGGGCGCCGGCGGCACGCAGCGCATCGCACGCATCATGCAGCCTGCCGACGCGCTGCAATTCCTGCTCAAGGGCGATCAGCTGTCGCTCGACCGCGCCAAGAATTCCAAGCTGATCGACGCCGTCGTGCCGGCGGGCGATCTGGTGAAGGCGGCGAAGGACTGGATCAAGGCCGGCGGCAAGGCGGTGAAGCCGTGGGACGAGAAGGGCTTCAAGCTGCCCGGCGGGCCTGTGTATTCCAAGGCCGGCATGATGACCTTCCCGCCGGCGAACGCCATCTATCGCCGCGAGACCTACGACAATTATCCGGCGGCGCGCGCCATTCTTCAGGTCGTCTATGAAGGCCTCCAGGTCGACATGGACACCGCGCTGCGCATCGAGTCGCGCTGGTTCGCCAAGATCCTGCGCTCGCCGGAAGCGGCGGCGATGATCCGCTCGCTGTTCGTGTCGATGCAGGATCTCAACAAAGGCGCGCGGCGTCCGGCGTCGGAGCCCGCGACCAATCTCAAGAAGATCGGCGTTATCGGCGCCGGCTTCATGGGCGCCGGCATTGCGCAGGTGACGGCCGCGGCCGGCATGCAGGTGGTGCTGATCGATCGCGATCAGGAAACCGCCGACAAGGGCAAAGCCGCGCTGCACAAGGCGCTGTCCGACCGTGTCATGAAAGGCCGCATGAAGAGTGCGGCGCGCGACGAACTGCTCGCGCTCATCACGCCGACCGGCGACTACAATGCGCTGAAGAATTGCGACCTGATTGTCGAGGCCGTGTTCGAGGACCGCAAGGTCAAGGCCGACGTCATCGCCAAGGTGCAGGCCGTGATCGGCGACAAGGCGATCTTTGCGTCGAACACCTCGACGCTGCCGATCACCTCGCTCGCCACCGAGTTCAAGGACCAGCCGCGCTTCATCGGTATCCACTTCTTCTCGCCGGTCGACCGCATGCTGCTGGTCGAGATCATTCTCGGCAAGAACACCGGCGATAAGGCGCTCGCCACTGCGCTCGATTATGTGCGCGCCGTGAAGAAGACGCCCATCGTCGTCAACGACTCGCGCGGCTTCTACGCCAACCGCTGCGTGCTGGCCTATATCCAGGAAGGCCACCTGATGTTCCTCGAAGGCGTGCCCGCCGCGTTGATCGAGAACGCCGCGCGCATGGCCGGCATGCCGGTCGGCCCGCTGTCGCTCAACGACGAGACCGGCGTCGATCTCGGCTTGAAAATCCTGCGCGCCACCGAAGCCGATCTCGGCGCCGGCGCGGTGCCGCCCGAGCAGAAGAAACTGCTTGAGGACATGGTCGAGAAGCAGCAGCGTTTCGGCCGCAAGAACGGCAAGGGCTTCTACGACTACCCGCAAGGCGCGCCGAAGAAACTGTGGCCGGGCCTCGCCGATCTGCAGCCGAAGAAGTTGTCGCGCGAAGAAGTCGATGCCATCGATGTCGAGGAGCTCAAGCAGCGCTTCCTCGTCGCGCAGGCGGCGGAAGCGGCGCGCACCTTCGAGGAGAAGGTCGTCACCGACGTGCGCGAGGCCGATGTCGGCTCCATCCTCGGCTGGGGCTTCGCGCCCTTCACCGGCGGCGCTTTGTCCTACATCGACATGATGGGGACGAAAAAGTTCGTCGCGCTGGCGCAAAAGCTCGAGGCGAAATTCGGCAAGCGCTTCGCGCCGAACAAGCTGCTGCTGGAACTCGCCGCCAAGGGCGAGAGTTTTTACGGGCGCTTCGCGCCGAAGAAGAAGGAAGCGGCGTAGGTCATTCCGGGGCGCGCGGGAGCGCGAACCCGGAATCCAGCGTCATATTCATTTTCTGGATTCCGGGTTCGCCACTTCGTGGCGCCCCGGAATGACATGTCATTTGACACAATCTTGCACCCGCCCGCGCGCTGCCTATTTATTCTCGATGGCACGCACCCGCACCATCGACTTCTCGCGCTTCGACTTCAGCGGCTTCGGCGCGCGCAAAACGCATGATGCGTATTCGCGCCGCATGGCGCTGGAGCGGCTCGACTGGCTCGCCAATCTGATGGATTCCGCCATCGTGCTGCCGGGCGGCATCACCGTGGGCCTCGACGCGCTGATCGGTCTGGTGCCCGCCGCCGGCGATACTGTCACGACCCTGATTTCGCTCTGGATCGTCAAGGAAGCGCATGCGCTCGGCGCGCCGAAGCATGTCATCGCGCGCATGATCGGCAATGTTGCGGTCGACGGTCTCGTGGGCGCCGTGCCGATTTTGGGCGACGCCTTCGACGTCATGTTCCGCGCCAACATCCGCAACATGAAATTGCTACGTGCACATTTCGAGCGGGAAGGGTTGGTGTAGTCATTCCGGGGCGCGCGTTAGCGCGAACCCGGAATCCAGACATTCGAATGACGCTCTGGATTCCGGGTCCGCTCGCTTTGCTCGCGTCCCGGAATGACGGCTCCTACATCACCACCGTCAGCCGCTTCGCCGCCCGCGTCACGCCGGTGTAGAGCCAGCGCTCGCGGCTTTCCTGAAACGCGAAGCTCTCGTCGAACAGCACGACGTCGTCCCACTGCGAACCTTGCGATTTGTGCACGGTGAGCACGTAGCCGTAATCGAATTCGTCGTAAGGCTTGCGCTGCTGCCAATCCATCTTGTCGATGCCGCCGGTGAAGCATTCCGGCCGCACCGACACTTTGACGCCGCGCGTCGCGGTTTCGTCGTCGGGCAACAGCCGCATGGTCATGATGCCGGTCTTGCGGCCGCCGCGTTCCTTCACCGACCACAGGCCGCCGTTGAACAGGCCCTTCTTGCGGTTGTTGCGCAGGCACACCAGCTTGTCGCCGGCTTCCGGCATCTCCTCGGTGAAGCCGCGGCGCTGACGCATGCGCTGATTATAGGCGCGGCGCGTATTGTTGCGGCCGACCAGCACCTGATCGGCTTTCAGCACGCGCTCGGGATCGAGGTCGGCCTTGAGCACCACTTCGCTGTCGCCGTAGCGCCCCGGCTCGAGATATTCGCCGGCGCGGATGTCCATCGACAGCCGCACGATCGGATTGTCGCGCGCCTGGCGATGCACTTCCGTCAGCATGATGTCGGGATCGGTCTCGGTGAAAAAGCCGCCGCCCTGGATCGGCGGCAACTGCGCCGGATCGCCGAGCACCAGCAACGGCACGCCGAAGGACAGCAGGTCGCGGCCGAGCTCGGCGTCGACCATCGAGCACTCGTCGATGATGATGAGTTCGGCCTTGGAGGCGGGCGCTTCGTCCCACAGGTCGAAGCTCGGCAGTTCCTCGCCGCTCTCGCGCGCGCGGTAGATCAGGCTGTGAATGGTCGAGGCGCCGCGGCAGCCCTTGCCGCGCATCACCGAGGCTGCCTTGCCGGTGAAGGCGGCGAACTTCACCTCGCCGTCGATGTCGTCGGCGATGTGGTTGGCGAGCGTGGTCTTGCCGGTGCCGGCAAAGCCGAACAGCCGGAACACCTGCGGCGTATTGCCGGTGCCGGGCTTGGCTTTCATCCAGTCGGCTACGGCTTTGAGGGCGTCGTCTTGGGTCGGAGTGAATTCGGGCATGGGGCAGATCAATAGCGATTGCCGGGCCGAGGTAAAGAACAAAATATGAACTGTGGGTTGTGATCGGAGCCGGCGGTCACCTCTCGTCCTAAGGAGAGCATTTCTCACCCCTTATCCTGAGGAGCCCACCGCAGCGCCAGCGAAGGTGGGCGTCTCGAAGGATGAAGGCCCGGCTTTCTCCTCCGCTCATCCCCGCGAAAGCAGGGATCCAGCTCTTTCTTCTCTTACCCTCCCCTGGAGGGGGAGGGTCGCGAGCGACAGCGAGCGGGGTGGGGTGAAAGCTTCTCTAGAGAGATCACCCCACCCCGTCCGCCTTCACTTCGTTTCGGCGGCCGACCCTCCCCCTCCAGGGGAGGGTGAAGAAGAAAAACCTTTTAAAAAGTCGACTCACATCACGACTTAAGGCATCGACACCTGCGCAAAACGCAACCCACCCCACATTGCCCTTTGCCGCGCCCCATGTTTAAGGTCGCGGCCCTTTCGGGCTTTCCCCCGAAAATCCGCCGGACTGTCTGAATGGCTCGTGACCAGATCGATATGACGCCCATCGAATCGCGCGACGAGCTCGTCGCCTGGTTCGAAGCCGGCAACAAGCCGAAGGCGCAGTTCCGCGTCGGCACCGAGCACGAGAAATTTCCGTTCGCCGTCGACGGCCACCATCCCGTGCCTTACGCCGGCCCGCGCGGCATCCGCGCGCTGCTCGAAGGCATGCATGATCTGCTCGGCTGGGAGCCGATCATGGAAGGCGAGAACATCATTGGCATGTTCGACGTCACCGGCGGCGGCGCGATTTCGCTGGAGCCGGGCGGGCAGTTCGAATTGTCCGGCGCGCCGGTCGTCAACGTGCACCAGACCGCGTCCGAACTGATGGCGCATCTGGCGCAGGTGCGCGAGGTGGCCAAGCCCCTTGGCATCGGCTTTCTCGGCCTCGGCATGACGCCCAATTGGAGCCGCGCCGACATCCCGGTGATGCCGAAGGGCCGCTACAAGATCATGACGAACTACATGCCGAAGGTCGGCACGCTCGGCCTCGACATGATGTACCGCACCTGCACCGTGCAGGCGAACCTCGACTTCTCGTCGGAAGCCGACATGGTCAAGAAGCTGCGCGTCTCGCTGGCGCTGCAGCCGGTGGCGACGGCCTTGTTCGCGAATTCGCCGTTCACCGAAGGCAAGCCGAACGGCTATCTGTCGTTCCGCTCGCACATCTGGACCGACACCGACAAGAACCGCTCCGGCATGCTGCCGTGGGCCTTCGAGGACGGCATGGGCTTCGAGCGCTGGGTCGACTATGCGCTCGACGTGCCGATGTATTTCATCAAGCGCGGCGACAAATACATCGACGTCTCCGGCAAGTCGTTCCGCGATTTCTTCGCCGGCAAGCTCGACGTCATGCCAGGTGAGCGGCCGACCATCTCGGACTGGGCCAATCATCTGTCGACGATTTTCCCCGAGGTGCGGCTGAAGCGGTATCTCGAAATGCGCGGCGCGGATTGCGGCCCGTGGCGCCGTTTGCCGTCGTTCTCGGCCTACTGGGTCGGTCTGCTCTACGACGAGGACGTGCTCAACGCCTGTTGGGACATGGTCAAGGACTGGACCGCGGACGAGCGCCAGAAATTGCGCGACGAGGTGCCGGTGCGCGGCTTCCGCGCCGAGATCCGCAACCGCAACGTCTTCACCCTGGCGCAGGAAACCCTGCGGCTGGCGACGCGCGGCCTGCAACGCCGCAACCAGCTCGATCGCAATGGCCGCGACGAGACGCGTTACCTGCGTCCGCTAGAAGAGAGCATCGCCCGCGGCATCACGCCGGCGGAAGAACTGCTCGAGCAGTATTTCAACGACTGGAATGGCTCGGTCGAACCGATGTTCGACAAATACGCTTACTAGGCCGGGTCATGGCGAAGTCGACGCCCGCCACACTCGCGCTCGAAAAAGCCGGCGTCGCGTTTCAGCTCCACGAATATGAATATGACCCCAGTGCCGAGCGCATCGGCATGCAGGCGGCGGAAGCGCTCGGCATCGAGCCGCAACGCTTGTTCAAGACCTTGATGGCGAAAGCCGGCGACACCGTGGTCTGCGTGCTGGCGCCGTCGGACCGCGAAGTGAATCTGAAAAAACTGGCGGCGGCGGCGAAAGCCAAAAGCGCGGCGATGCTCGGCGCGGCGGAAGCCGAGCGCATCACCGGTTATCACGTCGGCGGCATTTCACCCTTCGGTCAGAAGAAGCGCGTGCCGGTGTTCATCGAGCAATCGGCAACGGCGTTCGAGCGCATCGTCATGAACGGCGGGCGCAGGGGATTGCAAGTCGAGCTGGCACCGGCCGATGCGGTGCGGGTGCTGGGCGCGACCGTGGCGGAGATTTGTTAGCTGTCATCGTCCGCGCAGGCGGACGATCCAGCTCTTGGCAAAGCGCTGGGTCCCCGCCTTCGCGGGGACGACAACATCTACTCCGCCGCGACCGCTTCCGACAGGTTGTCGAGCGACGACACGATGTGTTCGGCCAGCGCGTCGGCCAAGGCCTTGCTCTCATGCGCGTTGCGCACCAAGCCGATGCGGCAGCTCGGCAGTTCGGGAAACCCTTCGGCGGCGGTGAGCACGCGCATGCCGGGACGAAGACCGGACTCCGGCAGCACCGACACCGACAGACCGGCGAGCACCGCGGCCGCGACCGCGCCGGCGCTCGAACTGGAATAGATGACGCGGTACGGCCGCTTCACCGACTCGAGCTTCTCGACGGCAACGCGGCGCCACGAACAGGTCGGACGTCCGAGCGCGAGCGGCAGGCGCTCCTCGGTATGCGTCGAATGCCGGGCCGAGGTCACCCACAGCAGGCGTTCGCGGCGGAAGGTTTCGGCGGCGCGCTTGGTCTCGCAATTGGTGACGATGGCGAGATCGATCTCGTTGGCGTCGATGCGCTCCAGGAGATCGACCGACGGTTCGCAGATGACGCTGAGCTCGACGCCGGGATAGGCGCGCGAGAAACGGGCCATGATCTCGGGGAGATACCGGTCGGCATAGTCGTCCGGCACACCGAGGCGCACGCGGCCGGACAATTCGGCATCGGAAAAGGCGGCGATGGTTTCAACGTTGAGCTTGACGATGTGCCGCGCGTAATCGAGCAGTCGCTGGCCGTCTTCGGTGAGCTTCGAGGCGCGGCCGTCGCGCGCGAACACCGGGCGGGCGAGGCGCTCCTCCAGCCGCTTCATCTGCATCGACACCGCGGACTGGGTCTTGTTCACGACCTCGGCGGCCTTGGTGAAGCTGCCGGTCTCGGCGATGGCGATGAAGCTGCGCAGTTGGTCGATGTCGAGCAGGGTGGTCATGACAGGCTCCTGAACGGAAATCCTTGAAATCGCGGGCCTTTTGGCCGTTGGGGATACATCATCCGTTCTGATGGGTTAGATTAGAAACATTCGTTTTACTAATCAATCCCCCGGGTTCAAGAAATCATCGCCAGCGGAATCGGGTGCCGGTTTCGGGTGGCTGCGGTGGGCGGCGAAGATGATCTTCACGCTTCAAACCGCGAACCGGATGGAGCTGAAAATGAGCATGAACGTTCCCGTTTTGCCGATCGGAGCCGGTGCGCTGTCGCGCGCCTTCGCGTCCTTCGCGATCGTCGCCGCCCAGTGGGGCAAGGCTTTCGCCAAGGCACGCAGTCACCGTCAGGACGCCAAGAAACTGGCCGGTCTCGATCGCCGTATGCTCGCCGACATCGGCATCACCCGTTCGGACGTGAATGACGCCTTCTCGGAGCCGTTCTGGGAAGATCCGACCGCGCTGCTGCGCGAGCGCGCCATCGAACGGCGGATGAATCGCGGCATTTCGCGCGCGCAGCGTGGCGCCTACGCGGAATTCGGCGTGCGTCCCCTCGGGGCGCCCCGTCACGCGGTCTGACGACTGAATTCGAAAACGGCCGATCCCTCTCATCGGCCGGCGATCCGAACTGCGAATCCCCTCTCGCGGCAACGGATCACGCGCCCGCCGGCCCCTCCGGCGGGCGCAAATTTTTGTCTACACAGTTCGTTGCGACGCCTTTTCGCCTCACCGTGCGTTACGATATCCGTCAGGGAGTTCGTCACGCATGCGGCCCATGTTCCGCTTCATCGCTGCCATCGCGCTGGCCGTGACGGCGTTCGCCACCGCCGCGCAGGCGCAAGTCGGCTTCGACCGGCGCGGCGGCGACTATCAGTCCTTCACGATCCGTAACGGTGATCCGGAACAATGTTCGGCGCGGTGCGAACGTGATGGCCGCTGCCGCGCCTGGAGCTTCTCCTACCCGCGCACCTCGGCGACGGCGGCGACGTGTTGGCTGAAAAACAAAGTGACGCCGCGCAACGAAGACACCTGCTGTATTTCCGGCGTGCGCGGTGCCGGCGTGGTCGAGCCGCGCACCGGTCCGGTGGAATATTCCATCGATCGGCTCGGCGGCGACTATCGCTCGCTCGATGTCGCCGCGGACAGCAATGGCGATGCCTGCAAGGCGGCATGCGAGGCCGACAATAAATGCCGCGCCTGGACGTACGCGCGGCCCGGCTATGTCAGCACCACGCCGCGCTGCTTCCTCAAGGAAAAAGTCACACCGCCGCGTTCACGGCCGTGCTGTATCTCGGGCGTGGTGCGTTAGTCGTCATTCCGGGGCGTGCCGAAGGCACGAACCCGGAATCCAGAACGCCAACCGATTTTCGATATCTGGATTCCAGGTCCGCTTGCTGCGCAAGCGCCCTGGAATGACAAATCAATTCACGGCCGAGAAAAACCGCGACAGCCGCAAGCCCTTGGCCCAGGTCCAGACCGGCTGGTCCTTCATGCCGAGATCCCACGAGCCGACGATGCCATCGACGCGGCCGACCAGATTGGCGACCGGCAGCATGCCGACGCCGCCTTGATCGAGCGGCACGCGGCTGTCGGCGGAGTTGTCGCGATTGTCGCCCATGACGAACAGATTATCGGGGGGCACCACGGTGTCCGGAATATTGTCGAGCGGCCCGTTGCGCGTCAGCTTGAAAATCGGATGCGCGCGATTGCCCGGCAGGGTTTCGATGAACCGTGCCGCGGTGATCGAACTGCCATCCTCTGTTTCGGCAGCGCCGTCACCATCGGCTTTCATCTCGACCGGCGTACCGTTGATCGAAACCCGACCGTTCTCCAGCGAAATATGATCGCCGGGCAGGCCGATGACGCGCTTCACCCAGACCTGCGAGCGGTCGCCGGGCCAGCGGAAAACGACGACGTCGCCGTGCTTCGGCAGCGCGCCGAGATAGCGCTGTTCGGTTGGCAGCACGACGAAGGCGGGCAGGGACGCGGCGCTGTAGCCATAGGGAAACTTGGTCGCCAGCAATTCGTCGCCGATGAGCAGCGTCGGCTCCATCGAGCCGGACGGCACATAGAACGGTTCGGCAATTGCCGTCTTGGCCGCAATCACGACCAGCACGATGGCGGCGATCTCGGCGACCGACCGCAGCAGCGACGATTTACGCGGCGAAACGGCGCTGTCGGTCATGCCGTGCCTCCGACAGTGATGCGGTCCATGCGCAGCGACGGCTGGCCGACGCCGACCGGCACGCCCTGTCCGTTCTTGCCGCAAGTGCCGATGCCCGGATCGAGCGCGAAGTCGTTGCCGATCATCGAGATGCGATGCAGGTCGGTCGGGCCGTTGCCGATCAGCATGGCGCCCTTCACCGGCGCGGTAACCTTGCCGTTCTCGATCTTGTAGGCCTCGGTGCACTGGAACACGTACTTGCCCGAGGTGATGTCGACCTGGCCGCCGCCGAAATTGACCGCGTAGAGGCCGTTCTTCACCGAGGCGATAATCTCGGCCGGATCTTTGTCGCCGGCGAGCATCGCGGTGTTGGTCATGCGCGGCATCGGCACATGCGCATGGCTTTCGCGGCGGCCATTGCCGGTCGGCTTCATGCCCATGAGGCGCGCATTCTGCCGGTCCTGCATGTAGCCGACGAGGATGCCGCCTTCGATCAGCACGGTGCGGTTGGTCGGCGTGCCTTCGTCGTCGATGGAGAGCGAGCCGCGGCGCGAGGCCAGTGTGCCGTCGTCGATCACGGTGACGCCCTTGGCGGCGACGCGTTGGCCCATCAGGCCGGCGAAGGCCGAGGTCTTCTTGCGGTTGAAGTCGCCTTCGAGGCCGTGACCGACGGCTTCGTGCAGCATGACGCCGGGCCAGCCGGAGCCGAGCACGACGTCCATTTCGCCCGCGGGGGCGGCGACGGCATCGAGGTTGACCAGCGCCTGACGCACGGCCTCGTCGATGGCGGACTGCCAGTTGTTGGTGGCGATGAAGCGTTCGTAGCCTTCGCGGCCGCCGACGCCATGGCTGCCGGATTCCTGCCGATCACCGCTGCCGGCCACGACCGATACGTTCATGCGTACCAGCGGGCGGATGTCGCGATAAGTCTCGCCGTCGGCGCGCAAAATCTCGACCACCTGCCAGGTCGCGGCGAGGCTCGCCGTCACCTGACGCACGCGCGGATCCTTGGCGCGGGCATAGGCGTCCATCTGCTCGAGCAGCTTCACCTTTGTCTCGAAAGCCTGCGCGCCGAGCGGATTGTCGTCGCCATAGAGCTTGCGGTTGGTGCGGCCGGGCGCGTCGGCATAGGTGCCGGTGTGGCCGCTCTTCACGGCACGCACGGCCTCGGCGGCGCGGGCCAGTGCGCCTTCCGACAGATCGGAGGCGTGGGCGTAGCCGACGGCCTCGTCCTTGACGGCACGCAGGCCGAACCCTTGTGACGTGTCGTAAGTCGCCGTTTTCAGGCGCCCGTTGTCGAAGGCCATGACCTCGGACTGGCGATATTCGAGAAACAGTTCGCCGTCGTCGGCGCCTTCGAGACCGCGGCCGATGAGCTGCTTGACCTTGGCTTTATCGAGGCCCGCGCGATCGATGAGCGAGGAGAGATTGTCGTCCATATTCTTTTACTCCGTCCGCTCCAGACATAAGCCGTGTCCGCCGATTTTGCGAGTGCGCGGTGTAGCCTTACCGCGACGGTGCGATCTGGTCTCTCAAATCAGGCCAAAAAGAGATTATCCAGACAATTCGAGTGAATTTAAAAGGCTGGATTTATGGGATTTCCAGCATCGTCGGCGCGATCGGCACAGACGTGCCTCAACCACCCGGTCGTCAAAAGCACCTGACCCATGATGCTCGACATTCCCACCTTGATGGTCATGGGGAGTTTCGTCGCTGCCTGTTCGGGCTCGGTGCTGATCGGCTCGTGGTGGCTCAACCAGCAACCTCCGGCGCTGTTGCATTGGGGTGGCGGCAGTCTCGTCGCCGCCGCCGGCATTCTGTCGCTCGCCTTCGGCGCCGTATGGCACGATCCGTTGCTGCTGGTCCTTGGCAATATCCTCATGCCGCTCGCCGCCGGCCTGCAATGGCAGGGCGCCCGGCTTTATGACCGCAAATCGACGCCGCTTACCGTGGTGCTGGGCGGCGCGGTGCTCGTCATTCTCGCGGCGGCAATACCGTCCGCCCGGGGCGCGCTTGCCGGACTCGGACTGGTGCTCAACACGCTGTACCTGATGGCGACGGCCGTGGCGTTCTGGCAAGCGCGGACGCCGCAATTGCCGGCGCGCTGGCCGATGATTCTTTTCATGTGTGTTCATGCCGCGGTGATGTTCATCGGCGCGGGAACTGTGGTCACCGGCGCGTTCACGCATGCGCCACCGCTTCTCAGCATGTTCGGCATCATCCACTTCGAGAGCATCCTGTTCTCGATCGGCTCGGCGATGTGCCTGGTCGCG
Organism: uncultured Hyphomicrobiales bacterium; assembly: GCA_903929045.1. Lineage (GTDB taxonomy): Bacteria > Pseudomonadota > Alphaproteobacteria > Rhizobiales > Xanthobacteraceae > Pseudolabrys. Next base: position 55,116 of record CAIYTE010000187.1, read on the forward strand.
CTGGTGAAGGGCCGCAACGAGGCGGCGGCGCGTTACGACGCCGGTATCGATTCGCTGACCGGCATCGCCAATCGCGCGTCCTTCATTGCCAGCGCCGAGCAGGCGCTGGCGCAGTGCCGCAAGGATGGCGTGCCGGCATCGGTCGTCATGTTCGATCTCGACCGGTTCAAGGCGGTCAACGACACGCATGGCCATGCCATCGGCGATGCCGTCATCCGTAAATTCTGCGGCGTCGTGAATATGGCACTGCGCCCGAACGATATTTTCGGCCGGCTTGGCGGCGAGGAATTCGCGCTGGTGTTGCCGCGGTCCGGCGTCGAACCGGCGATGATCCGCGCCGACCGGATTCGCGCGGCTTTCGCCGAAGAAGGCCGCGTTGTGAAAGAGATTGCGGTGAAAGCGACGGTGAGCTGCGGCATCGCTGTGAGCGTGATCGGTGACGCAACACTCTCGGCATTGCTGGAGCAGGCCGACGAGGCGCTTTATCGCGCCAAGAGCGAGGGCCGCAATCGCGTCCGCCGTGGCGGACAAGCTGCCCTCGACGAAGAGCCCACCGCGCCCGTGATCCGCGTCGCCTAGCGCTTCAGGCAGACCGTTTGGCGCGTGTCGCGGTCCAGATCAGATGCTGCGCGCCGCCGCGCGGGCCCTTGGCGCGCACGGCGATTTCCTTCACCGTGAATCGTGTCTTGCGCAGGCGCGCAGCGAATTCTTCGTGCGGGGCCGACGACCAGATCGCCAGCACGCCGCCCGGCTTGAGTGCCGCATGCGCCGCGCGCAGACCCTTGTCGTCATACAGCGCGTCGTTCGCGACGCGGCTGAGACCTTCCGGCCCGTTATCGACGTCGAGCAGGATAGCGTCGTATTCCAGCCGCGCGGCACGGATGAGTTCGCCGACGTCCTTCACATGAATCTTGGTGCGCGGATCGTCGAGGCTGCCGGCGAAGATCTCGGCCATCGGGCCGCGCGCCCATTTGACGACTTCGGGCACCAGTTCGGCGACGGCGATGTGGGCGCCGGGGCTCAGAATTTTCAGGGCCGCGCGCAGGGTGAAGCCCATGCCGAGCCCGCCGATCAGGATCTTCGGCGCCTTGGCGGCGCGCATGCTGTCGCAGGCCATGGTCGCCAGCGCCTGTTCGGTGGCACTGAGCCGGTTGCTCATGAGCTGATTGTCGCCCAACGCGATGACGAATTCGGTGCCGCGCTGTTTCAGCGTCAGCATTTCCTTGCCGCCGGGGACCTTCGCGGCGTCGAGAACTTTCCACGGAATCATGGCGACCCTCTATCAGGTCGGCGGCGGGACAAAAAGAGACGCGCGGCGTGAGGGGGTGTCACGCCGCGCGTTCTTCAGTGACAGCCGGTATCAGGCCGTCAGTGCCGGATAGTCGGTGTAGCCCTTGGCGCCGGGCGTGTAGAACGTGCTGGCGTCAAACGCGTTGAGCGCGGCCTTCTTCTTGAAGCGCGCGACCAGATCCGGATTGGCGAGGAAGCCCTTGCCGAAAGCGATGAGGTCGCCCTTCTTCGCCTCGAGATCGGCTTCGGCGCGCGCCGCGTCATAGCCGCCCGACAGGATCAAGGTGTTCTTGAACGACTTGCGGAACGTCGCCTTGATCGAATCCGGCACGACCGGCGCGCCCTGCGCCGAATGATCGACGAGGTGGACGTAGACCAGGCCGATCGCGTTGAGCTTTTCGGCGAGATAGGCGTAGTCCTTCTCCAGTTCCGGATAGAGCGGCATGTCGTTGAACACGCCGAACGGCGACAGCCGCATGCCGACTTTGTCGGCGCCGATGGCGGCAACGCAGGCTTCGGCAACTTCCAGCACGAAGCGCGCGCGGCCTTCGATCGAGCCGCCGTATTCGTCGGTGCGGGTGTTGCTGTTCGGGCGGATGAACTGCTCGAGCAGATAGCCGTTGGCGGCATGCAATTCGATGCCGTCGAAGCCGGCCTTCACGGCGTTCTTCGCGGCGGTGACGAATTCCTCCTTCGTCGCCTTGAGGCCGGCGGCGTCGAGCGCTTCCGGCACCGGATGATCCTTCATGCCTTCGGAATCGGTGTACATCTGACCGGCGGCTTTGACCGCGGACGGCGCAACGACCTTGGCGCCCTTCGGCAGGTTATTCTGATGGCCGATACGGCCGGTGTGCATCAGCTGCACGAAAATCTTGGCGCCCTTGGCGTGGGCGGCGTCGGTGACCTTTTTCCAGCCCGCGACCTGCTCGTCGGAATAGACGCCGGGGATGCGCGCATAGCCGAGGCCATTCGGCGAGGGTGAGGTGCCTTCGGTAATGAGAAGGCCGGCGGTGGCGCGCTGGCCGTAATATTCGGCCATCAGATCGTTGGGGATGTTGCCCAACGCGCGGCTGCGCGTCAGCGGGCACATCACCATATGATTTTGCAGCGTCAGCGATCCCAGCTTGGCCTCGGAAAAGAGCAACGACATGAGCGGTTCCTTCTGGGGTTGATGTCCCCATTGAGTGGAAAATGTAACGCCCATGGCAGATGGGGAATCCGGGGCGAATGGCAAGCGCCCGCGACTAAGACAAAAGCCGGTAACATGGATGTGCCTGTGCTATTGGCTTCGGCGAAAGCCGCGCTATCGGCGGCATCCGATAAACGGGGAGACGACCATGAAGGCTGTATTACTGCCGGAGCACGGCGGGGCCGAAAAACTGACCTATGGCGACGCGCCCGATCCGGTGGCCGGCGCCGGTGAGGTGGTCGTCGATATCCATGCCGCCTCCGTCAACGGCGCCGATCCCAAAGTGCGCACCGGCAATGGCCGCTACCGGCTCGACAAGTTTCCGCAGATTCTCGGCCGCGATTTTTCCGGCATTGTCAGCGCGGTCGGCGCCGGCGTGACCGACTTCAAGGTGGGCGACGCCGTATTCGGCGTCACCGATCAGGGCATCGAAGGCGCCTACGCCGAGAAGATTGCGATCAAGGCGAACATCGTCGCCAAGAAGCCGGACAGTCTCAGCCATGCCGAAGTCGCGGCGCTTGGCCTGACCAGCCTCACCGCGCTGGTCGCGATCGAGGACACCGCGCATCTGAAAGCCGGGCAAACCATTCTCATTCAGGGCGGCGCCGGTGGTGTCGCCAGCTTTGCCGTGCAACTGGCCAAGCACATCGGCGCCAAAGTGATCGTGACGGCGAGCGCGGGCAATCATGATTATGTGCGCGGCCTCGGCGCCGACCAGATCATCGATTACAACAAGGAGGACTTCACCAAGATCGGCCCGATCTGCGACGTCGTGTTCGACACGGTCGGCGGCAGCGTGCGCGAGGGCAGCTACAAGGTGCTCAAATCCGGCGGCAAGCTTGTCTGGATTTCACCGGGCCCGGACGGTGTCACCCGCGCCGATGTCGAAACGCTCAAGCCGGATGTGAAGCGCGACCGCGCTCATCTCGAACGCATGGTCGATCTGGTGCGCATGGGCGCGGTGAAGCCGCCGGCCATCAAGCACTTCAAGCTCAGCCAGGCGACCGAAGCGCACAAGATCAGCGAAGGCCGGCATCTCACCGGCAAGCTGGTGTTCGACGTGCGCTAGCGGCCACCGTCATACCGCGCGAAGGCGCGGTATCCAGCTCTTCGTCCTTAAAGCGCTGGATCGTCCGCCTGCGCGGACGATGAAATCAATCCCGCGCGAAACTGACGCTCACTTCCCCGATCGGATCGAGCGCGTGCGTCAACTCGGTGTCGTCGCCCTCCAGCATGATCGGCGGCGTGATCGAGCCGGTGATGATGACGTCACCGGCCTTCAAGGTCTCGCCGAAGGCCGACAGGGTATTGGCGACATGCGCGACGATCTCCGGCAGCTTGCCGGTGAGCGCTTCCGGATCGGTAGTGTTGGCGAATTGCGCGCCCTTGCGGATGACGCGGGACGTCAGCCCTGCGGTCGAGCCGCCGAAACGCGTATTGCCGCACAGGATGACGTGGCGCTGATAGATGTCGCCTTCCAGCACGACGTCGAGATTGTCCGGCGTCGGCACAGGATCGAGATCGGCGATTTCGATGGCCGGGAAAATCTCCTTCACCGCGGCAAGCGCGGTGTCGGGCGTCGCGCCGCCGCGCAGGTCGCTCATCATGCGCACGCAGATTTCCGCTTCCGCCACCGGTTTGACGTAACCCTCCAGCGAAAGGGTGCCGCCGGACAGCAGCAGCGCGCGCTGCATCAGGAAGCCGACCACCGGGGCCTTGAGCCCGAGCTTTTCCATCGCGGCCGGCGCACCGAGGCCCACTTTCCAGCCGAGCGGACGCTCGCCGGCGGCGATGCGCGCCTGCCGCTTCGCCAGTTGCAGCGGCATGCCTTTTTGGATGAGCGGGTGGTCCCAGGCTTTCATTTTCGATCCCTCAGTCATTCCGGGGCACGAGCATTGCGAGCGAACCCGGAATCCAGAAAAATTTGAGGAGCACCTGGATTCCTGGTCCGACCCTTCGGGTCGTCCCGGAATGACCAATTACTTGTGGTGCTCCGGATGCACTTCATAACCTGAGTCGTCGATGGTGCCAGCGCCCATCCAGCCCCAGACCAGCACGACGTCTTCTTTCGAGGTGTTATTGAACCCGTGCCAGCAGTCGCGGGGCGAGAACACCACGTCGCCTTCGACCGACGGTTCAAGGCCGTCGCCGGTGATGATGTGGCCCTGGCCCTTGAGCACGATGAAAAATTCGTCGCAGTTGTGATGGCGATGGCTTTCGTGGCTGGCGCCGGGCTTGAGCACGGTCCAGCCGACGACGTTGTCGGTGCCGGCGGTTTTCTTGTCGATCAGGAATTGCACCTGCATGTCGACCCAACCGTCTTCGCGCTTGAGGCCCTCGACCTTCGGCACGTCCTTGAGGTTGGTGCGGTACATCGCCAGGGTTTTCTGGCCTTCGTTCATGACCTTTGCCGCTCCTTTAAGTCCGGCCGCCAAGGCGGCGCCGAATTTTTCTGCTCCCGACGTCATTTTTGTCCTCCCAAGCGCCGATAAACCTGATGTGCGACGACGAAATCATTGCCGTCGATGCCGAGGCCGCGGCAGGCGTTCATCATTTCGTTTGCCGCCGCCGCGAGCGGCACCGGCGAACCGAGCGTGCGGCCGAGATTGAGCGCGAGGATCATGTCCTTCTGCTGCAACGTCACGTCGGCGAGCGGCACGTCCGGCATCTTGCCGTCGAGCACGAAAGGCCCGCGATAGCCGAGCACCGGCGAGGCCGCGACGCTGTTGAGGATGGCGTTGACCACGGCCTCGCGCGCGACGCCGCCTTTTTCCGCAAGCGCAACGGCTTCGCCGAAAGCAATGACCTCGACCATCAGCAACAGATTGACGGCAATCTTGGTCTGACAGGCGAGGCCATTGTCGCCGATGCGCATGACCTTGGGGCCGATGGCGAGCAGCACCGGCTTGGCGCGCTCGAAAGCGGCCTCATCGCCGCCGATCATCACCGAGGCATTGCCGGCCTTGACGGTGACCGGCGATCCGGAGAGCGGACCATCGAGCATGATCGATCCGGCCTTGGCGAATTCCGCCGCGACTTCGCGGCTGGCATCCGGCTCGATCGTGCTCATGTCGATATAGATGCCGCCCTTCTTCAGACCGGAGACAATGCCGTCCGGTCCGAGCGCGACGGCTTTCACCGCCTTCGAGTCGGTGACGATCGAAAACACGATGTCCGACTGCGCCGCGACATCACGCGGCGTGGTCGCCCACAGCATGCCGCTCTTGATGAGCGGCATGGCTTTTTCTTTCGATCTGTTCCAGCCGGTGACTTGATGACCGGCGGCCATCAGACGCGGGACGATCAATTCGCCCATCGCGCCCAGTCCGATAAATCCGAGATTCACGTAACGTCTCCACCCAAATCTTTTTGCTCGCGACAGCGAGGCGAACAGTATCCACCGATCGGGCAGGGAAGGCGAGAGAATCGTTACTCCTGATGCAGGCCGGCTTCCTTGATCACCTTCGACCATTTCGCATTGTCGACACGGAGTTTCTCGCTGAACACCGCGCTGCTGCCGCCCAACACGATGCCGCCTTCGGCGACAACCCGCTCGACGATCTCGGGCGACTTCAACGCGGCGTTGCCCACGTCGTTGAGTTTTTTCACCACGTCGGAAGGTGTGCCGACCGGCACGAGAAGTCCGTACCACGTACCCGCGTTGAAGCCGGGATAACCTTGCTCGGCGATGGTGGGAACGTTGGGCAGCACGGGACTGCGTGCCAGCGCCGACACGGCGATGGCGCGCACCTTGCCGCTCTGGATCAGGCCGAGCGATGTCGGGATCGATGAAAGCATCACGGGAATGCGCCCGGCCGCGATATCCATCAGCGCTGCATTTGCGCCGCGCGCGGGAATATGCCGCAGCTTGATGCCGGCGCTGCGCGAGAACAGCTCGGCGGTCAGGTGTGACACGGTGCCGATGCCGGGCGTGGCGACGTCGAGTCCGTCCGGTGAGGCTTTCGCCGCCGCGACCAAGTCAGCCACGGTCTTGACGGACGACTCCGCCGGCACGATCACAACGTTCGGCGCATCGGCTAGGAGTACGACCGGGATCAGGTCCTTGATCGGGTCGTAAGGCAGATTGCCGTAGAGCGACGGATTGATCGCAAGCTGCGACGTTTGCCCGAGGACCACCGTGTAACCGTCCGGCGGTGACTTCGCGAGCTGGTTCACGGCGATGTTGCCGGCCGCGCCCGGTTTGTTTTCGACGACCACCGGCTGCTTGAGCGTCTCGCTCATGGTGTTCGCGACCAGACGCGCGACGACATCCATGCCGCCGCCGGCGGTGCCGGGAACGAGAAGCCGGATCGGCCGGTCGGGATACTCGCCGGCGCATGAGGCACCCACCATGACGATTGAAGCAACGCCGGCTGCGATCCACGCAGAGGCGCACACACGGACGAGTCCGTTCATTGGCAGTTTCTCCCTCACTCGTTTTGTTTACCGGCGGCTTTTTTGTGCCGCTCGTCGTCAACGTCGTCGTTGCTCAGACTTTCGCCGCGACCCGTCCGGTCTCGGTGCCGGATTCGGGTACAGCGCTCGCCTGTAGCAAACCTTCCTGAAGCTTCGGCATGGTCTGCGGCAGGTTGACGATCGGCAGACCGTGCGTCGGCGCGATCACCTGGACATCGAGTTTCTCGCACAGCCATTGCAGGCGATCGACGTAGAGCCTCATGTCGACGAACTTGGTCCAGAACAGCGCGCGGTCGGCAAACACCGCCGACACGTCGGCGAGGTCGAGCGAGATCGCTTCCTCGGCGAGCAACCCGCAATGGCCGTCCTCGTGATAATGGCTGTAGGCGAAGCCGTCGCCGGGAAACAACACGCGCTCCTTGGTGTCGAAGCCCCACCACGTCGTGCGCAGGTCGCGGATCACGGGTTCGACGGCGATGAACTTGCGATTGCCGAGATCGATCGTGTCACCGAGCGTCATCGGCACCATGCGATCGGCGTATTACGGAAACGCGAGATGATAATCGCTCATGTCGCCGCACAGGATCGCGTCGGGGTAGCGCATCAGGACGCGGCCGAGGCCGCCGGAATGCGGCGTCTCCTGATGCGTGACGAACAGGTATTTCAGCGGCGCGCGAGTCGCGAGAATTTCCTTCATCTGCTTTTCGATGATCGGAAAATCCTTCGGATGTCCGGTCTCGATCAGCATCGACGCTTCGCTGCCGCACAGCAGGAACGCCGCATTATAGGAGTGATAAATCTTGCCCTTGGCGTTCTGCTCAAGGCAATCGCCCAGCCAGAACACGCCTTCGGCCAGTTCGCGCGGCATCGGCTTTGAAAGATTGGGCATGGTTGTTACCTGATTTCGTCGCGGTCGACATAACGCGGCGGTGTGACGCCGCGGTCGAGTTGCGCCAGCACGTCATCGAACATCTTGTATTGGCGCTCGATCAGCGCGCGGCCGCGCAGGATGCGTCCGTAGCCGGGCGCGATGGTTTCGATCGGATATTTTTCGAAGACGCCAGCGAGCTTCTTGCGCAACTCGGTCGTCTTGCCGCCTTCGAGCCACCAGTAACGCGTGTTCAGCAGGAAGCTCCTGATATGCGCGGCGGTCGTCGTGCAGTCTTTGTCCGCGATGTCCCACGGTCCATCGAGGCTGTCGCTCCATTCGTGGGAGAAACTGTCGGACGTGAACAGGGTCTTGGTGTTGTAGTCGAACATCCAGCGCGTATTGATGAGGCGGATCGGCGCCTGGAACACTTCGATGGGACGACCTTCGCCAACCTGTAGCGTTTCGGCGCGCGTCACCAAGGTCGTCTTGAGCGAGTAGGGGCGCGTATCGTTGCTGTCGGAGCGTTTGCCGAAATCGACCCACAACGCCGCGTCGGGATTGCCGGAGTAGCACTGCTCGACATTGAAGCTCTGCGCGATGGCTTCGACGTTGCACACCGACATGTACTCGTTGATGCGCAGCGGGAAGATCGAGAGCAGCAGGTCCGGCTTGGTCAGCGAGCCGATCATCTCGATGATCGAGCGCTCATGCGCGGCCAGTCCGCTGTCGAGCAGCAGCGCATGGCGACCTTGAGTGATGAGGTAGCAGTTCGACACCGAGTAGCCGCGCGCATCGGACGGGTAGGCGCTGACGCGGCCGTCGAGCTCCAGCACGTTCTGCAGGGCATAGATGCCGTCCGCGACCTTGAGAATGTTGCTTTTGTCGACCTTGCTGGCGCCGCGCGGCCATTCGGGCATGAACGAGGATAGTTTCGTCTGCAAATTCAAGGCGATGGTCCTTCCGTCCGGCACTCGGGCAGGCTCTCTAGAAAGAAGACGGCGGCTTGCACGGTCAAACGACTTAATGTCTAACCATTGTGAGAAAAACGCACAGTGGTTGATTGATGGCTCTGCCACCTCTGAACGCCGTAAAAACTTTCGAGGCCGCCGGCCGGCTGGAAAATTTCAGCGCCGCCGCGGTCGAACTCAACGTTACGCCCGGCGCGGTCAGCCGCCAGATCAAGAATCTCGAGCAGCATCTGGGCGTCGACCTGTTCTCGCGGATCGGCAACGAGGTTCAGATCACCGCCGCTGGCCGGCTGTATCTCGGTTACGTCCAGGAGGGCTTCGGCAAGCTCCAGGCCGGGACAACGGCGGTCCGGGCCGATCAGGCGGGGCAGACCCTGCACATCTGGGGCTCCCGCTTTTTCATCCGGCTGTGGCTGCTGCCGCGGCTGCCCGATTTCCACGCGCAATTTCCGGATCAGGAAGTGCTGATCACGACGGTGCGCCCCGATTCGCCGCTGCCGGAGGCGTTCGACGTCGCCATCATGCCCGGCAAGGGCAAATGGAGCGCGATGAGTGCCGAACTGCTGCTGCCCCGCGTTTTGGTGCCCGTTTGCAGTCCGGCCTATCTGAAATCGGCGCCGCCGCTGAATACTCCGGCCGATCTCGCGCATCACACCTTGCTGGAAACACCGGGTGCCGCGGATGACTGGGATCGCTGGTCGGCGAGCGCCGGGGCAGGGTCACTGGCCTTGGCCCGTCGTGTGACCTTCACCAGCGCCGATCTGGCGTTCAGCGCGGCGCTGGATGGGTTGGGCATTGTTCTCGGCCGCCACGGTTTCGTCGAGAACGACTTGCGCAAAGGCAATCTGATCAAGCCGTTCGAAAGGACGCTCGAGGCCGGCGACGGCTTTTATCTGATCTATCAGAAGCGGGATCGCCTGCCGGCCCGGCTACGGAATTTCCGCAAATGGATCGCCGCTCAGCTCAAGGCCGACGGTCAGGGCAGCTTGTCGTAGCCTTCGCCGAAGCCGTTGAGGCTCATCGGGAAGCCGATGCCTTCTTCCGGCGTCTGGAAGATAATAAAAGTTGCGGCCTTGCCGGTGCGCAATTTTTTGATGAGCTCGTCGTCCATGACGACCTCGGCGATGCAGCCGTTCGGCAGGCAGCGGACAAAACCGGCGCGACCGACGTCATTATTATCGATCTTCAGACCCAGGCCCGACGGCAAAAGGACGCCAAGCGGAGCAACCACACGCATCAACCGGCTTTTGGCGTCGGCGGTCTTCAGGACGATGACCGTCAGGCCGACATTGGCCCGGTCCTCGGCCGTGACGCTCTGAATCAGGGCGCATTGCTCGGATTTGGCACCCGGCGGGGTGTCGCAGCGGATCTGCCAGTCTTTATGCACCGATTTCACGGCGCCCTGGGCCAAAGCCCGTTCGGCCGGAAACGCCAGCAAGGCGGCAGCCAGCGCTACCGCGGTAAGGCCGATGTGCTTGAAAACGCTCATTCTCAATCCCTTGGCCCAATCTCTTGGGAAGCCGTCCCGGTGTCGGACGCCCGACAGAAATACCGATGACGTCGCCCGAATCGCCGCCATCGTCACTTTATTCGTTCCTGCCGCGTCATGCCCCGCCTGCTTGGGTCATGCAAGGGTCAGACGGTGTCGCATCACCGGTCATCCAAGGCGCTGCAGCCGTGGCGTAAATACGGCGCTAACGCGCAAGGGCAAACGGTCCCCAAGATAAGCCGTTTGTCGCATCAGGCACCCTCTCACGTGCATTGCAGCAGCGCCGGAATTGTGGTTTGAGAACCAGGGACTTCCCCCTGTCCTGCTAAACCTTCCAAACTGCCACGCCCGTGGCAAAGTGCCGTGTGGAGCGGGGCCGTTGTCGACCATCTCGTCTACGGTGGAAGGCAAAAGGGGGCCAAAAGAGGCCTTTATCGGCCGTTATTCTTCGTCGAGGGAGCGCATTCGACAATGCTGGTGCTCAAGCGGTTTTTCGCCTTCACGGTTACAAGCCTGATTCTCCTTTCCGGAGGTGCGGCGCTTGCGGCCGGCCAGCCCGAACCGTGGCAGATCGGCCTTCAGGAGAGCGCCACCCCGGTGATGGAGAACATCATCTGGTTTCATAATTTCCTGGTGTGGGTGATCGTCGCCATCACGCTCTTCGTTCTGGCGCTTCTCATCGTGGTGATGGTGAAGTTCAACTCGAAGGCCAACCCGACCCCCTCCCGCACCACCCACAACACCACCATCGAAGTGGTCTGGACGGTCGTTCCGGTCCTCATCCTGGTGATGATCGCGGTGCCGTCGTTCCGCCTGCTGTTCTTCCAGCTCAACACCCCGCAGGCCGATCTCACCGTGAAGGCCACCGGCAAGCAGTGGTTCTGGAGCTACAGCTACCCGGACAGCAAGTTCGAGTTCGACTCGCTGATGGTGCAGACCAAGGACCTGAAGCCCGGCCAGCCGCGCCTGCTCGCGGTCGACAATGAGATGGTCGTGCCGGTCAACAAGGTCGTGCGCGTCATCACCACCGGCGCCGACGTGATCCACGCTTTCGCCGTGCCGGCCTTCGGCATCAAGATCGACGCCATCCCGGGCCGCATCAACGAGACCTGGTTCAAGGCCGAGCGCGAAGGCATGTATTACGGCCAGTGCTCCGAACTGTGCGGCAAGGACCACGCCTTCATGCCGATCGCCGTTCGCGTCGTGAACGACACCGAGTACACCGCCTGGCTCGACCAGGCGAAGAAGAAATACGCCAGCGACGACAGCGTCCGTCCGACCGCGGTTGCCGCGGCCGACACCGCCAAGTGATGCGCTCAGCGACAACGACCAGGGTCGAAGGACAATAACGATGGCAACCAATACCGCGGCACACGACGCTCACGACACCCACGCTCACGATGCTCACGAGCATCACCTGCCGACGGGGTGGCGCCGTTTCGTGTATTCGACGAACCACAAGGACATCGGCACGATGTACCTGGTGTTCGCGATCTGCGCCGGCATCATCGGCGGCCTTCTGTCGATCGCCATCCGCATCGAGCTCGCGCATCCCGGCATCCAGTTCTTCCCGACCCCGCACGAATACAACGTGTTCGTCACCGGCCACGGCCTGATCATGATCTTCTTCATGGTCATGCCGGCGATGATCGGCGGCTTCGGCAACTGGTTCGTGCCGCTGATGATCGGCGCGCCGGACATGGCGTTCCCGCGCATGAATAACATTTCGTTCTGGCTGCTGCCGGCCTCGTTCTCGCTGCTCGTCATCTCGATGTTCGTCGAAGGTGAACCGGGCTCCGCCGGCGTCGGCGCGGGCTGGACGATGTACGCGCCGCTCTCGACCTCGGGCCACCCGGGCCCGGCCGTCGACTTCGCCATTCTCTCGCTGCACATCGCGGGCGCGTCGTCGATCCTCGGCGCCATCAACTTCATCACCACCATCTTCAACATGCGCGCGCCGGGCATGACCCTGCACAAGATGCCGTTGTTCGTGTGGTCGATCCTGGTGACCGTGTTCCTGCTGCTGTTGTCGCTGCCGGTGCTCGCCGGCGCGATCACCATGCTGCTGACCGACCGTAACTTCGGCACCACCTTCTTCTCAGGCGAGAACGGCGGCGACCCGATCCTGTACCAGCATCTGTTCTGGTTCTTCGGTCACCCCGAAGTGTACATCCTCATCCTGCCGGGCTTCGGCATGATCTCGCAGATCGTCGCGACCTTCTCGCGCAAGCCGGTGTTCGGCTATCTCGGCATGGCTTACGCCATGGTCGCGATCGGCGGCGTCGGCTTCGTCGTGTGGGCGCACCACA
>CAIYTE010000188.1 GCA_903929045.1 uncultured Hyphomicrobiales bacterium
AAAGGCACCGGTCCGGCCGTGACCGATCTCATCGGCGGTCAGACACAATTGATGTTCACGACGCTCGCCGGCGTGCTGCCGAATGTCGAAAGCGGCCGCCTGCGCGTCATCGCCGTCACCAGCCTGAAGCGCAGCGCGCTACTGCCCGATGTGCCGACCGCCATCGAAGCTGGCCTGAAGGACTTCGTCGTGTTCGAATGGTACGGCCTCAACGCGCCGAAGGGCACACCGAAAGAAGCCATTGCCCGCATGAACGCGGAAATGAAGAAGGTGCTTGCGATGCCGGACGTGCAGGAGCGCATGCAGAAAATCGGCGCCGAGCCGGTCGCAGGCGGCACGCCGGAGGAATTTCAGACCTTCGTCGACAATGAGATCGAGAAGTGGGGCAAGATCGTGCGCGAGGCGAATATCAAGCCGGAGTAAACATGCCCACGATCGCGCAACAGCTCGCGGACTTCGTTGTCGGATTCGATCTCGCGGCGGTGCCTGCCTCCGCGCAACGCCGCGCCAAGCATCTGTTTCTCGATACGCTCGGCGCGGCGCTTGCCTCGTCGTCCTTCGATTTCGGCGAAAAGGCTGCGCGCGGGCTGAAAGCCGTCGAGGGCGGTACAACGTCGGTCATCGGGCTGAAGGACAAGCTGACGCTCAAGGATGCTGCGCTGGTCAATGGCATCCTCGTGCACGGTCTCGATTACGACGACACCTCGATCTACGGCCGTGTGCATCCGAGTTCGTTCTGCGGCACGACCGCCTTTACGCTCGGCGCGCATCGCCGCCTGAGCGGGGCCGACGTGATGGCGGCCTACCTCGCCGGACTCGAATGCTCGGTGCGTATCGGTTCCATCGCCAAGGGCGGCTTCCAGAAGAAGGGCTTTCACCCGACCGGCATCGTCGCGTCATTCGGCGCGGCGCTTGTGGCAGGCCGGCTGATGAAGCTTTCGCCTGAGCAGACCGCGATGGCGCAAGGCATCGCATACGCGACTGCCGCAGGTAATCAGGAATTCGCCGCCACCATGGCGTGGACCAAGCGCATGCATCCCGGTTGGGGCGCGGCGGGTGGGATCACCGCGGCGGCGCTCGCGAGCGAAGGCTTCACCGGACCGCCAATGTCGTATGAAGGCAAGTTCGGCCTCTTTCCGCTGTATCTCGGCGGCACCGATTGGGATTACAGCCTCGCCACCAAGGAACTGGGCCAGACTTGGCTGGTCGAAGGCATTTCGATGAAGCCGTTGCCGGCGTGCTTCTTCAACGTGCCGCTGATCGATGCCGCGTTGCGCATTGCCACTGACCACAAGCCGTCGGCTACCGATATCGCGCGCATCGAGGTGCTGCTGCCGGAAGCCGCGATCAACACCGTGTGCGAGCCGCGCGCGACCAAAAGCCGCCCGGCCGACAGCTACGCGGCGCAATTCAGCGCCTATTATGTCGTTGCCAGCACGCTGGGCCGCGGCCGTTTCTCGCTCGACGATTTGGCGCCGGAGAAGCTCGGCGATCCCGCCATTATGGCGATCGCTGACAAGGTGCAGTACGCGGTCGATCCGAAAACGACGTTTCCCAGACACTATGCCGGCGCGGTCGTCGTGCACATGAAGGACGGCCGCGTGATCGAAGCCCGCGAGGACGTCGACCGTGGCTCGCCGCAACGTCCGCTCACCGAAACGGATGTGATCGCCAAGTTCAGGGGCAGCGCGGCGCGATCCGCAGTCGCCGCCAATGCCGAACGCATTGTCGATATGGCGATGAATCTCGAAATGCTGAAAGATACGCACGAACTGGCTGCGCTGCTGTCGCCGGCCTGAATACGGACAGTGACATGATCTTCATGAGCCAGAGCGGCCTGCTCGATCCCTCACGCGAAGCGGACTGGGACCTCTGGTATGTCGACCATCTCGACTTGATGCGCAGCGTGCCGGGTTTTCATTCGGCACAGCGCTTCAAGACCAAGAGTCCCGGCTATTCACCATCGACCGCGATGTACACGCTCGAATCCGCCGACGTGTTCAATGATCCCTATTATCTGAGCAAGCGCGGCATGGGCGAATGGAAGCCGCTCATCGACACTCGCTGGTACAAGCGCAACCTGTTCGATGGCCTCGACGTCGCGCCGCATGTTGCCGACGATCAGGTGTTGCTGATGGCAGACCGCGCCGCGCCGGACGCGGCGCTGCCGGGCATGACGTGGTTACGTGCGGTCGCCATCGACAAGTCGACGCCGTATCGCGGCATTAAAGTCGTTTCGGCCGGGGAGGTCGCCCAATGGACAGCAGTACAGGATGCCGCTGTGTATCGGCCTTTTTCTTTTCAAGTGCGCAACTAAGTTAGTGCCCAGCCCGCGGATTGCGTATCAGGCCGGGCACGCTGCGGCGATCTCGCCGTTTCCAATGTCTCCCGTGACCGTGCGACGATCTCGTATTGTTGCTTCACCGGCATGGCCGTCCGCCAATTTCAGGCGATCGGCGCTGTTTGTCCCTATTCACAGTCCGGGCCCTACCTTTTGACCATCTTCTTTCGGGCCCGCTGAACGCGATAAGGCGCGTCAGGGTGGTGCTATTGGGGTGTTGAATCGCTCGCGGTTCGCGGAGTGGCGTATTATTTGCTGACTCCTCAATTCGTCCGGTACCCCGGCCGTTTTGACGGTAAGCTCGTGGAGCCGGATGAAGCAATGCGTTCTGGAGTTTAGATGGATAAGTACGTGAAAGACGACGGGTCCGTTTCGCCACCGCATCATGACCCCGTCGAAATCGCCGGCTGGATGCCCGACGTGCCGTATGTCGACGAAAGTGCCTTTGCGGAAGGCAAGGTGCGGTTACCGAAGACAATCGACGAACTGGCTGCCCACGCGCGCCGCGAAATGAATATTGCCCGCTATCCGGCCAAGCAGTGGTGCCTGCCGCGCACAAGCCCGGACGGTACAAAGGCGCTCGACGTGCTCGTGGTCGGCGGCGGGCAGGCCGGTTTCGGCGTCGCCCATGCGCTCAAGCGCGTCCACATCGACAACATTCTCGTGGTCGAGACCGCGCGGCGGGGTGGGGAGGGCCCGTGGGGCACCTACGCCCGCATGCCGACGCTGCGCACGCACAAGGACAATGGCGGCCTCGAAAGCGGCATTCCGTCTTTGTCGTTTAGGGCGTGGTATGAGGTGCAGCACGGCTACGGGAGTTGGCAGTCGCTCTACAAGGTGCCGACGGCCGCGTGGCACGCCTATCTGTCCTGGTTTCGCGATGTCGCGGACATTCCGGTGCGAAACGAGACTCGCTTTGAAGGTTTCAGCCGTGATCCGGGCGGCCTGATCGCCGCGCGCGTCGCCGGACCCACGGGCAGTTACACGCTGTTCACCCGCGCGCTGGTGCTTGCCACCGGTATCGAGGGCAACGGCATTCGCAATCTTCCCGGGTTGATCGGTGACGACATTCCGCGCGCGGCCTATGCGCACACTCATGACGACATCGACTTTGCCGCGCTGAAGGGACAAAAAGTCCTGGTGCTTGGCGGCGGGGCGTCCGCTTACGACAATGCCATCATGGCCGCTCTGGCCGGCGCCGATACATACATCTTTCACCGCATGAAGGAATTGGTCTCGGTCAATCCCGGCACATGGGGCGAATTCAACGGCTATCTGGCGCACTACGTCGAATTGCCGCCGGAGGAGAAATGGCGCTTCTCCAAAACCTTCGGCACCATCAAGAGCGGTCCGCCGGTTGCGACGCTACGGCGGGCGCAGTCGCTGGAGAATTTGGTCATTCATCCGGGCGAAGGCTGGACCAAAGTAGCGCGCGAAGACGGCCGTCTCGCCGTGATGACCGCAAAGGGCACCTATGACGCGGACTTCCTGATCCTGGGTACGGGTTATCGGATGGATCTGTCCGCCGTTCCGTCGCTCAAAGATCATCTCGGCGAGATCGCGCTCTGGCGCGACATGTACACGCCGCCGGCGGACCTGCCCGGCAATGGTCTTGAACTCTCTCCCTGGCTCAATCCGGATTTCACCTTCTGTCCGAAGCCGGGAGGCCCGCGCACCTGGCACGACCAAGTGTTCAATTTTTCACGCGGGGCCCAATTGTCCATGGGCGTGCAGACCATCGGCCTGTCCGGCATTCGCTTTGGCATGGCGCGGCTCGCCGCCAGCGTGGAAAAGTACTTTTTCAAGGAAGACAGCGCGGTCTATCTTAAAGGACTGCAAAGCTGGCAGACCCGCGACCTCGCCGCGCTGGATACGTAAGATCGCCGCGTGATCTCTGACGATCGAGATGCGCTAAAATTCGACGGAGTTTTTATGCATATCAATGTTCACAAGGTCGACATGGCCTCGCCGAGCGATGTATCGGGCCTGGTGGCCTTGATCGACGCCGGTACGGTCGATCCGGCGACGATCATCGCCTTGATCGGAAAAACGGAAGGCAATGGCGGCGCTAATGATTTCACCCGCGGTTTTGCCACGCTGTCGTATCAATTGCTGCTTGCGAAGCATTTGAAGCTGACGCCGGACGAAATTGGCAAGCGCATTGCTTTCGTCTGGTCGGGCGGCACCGAAGGCGTGCTGTCGCCGCACGCGACGATCCTGACCAAGACGGAAGCGCAGGGTACCCCCGATGGCGCCAAGCGGCTTGCGATGGGGATTGCGCTGACTGACACCATCCCGCCGGAGGATGTCGGCACCAAGAAGCATGCGTCCGCAGTTGCGGACGCGGTTCGTCGCGCCATGTCGGAAGCCGGCATCAATGGTCTCAACGACGTGCACTACGTTCAGGTCAAAGGCCCCTTGCTGACGCCTGCGGGGATCGCGGATGCCGACAAGCGCGGCGTCACAACAGCGACCAGAGACCCCAATGGCTCGAAGGTTTTTGCGCGGGGCGCCATGGCGCTGGGCGTGGCCTTGGGTCTTGGCGAAATCACGCAAGCGGCGTTCGACGCCACGCGGATCGCCGCCGATCTCGATGTCTATTCGGCGGTTGCCGCGACATCGGCGGGCGGTGAGCTCACGAGTTGCGAGATACTGCTGTTCGGAAATTCGAGCAAGGCGACCAGCCCGTTCCGCATGGGGCACGCGGTCCTCGCCGACGCGATCGACGCCAGCGGCGTTCGCCGCGCGCTGGCCAGCGCGGGGCTGACGCTTTCCGCGGAACCGACGAAAGACGAAACGTCCCGTATCGCCGCGATCTTTGCCAAGGCGGAAGCGAGTCCCACCGGCAAGATCAGGGGGCACCGCAACACGATGTTGTCCGACGCCGACATCAACTATGAGCGCCACGCGCGCGCGGCCTTGGGCGCCGTTATCGCTTCTCTTACGTCCGACACCGCGATTTTCGTGTCCGGCGGGACGGAGCATCAATGTCCGCCCGGCGAAGCACCCATCGCGGCCATCGTCCGGATATGAGTTTTGCCGCGCCGCTCTGGACGCTGACCGCTGAGCAACTGACCCGGGCCTACGGGGCGCGGACAGCGACGCCCAGCGACGCGCTGGATTCCATTCTCGCGCGCCATGACGAGATCAATCCGCGTATCAACGCCGTCGTGACGCTGGATCGTGATGGTGCGAGAGCCGCCGCGGCGCAAAGCACGGAGCGATGGCGGAACGGCGCGTCCAAAAGCGCGCTCGACGGCGTGCCGATGACGGTCAAAGATAACATCAATGTCGCCGGGCTGCGGACGACCTGGGGTAGCCGGCTCTACGCCGACCATGTGCCGCCGCACGACGAAACACCTGTCGCCAGACTGCGCGACGCCGGCGCGGTGATTGTCGGCAAAACGAATGTGCCGGAGTTCACCGTGCACGGCATCACCGACAACGCGTTGTTCGGGGCAACCCGTAACCCCTGGAATCTCGCGCTCACGCCGGGCGGCTCAAGCGGCGGCGCGGTCGCGGCGGTGGCGTCGGCCATCGGCCCGCTCGCTCTGTGTACCGATGGCGGCGGCTCGATCCGGCGGCCGGCCGGCCACACCGGACTTGTCGGCTTCAAACCGTCGCGTGGGTTGGTACGGCGCGCGCATGGACTGCCGGCGATTCTGAACGATTTCGAAGTCGCCGGACCCATCGGTCGTAGCCTCCGCGATGTCAGAATCATGCTTTCCGTCATCGCAGGCAGGCAACCGGCTTCGCCCGCAGCGCCGGCAAGGCCGTTGCGCATCGCCTACATCCCCACCTTCGCCGACGCGCCGGTCGATCCAGATATCGCCCGCAGTGTCGCGGCCGCCGCCGCGACGTTTGCGAGACAAAGTCATGCTGTCGAGCAACTCGACAATTTCACTTTGGCCGAACCGATCGGTGCGATCTGGCCCATGCTGAGCGAAACCGGCGTTGCCTGGCTGATGGATCAGCATCCGGGCCGCGATGGTGATATCGGTCCGGGTGTGGCCGCGATGGCCCAGCGCGGGCGGGCGCACACCGCGCGGGATTATCTGAATCTGCTTCTGACGATCGCTGCCGTGGAGCAGGAATTCATCGCGCTGTTCGAGCGCTTCGACATCTTGTTGCTGCCGACGACAGCCGCGCAGCCGTGGCCTGTCGGCGTATCGCATCCGGAAACGATTGCCGGGCGTCCGGCGGGACCGCGCGGCCACGCCGTCTTTACCGCCTTCGCCAATGCTTTGGGGCTCCCGGCCATCTCCGTGCCCGGTCAGCCTGCCGCTGACGGCATGCCGATCGGCATACAGCTTTGCGGTGCGTGCGGCGCCGACGAGCTTGTGTTTCAAGCCGCGGCGGTTATCGCGGCCGACAATGTCACCGCGATCCAGCTCCGAAGCTGAACGCGTCAGGATCGGCGCGGGGCGCTCTTCGTTGCGCCATAGGGTAGGACGAACGGCAATCCGGCGGGCGGAACGCGGCCCACGGCGCCGCTGACGCCAAACACATCGGTCAACAGTGCATCCGTGATGGTGGCGTGCGGCGCGCCGTCGGCGGCAAGCCGGCCGCGATCCAGCATGACGATGCGCTTGGCGAAGAGGGCGGCGAGATTGAGGTCATGCATGATCGTGACGATGGTCGTGCCGCGCCCGCTGCATCGTTCGACAATCGCCAGCAGATCGAGCTGATGGCGCAGATCAAGCGCCGCGGTGGGTTCATCCAATAGCAGGGTGCCGGGACCGAATTTCGCCTCGCCGCATTGCAACTGAACCAGCACGCGCGCCAGATGGGCGCGTTGCTGCTCGCCGCCGGACAGCGTGCCGATGATGCGGTCACGCAAACTGTCGAGGTCGACCTCGGCCAGCGCCGCGTCGACAAAGTTACTGACGGCGCTGTCGCCGCGCTCGCCCGCGCCCATGCGTACTACGTCTGCGACAGTGAAGGGGAACGCGACCGAAACGTGTTGTGAGAGCACGGCGCGGCGAAGCGCCAGCGCGCCCGGTTTCATCGCGCGCGGGTTTTCGCCTTTCAGCAGAACGATGCCGCCGCTCGGCGCGATCTCGCCCGCAAGTGCGCGCAGCAACGTCGATTTACCTGCACCGTTCGGCCCGACCAGCGCCACCGTCTCGCCTGGCGTAATCGAGAGCGAGACTTTATCGAGCAACGCCTTGGCGCCGACGCGGACGGTTAGTTCGTGGGTCTCGATGATGGCGCTCATAGGCCGACCAAGGAGCGCTGCCGCAGCAGGATGGCGAGAAAGACCGGCGCGCCGACGATCGCGGTCAGAACGCCGATCGGCACTTCCGCCGGCGCGGCGATGGTGCGGGCACAGGTATCAGCGCCGATGAGCAGGATCGCGCCGGCGCAGGCCGAGGCCGGAAGCAGCAGCCGATGGCCTGGACCGATGATCAGGCGCAAAAGGTGCGGCACGACGATGCCGACAAAACCGATGACACCGGCGAAGGCGACCGCCGCGCCCGTCATGGCGGAGACGAGGATGATGGCGAGCCGCTTCAGGCGTTCGACTTCGACGCCCATGTAAAAAGCCTCGGCCTCACCGAGGACGAGAAGGTCGAGACCCCGGGCGATGAACGGCATGACGATCAGCATCGCGATGACGAAGGGGGCCACGATAGCCACCTTTTCCCACGTCGCGCCGCCGAGCGAGCCCAGCAGCCAGAAGGTGATGTCACGGAGCTGCCGGTCATCGGCGACAAAGACGAGCAAACCAATGCCGGCATTGGCAAGGGCCGCAATGGCGAGACCGCCCAGCAGAAAAATCGCGATGGATGTGCGGTTCTCGCGGGTCGCGATGCGGTGCAGGACCCAGGTTGTCAGCAGCGAGCCGGCGAAGGCCGCGATGGGCAACAGCTCAAAGGGAAGCGGCGTTTGGCTTGCCGCCAGCAGGCGGTCGCCGGCGACGATGCTGGCCGCCGCCGCCAAGGCGCCGCCGCTCGACACGCCAACCAGTGCGGGATCGGCCAAGGGGTTGCGGAACAGGCCCTGCATGATGGCGCCGCTGGCCGCGAGCAGGGCGCCGATCATCATCGTGATGGCGATGCGCGGTAGCCGCACCGACCACAATACGAGTTGATCGCGCGCCAACGTCGCCGCGTCGGCGGTATTAGACCAAAGCCCCAAGGCAGCTGGAATGCGCGAGAGGGGAATGCCCGCAGCGCCCGTGGCGGCCGCCATCAACGTGACGCCCACGAGGAGGAGCAGAAGGACTGCCAACAGAACGCTACCGCCGGCCGTGGACCGCCAGCCAATGACCGGGGATTCGGGGACGTGACTCGTCATTCAGCGCACAATTGGCGCGCCGCGACGCGTTCCGAGGGGAAGTCATCGGCTTTGAGATTGGGATAGAGCGTCACCGCGACATCGCGCGCCGCTCTGACGCTGCGTGGACCGAAGCCCAAAAGGTAGAGCCCATCCATCGATATGAATGCACGCTGTGATGCAGCGGGCGTCGCCAGAAAGGCCGGCTGGGAGAAAACCGTGTCCGCCGTCAGCGTGCCTTGGCCGCTGCGCTCGATCGTCATCACTACGTCGGGCTTGGCGGCGACGATGGCTTCGTCGCTGAGCGGACGATAGCCCTCAAATTCGCTGACGGCGTTCTCGGCACCCGCGAGTTTGATCATGCCGTCGGCCGCCGTCTTGGTTCCGGCCGCCATGGCGCGGCCATTGACGAAGGACAAGACAAAAAGGACGCGCTTCGGTTTCGTGATGGCGCTTTCGACCTTCTGCAGCGCGGCGAGGTCGGCGTGCACCTGCTCGATGATGCATTTGCCGCGTTCGTCGGCGCCGATGGCGTGCGCGATGATGCGCGTCTTCTCGATGATGCCTTCGCCCGAGAAAGAATCCGGGACGGTGATCATGGGCACCTTAGCGGCGGCGAGAACGTTCAACGTCTCCTTCGGGCCGCTGCCTTCGATGGCGAGGATCATGCTGGGATTCAGACCGAGCACGCCCTCGGCCGACAATTGACGCATGTAGCCGACGCTCGGCTTCTCCTTGGCCGCGGCGATCGGAAACAAACTCGTCGTATCGACGCCGACAATGTCCTTGTCCTTGCCGAGAGCGTAGAGGATCTCGGTGACGGCGCCGCCGATTGAGACGACACGCTCTGCGGCCGATGCCGAGCTGACGAGCGCGACCGCCACAGCAACTGCGGCAGTCTGTCGCACGCATTGCAGCATCCTGTGGAGCGTCATGGGCATCTCACTTCTTCATCTCACTTGGTCAAAATCAGTTTGTTCTGTGCGGTCAGGCGCAGCCGATACAGCTCATCGCCGTGCGCGATAGTTATTTCGCGCCCGTCGGCGAATAGATCCTGGCTCGCGATCCTGTTGGCGAGCATTGGAATCTGCCTGGCGGCGGTGGCTGTATTCGCCTTGCCGGCGGAATTACTACGGTCGCCGCCGTCCTCTAAAGTATTCATAGTGTTCTCATGTGAAGTATTCATTCGGCCGATACGTCGATCTACTTACATTTGAATAATTCAAAACTCTGGTAATTATCCCACACTATAGTTTAGAACGTTTTTATACTGAGTTATTACCCATTGACGTAAGCAATACGTGCTCGTTACAAACGCAACATTGCTGTAGGCCAAGAGGCCACGGCGTGAGCCAGCCAGTGCGTTGCGTTTGAACGCGTACGCCCGCCAGCCAAGACAGACCAATAATTGGGGGCGTTATGACCTGGCTTTGCCGCGCACCGCGCGCGACTTCACTTGCATTTGTTCTGGCCGCATCGAGCGCGTTGAGCGCGCAGACTGTTTGGGCGCAATCGCGGCCGATGGTTCTCGACGAAATCACGGTCGTGACGTCGAAGACCAATGAAAAGGCCATCGATGCGCTGGCGCCCGTCAGCGTCGTGACCAAAGACACGGTCCAGGCGACGCAGCCGACACGCATGTCGGATTTGTTCTACAATATCCCCGGCGTGACGGCGCAGGACCGCGGCGACGATCCGTCGACGGCGATCAATATTCGTGGCTTGCAGGATTTCGGCCGCGTCGCGGTCATCGTCGATGGCGCCCGCCAGAACTATCAACGCACCGGCCACAATGCGAACGGCTCGTTCTACCTCGATCCGGAATTGATCAGCAGCCTCGAAATCGGCCGCGGGCCGACGGCGAACGTCTACGGTTCCGGGGCCATCGGCGGCGTCGCTTCGTTCAACACCAAAGACATCGATGACGTCGTACGTCCGGGTGACAAGTGGGGTGCCGAAGCCGGTGCCATGATTGGCTCGAACAAGTTGCAGGGCTACACGTCCGCTTTCGCTGGCGCGCGCGTCAATCCAAACATCGATGTGTTCGGCGGTGCGGTCTATCGTTCGAAGCAGAATTACAAGGATGGCGCCGGCACCGAGATCGCCAACACCGCGAACAACCTTTCGAGCGGCATCTTCAAGCTGACGGTACGCCCGGCCGACGGCCATGAGATCAAGTTCGGCAGCATCGCGCAGCGCGATATGTATGACATCGGTCAGTACAATCGCGGTCCGACAACGACGACGGCGCCCGCGGCGGCGATCGCCGGCACCTCGGTCTATGCCTCGGACGTCAAGAACTACACCAACACGCTTGGCTGGAAATACTCGCGCCCCGACGACAAGCTGTTCGACTGGGACTCCAAGATCTACTGGAATCGCACGGAAAACGACCAGGTCAAGACGTACAACAACCGCATCACGGCCGGCGTCGGCACGTGTACGCTTGCAAATCCCGGGAACAACATTTCGGGCTGCGTCGGCGATCCACGCAGCTACCTGATCGACACACTCGGCTTTGACGTCCGCAACACGTCGCGCATCGACATGAACACGTGGCGCAATGCCTTCACCTATGGCGTCGATGGCTTCCAGGACGAGGTGACGTCGAAGGATACGCGCGGTAACGCCAACATCACTACGCCGAGCGGCAAGCGCACGGTTTCCGGCGGCTTCCTGCAGTGGAAGGCGAATTACGCGCAGTGGCTCGAGATCGTCAGCGCCGCCCGCTACGACAGCTATCATCTTTCCTCGGGTGGCACCTCGTCTGACGGCAGCCGTCTGTCGCCCAAGATCACCATCGGCGTCACGCCGGTGCCGGGCATCACGCCTTACCTCAGCTATGCCGAGGGTTATCGCGCGCCGTCTCTCACCGAGACGGTCATTTCCGGCGCCCATGCCGACGGCGCGGGCGGTGCGACCCCGATCTTCACTTGTGCCGATGGTACAACGGGCGTGTTCTGCTTCGTCCCGAACCCCAACCTGCGGCCCGAGGTCGGCAAGAACAAGGAAGCCGGCGTCAACGTGAAGTACGACAGCCTCTTCAACAAGGGCGACAGCTTCCGCGCCAAGATCAACGGCTATCAGAACGACATCACCGACTACATCGATGCCGTCCAGTTTGGCCTAACGACGACAATTTTTGGCACGTTCAACAAGTTCTACCAGTATCAGAACATTCCGAGCGCCCGCATCCGCGGGTTGGAACTCGAGTCCATGTACGACACGGGCTCCTGGTTCGTTGGCATGAATGCGTCGTTGCAGAAGGGATACAACACGCAAACGGGTGTCGGTCTGACCAGTGTTCAGCCGCGCCGCGTTTCGACGACGGCCGGTGTGCGTTTGATCGATCGTAAACTTGTACTCTCGGCGCAATGGGTTTCGGCGTCGGCCAATACCGACATCCCGGCGGGCTACGTGCCGACGACCAGCTACGACCTGATCAACCTCTATGCGAGCTATCAAGCAACCAAGGATGCAGTGATCAATCTGTCGGTCGAGAACCTGCTCAACAAGTACTATCGCCCCTACGCCGTTCCGGGGGCGTCGGCCGACGGCACGTCGCAGAACGACGCGCTGTGGACCAGCCCTGGCCCGGGAATCACTTACAAGGCCGCCCTCCGCGTCCACTTCGGACCGAAGGGCTAATTCCAGCCACCTGAATTCAATCGTTTTACGAATCCACTCCCACGCCAGCAGGCGCCAGCCAAAGGGACCTTAAAATGTACATTGCGATGAATCGTTTCAAAGTGAAGAAGGGCTCGGAAGAGGCTTTCGAGCAAGTATGGGCGAGCCGGGATTCCTACCTGGACCGCATGGCCGGATTTGTCGAGTTTCACCTGCTCAAGGGACCGGCCGCCGACGATCACACGCTGTATTCGTCGCATACGGTCTGGCAAAGCTTCGCGGCTTTTGAGGCTTGGACCAAGTCGGACGAATTCCGGACCGCGCACGCCCGCGCTGGGAATGAAAGCTCGGGCTCGCTCTACCTCGAGCATCCGAAGTTCGAAGGATTCGAAGTCCGTCAGACACTGACCGGCAAAAAGGCCGCTTAGAAGCAAAATTGAACGGCATGCGCGTCCGGCGGTGAGGTTCGCTCACGCCGGGCGCGTATCCGCGTTGGAGATTGTCATGAGCACGACAGCAGTTGACCTCAATGCAAAGATGGCTGCCGAACCCGGTGCCGTTTTCGAAACAGTGGCCAAGGAATACGCCACGACGGTGCGCGCTGTTGTCGATGCGCTGCCCGCCGAAATGCGCCGTTATGCGCCGGCCTCGGCCTTCGTCGATGCCATGACGGATGTCGGTGGCTGGGATGAGGTGACGGTGATCGTCCATACCGAGGACGGCATCATGGAGTTCACCGGCCCCGTGCCCGCCGGCACGATGGCGCAGAACTATTACAACATTCCCGGCCGCACCGGCTTTCACGGCCATCTGCGTCCCGAGCGGTGTTCGGGCATCGGTTTTGTCGAGCGGCCGTTTTTCGGGCGCCCGTCGGCTTCGATTCTGTTCTTCAACACCGACGGCGGCACCATGTTCAAGGTGTTCGTCGGCCGCGACGAGAAGCGCGAATTGCTCGCGGACCAACTGATCGCCTTCCGGAAACTCGCCGACCGGCTCTGCGCGTAATTACGCCGAATACAGCGGGTCAAAATAGCGGTTCGCCGTGCCGAGCGGCTTGGTCGGCGGTGCGTATCGCTTGCGCAGCTCAAGCACGCAATCCAATCCCGTTTGGTCCAGGTCGCAGGTCCGGAAGAAGCCGCGCGTCGGATCGAGCAGTTCGGGATAACTCGCGGCGGCAATGTCCGGCGCCATCTGCGGCAGATGCCGTTTTAATATTTCGACAGCTTCAGACTGGTGCGCCGGCTCGTAGAGCCACGTCACGGCTTCACGAAACGCGCCCACGTAGCTGACGATCTTGTCGCCATTCGCCGCGGCCCATGAGCGGCGCGTCGCGGCAACATTGCCCTGATAGGGACCGATGACGTCGGTGGCGCGGACCAGCTGTGAAAAACCAGCGTTACGGGCGATGAGATTGTACGGCGCGGATAACAACGTTGCGTGGTGCCGGCCTTCGCGCAAGCCCGCCCAGCGCTGCGACATGCCGCCGGCACCGACGAGCTGATAGTCGCCTCTGTCGAGTTCCAGACCGTTTCGGCGCAGGATTTCGTAGAGAACAAAGGCGTAGCCGGTGGTCAGAGCGTCGACCGAGACGGTTTTGCCGCGCAAATCCGCGATGCTTTTGATGTCGGGCGAGGCGACAAGGCTGAGAAAGCCGGTATCGACGCCCATGAAGGCGAAGAATTCCGGTTGCGGCCCGATCGGTGCCTGCCCTTGGCCTTCGACATAAGCGACGATGTTATCGACGGCCGTCATGGCGATGTCGAACTTGCCCAGCGAGAAGTCGGTCATCTGGGTGACGGAATCCGGCGTGCCCTGAACCTCAACCTCTAGGCCATGCCGCGCGAACAGGCCTTTGTCCTGCCCGACATAGATCGGCCAGTTGAAACCACCCGGAAAAACGTTGACGACGACGAGGTCTGCCAAGGTCAGGTTGCCTTCGTGCCGACCGTGATTGTGATGGACCCGAGACCGTCGACGGCGCCGACCATAACGTCGCCTGGCACGACAGGGCCAACGCCCGCGGGCGTGCCGGTCATGATCAGGTCTCCGACCTTGAGCGTCATCTGGCGCGACAGCTGGGCGACGATCTCCGGGACATTCCAGATCATCTCCTTGAGGTCGCCGCGCTGGTGCTCCTTGCCGTTGACGGCAAGCGTGATCGCGCCGGCTGAGATGTGCCCGACTTTCGACGCCGGGTGAAGCGGTCCACAGGGAGCGGAGTGGTCGAAGCTCTTGCCCCATTCCCACGGCCATTGGAGATCGCGGGCATCTTTCTGGCGGTCGCGGCGTGTCAATTCGATGCCGACGGCGTAGCCGCAAACGTGCTCCAGCGCATTGGCGACGTCGATGTCGCGGCCGTCCTTACCGATGGCCGCCACCAGTTCGATTTCGTACTGGAAATCCTTGGTGTCAGGCGGGTAGGGCACCGTCGCGCCGTCGTGCTCGATGGCGTCGCGCGGCTTCTGGAAGAAAAACGGCGGATCTCGCTCGTCGGCTTCCTTCATTTCGCGGATGTGCGAAGCGTAGTTGCGGCCGACGCAATAAATGCGGCGGACAGGATACAGGCCGCCACCGACGACCGGCAGGACGGTCGGCTCGAGCGCAGGGAATACGAGTTGATCGGCCATGGTCATTTCTCCGATGGCGGCCTGTAAGCCTAAATAAGTGGATTGTACGAGGTCTTGAGCAGCATTTCCTGGTCGATGCCAAACTTGTCGGCCAGCCAGTCGCACAGCACCTCCTGTCCGATCGTGGGATTGTCGTGCTGGCAGTGCTCAGCGCCGGTCTCCTCCGGGTCGAGAATGCGGATGGTGACGTCGACGCCGCCGGCCTTGGCGCTGTCATAGGTCTTTTTCGCCGCCGACACGGTGAGCACGTCGTGACCGCCATGCAGGATGAGATAGGGGCACTTCATGTTCTTCAGGTGACCTTCGAGCGTGAACGGCTTCATGATGCCGTGCGCTTCCTTCATCGTCTTGGCACCCAGCACCCAGCGGATGTGCATCGACAGGCCGAATTCATCGCCCTTGTTGCCCCACATGTCGCCAAGCGACCAGATAGCGCCGTGTGAGATGGCCGCCGCCAGTCGCGGCTCGTAACAGGCTGCGCGCGCGGCGTAGTAGCCACCCATGCTCGATCCGCAGACAGCGATACGCTTGGGATCGACGTCATCGCGGGTGAGCAGCCAGTCGATGCACTTGCCGATCGGCACTTCCGTGTCGGGGCGGCTGACGACACCGTGACGCCGCAACGTACCGCCCTGGCCGGGGCCGTCGATCATCAGCACCGAAATGCCGCGCTGCAGGCAGCCATGCGCCTGCATGAACCACATTTCGTCCTTGATGGAGTCGAGGCCGCCCATGCAGATCATCACCGGCAGCTTGTCGCCCGGGAACGGCGCGCGGACGAAATAGCCGCAAATCGGCTTGCCGGGCTCGTACGGGATATCGACGGCTTCACCGGCCGGGCTGAGCCGGGCGATGAATTTCTTCGAGCACGCTTCCATCTTCTCGAACGTCGGCAGACGCCGCGGATCCGTGGGTTCGAGATGAAATTCGGCCTGCCTGTAGTACTCCGCGGCGCGCAGAAAGCAGTTCATGGCGGTGCGGATGTGGCCCGCCTTTTCCTCATCGACGCCACGCTGCCAGTTGCGGTCGGCCACACGCATCCATTCGACATGCCAGCTTTCGTAATCGCCGGGGATCATGCGGCTCGCGGCAAGAAACATCTCGCTGACCGCGCCGCCGCCTTCCTGCGTTTCGCCGAGGCTGCGGCGGAATTGGTAGGCGAGCCAGGGATGCTCGGGCCAATGGTGCCAGCCGAACGGCTCATAGTGCGGCGAGCGGTCGGCGGTGATCTGCTCGATGGTGTCGTCGGCGGAATCGGCTACGGCGATGTCGGACAAGGTAGAACTCCTACAGAAGGCGAAGAGTGAGTTTTTGAAGTTTTAATTGTTGCCGCGCGTGGCCCAGCCGGTCATGCGGGACTCGATGGCGCCGGCGATGGCGTACATCGCGATGCCCATTGCGCCAGTGACCAGGAGTCCGGCGAATGCCAGCGGCACCTCGAAACGGGACGAGGCAACTAGCATGAAGTTGCCGATGCCGGCGTTGGAGCCGACGGTTTCCGCGATGATCGAGCCGACGAAGGCGACGGTGATAGCAACCTTCAGCGACGCGAAGAAGTAGGGCATCGCCCGCGGCAGGCCGACCTTGCGAATGGTCTGCCACTTGCTGGCACCGAGCGCACGCAGCACGTCCTGCAGTTCTGGTTCGACCGTGGCGATGCCGGTGGCGACGTTGACCAGGATCGGGAAAAACGCGAGCAGGAAGGCGGTGATGATCGCCGGTATGGAGCCGACGCCGAACCAGATGATCAGAATCGGCACCACCGCGACTTTCGGGATGGTGTTGAAGCCGACCAGCGCCGGGTAGAGGCCGTCATAGACAAGCGACGACGAGCCGATGGCGACGCCGAGCAGCAAGCCGATGATGATGGCGAAGAAAAAGCCGATGCAGGTCGTCAGCAGTGTCTGCCAGGCGTTGATCAGGATGATCGTGTGCCATTGCCAGAAGGCCGCAAAAATCGAGGTCGGCGACGGCAGCACGAAGGATTCGATTCGGAACGCGGCGACCGCGAGCTGCCAGAACATGAAAATGCCGGCCACGACGAGCCAGGGCAGCACCCGCCGGAAGGTCTTGTTGCGGGTGAATTTGCGCCGGCGTTGCCGTGGCGCGGTGGGAAGGGTGACTTCACTCATACTTTTTCTCTCGCGGCGCTGATGTGTTCGCGCAGTTCCTGTACGAGGCCGACGGAATAGGCTTCATAGGTCATCGACAGCTTGCGCGGCCGGGGTAGTTCGACCGTCCGCTCCGCAATCATGCGGCCGGGCCGGGCGCTCATGACGAAGATGCGGTCGGCGAGGAACACCGCTTCGCGCAGATCGTGCGTGACGAGAACGACGGTCGGCCGGCGTGCGATCCAGATGTCCTGCATCGCCAGCCACAATTCCTCGCGCGTGAACATATCCAGCGCGCCGAACGGCTCGTCGAGCATCAGCAGCATCGGATCGTGAATGAGCGCGCGGCAGATCGATGTGCGCTGCTGCATGCCGCCGGACAATTCCCAGGGGTACTTGTCTTCAAACCCCTTGAGGCCGACCAGGGCGAGCAGGTCGCGCGCTTTCTCCTGGAATTTGGCGCGATTGCGCCGCATCCGGGAGGCATGCGGCTCTGCGATCTCCAAGGGCAGCATGACGTTGTCGAGCGCGTTGCGCCACGGCAGCAGAGTCGGATTCTGGAACGCCATGCCGGTGATCGACAGCGGGCGGTCCACTTCCTTGCCATTGACGATGACGCCGCCGGCGGTTGGCGGCCACAGGCCGGTGACCACCTTCATCAGCGTGGACTTGCCGCACCCCGACGGGCCGACGACCGCGACGAACTCGCCGCTATCGAAGCGCATGGTCGCGTTCTGCAACGCCAGTGTGCCGTCGCCGTCCTCGCCGTAGCGCAGCGAGACTTCATGCATATCGACGAAGTTTTTCATCAGGCAGGCTTCTTCAGAACGGATTTGGGGATCATGGCGTGCACGCCCTTCTGATTGTTGACGGTCTGCGTGACATGCAGGTCGCAGGCGAAGCTGCACAGCGCATAGGCCTCGTCTTTCGGAATGCCGGTCAGTGTCACGATCCACTCGATCATAAATTTGAGCGCCATTTTGGCGGCGTCATCGAGATCGGAGTCGAGGCCGAAGGCGATGAAATGCGTCGCCGTCTCGCCGCGTGGCATCTTCCAGCCGAGGTCCTTGCGAACCTTGAACTCGAATGTGCCCTTGAGTGAGGTTTCGATCGCGGTGCCGTCGACCTCGCCATGGCCCTGGGCGGCATGGCCGTCGCCGGTCGAGAACAGCGCGCCGTCGTTCCACACCGGCAGATAGATGGTCGAACCGGCCGTGAGATCCTTGCAATCGAGATTGCCGCCGAATTCGCGCGGCTCCTTGCTGTTCTGCTTGCCGAAGGCCTTGGGCGGCGCCACGGCGAGCTGGCCGAAAAACGGCGCCAGCGGCACCTTCATGCCGGACGGCATAGTGGCGAGCTTGGCATCCCGGTCCAGCGCGATATGGATGATGCGCTGGTAGTTAAATTCGTCCGGCAGCGTGCCGCCATAGAACCGGAAGATGTTCCAGCCCCAATCCTGGCGCATCTCGATGTCGAGGATTTTGACTTCGAGCACGTCGCCGATCTTGGCGTCTTTCACGTAGATCGGGCCGGTGAAGATGTGATTGCCGCTGCCGCGCTTGGCTTCCTTGTGCACCAGCTTGATGTCGTCGAGCGGCTCGAAGCCGGAGCCGGCGGGCGGCATCCATTCGGGATTGCCGGACACGCATTCGATGGTGACGCGATCGCCGGAATCGATGGTGAGGACCGGCGGCAGATTGCCGTCGAGAAAACCCCAGTGCACGGTATCGGGCTTCGACTGCAGCAAATGGCTTTTGCCGGCGGCCTCGGCGGCGCCGATGGGCTTGTTCATGATCTTACTCCTTACGTGTGTGTCTTAAGCGGCGGCGGCTGCCGAAGCGCTGCCGGGAATGATCCCCAGCTTCATTTCGTAGCAATACTTGGCAACGTCGCCGGCGCGCGTGAACCAGATGTCCTTGGCGCGCTTGTGATTGGCGCAATGCTCGATGGCTTGACGCAGCGGCCGCAGGCGGAATGGCTGGCCGACGATGAAGCCATGCAATGAGAGGGCGAACACCAGCGGCTGCTTGTCGCTGGCTTTCAGCATTTCCTCGAATTGGTCGACGATCATGTCGGCGAACTCGCGGCCGCTATGGTCGCGCAGGCCGAGGGTACCGGCGTCGTTCAGCTCCATCGGATACGGCACGGACAGCAGGGGACCGGACCGTGTCCGCATCCAGATGGGCTGATCGTCGAACGGCCAGTCGAGTGAATAGGTGAAGCCAGCTTCTTTCAGCAAGTCGGGCGTGAATTTTGATTCCGCGGCGCCGGCGCCCATCCAGCCATAAGGCCGCACGCCGACATACTTCTCGATGACGTCGACGCATTCCTTGATAACGCGAGCTTCATCATCTTCCCAAAACTGCGGCAGCAGTTCGGCGTTGGTGCGGCCATGGCCGCAAACGTCATCGCCGCGTTCTTTAATCTTCGCAATGATGTCGGGATACTGGTAACAGACCGAGCTGTTGAGCAGGATCGTCGCGGGCAGCTTCAACTCGTCGAGAATTTCGAACAGCCGCCAGTTGCCGACGCGGTTGCCGTAGTCGCGCCATGACCAGTTGCGCGAGGACTGCGCGCCGCCGCGATTATGCGGATCCATTCCGAGCCCGGCGCCGAACGCGAAGTGCTCAATGTTGAGTGCGATGTAAAACGCCAGACGCTTGCCTTCAGGCCACGTGTAATCGGGACGTTGCGTGATGTTGACGTGATCGTAGCGACCATGACCCGGAAGCTTCAGCATTCGCACTCACTCCTGATAATTAAGCGTTCGTGACGTTCATGTGTCAGTCTGTCGCAGATGCTTTGTGACAATCGGCGCGCCGTTAACTGTAAGTCGCCGGCGCGCAACGCCGCTTTGCGAAAGACATCTCCGAAGCTTGCAACCACCATGCCAATGAACTTTCGAGGCATGCTTCTTGCAAACCCACAGGCACGGGTAACCTGAAGGAGAGTTTCAATGTTTTCAAGTAGCTTGAATGAAATTCAACTAGGCAGCAATGCCTCAAAAAGCAGCAAACATGCTGCTTCCATCACCCGCAGGGGCTTGGCCCTTGGTGTTGCTGCATTGGCGGCTTTCACATTTTCGGGCTCGGCCAACGCCGAGACGAAGAATGTCAAAATCATGATGGACTGGATTGTCCAGGGTACTCACGCACCGTTCTTCGTCGCCCAGAAGAAGGGCTACTTCAAAGACGGCGGCGTGACCGTGGACTCAATCGACGCAGGCAAGGGCGCGACCAATGTTGCGGTCAGTGTTGCCGGCGGCGCCTATCAATTCGGCTGGGTCGACATGCCGGCGCTGATCCGCTTCAACGCCATGAACCCAACCACCCCGCTGGTCGCGACCTACATCAGTTTCGACGACACTGCGCTCGCAGTTATCACGCGCAAAGACGCCGGCATCACGAAGCCAGCCGATCTCGACGGCAAGAAAATCGCCGGCGGTCCGGGCACCGCGGTGCACGACACGATCTCGATCCTCATGAAGGCGGCCAAAGCCGACAGTGCGAAGATCGACTGGATCAACGTTCAGCCGCAACTGTTTGGGCCCATGCTTAAGCGCGGCGAAGTCATCGGCACCGGCGGCTTCACCAACTCCAACATTCCGGCCGCGCTTGAGATCGGCTTCAAGATGGAAGAGCTGAATGTTCTCAAATATGCCGATTACGGCGCCGACCTTTACGGCCTCACGTTGGCGACGACGAAGAAGTTCGCCGACGAAAATCCGGAAACCGTGAAGGCGGTGGTCGCGGCGCTCAACAAGGGCACCAAGGACGTCATCGCCAATCCGGACGCGGGCCTCGAAGCCATCAAGGAGCGCGACCCAATGATGAAGATGGACATCGAGAAGATCCGGCTGGGACTGGCTCTCGAAGTGACCAAGACGAAGCACGTCGTGAAGGATGGGTTGAGCGTCGTCGAGCCGAAGAAGCTTCAGTTCACGATCGACTCGATCTGCGAAGCCTACGGCATCACGGCAAAGCCGGATGCGGCCTCGATCTACACCGATAAATTCCTGCCGCCGCTGGCGGATCGCAAGCTGTAAACTTTGTTGAGAATGATACGCTAGGGGTCGACAATCAGGTGCGGGGCGTGCGGTGTGCGCCTCGCACCATTAAGCCGGGACTTCGGTTGAAGCGATGAATAAGAAGACGCCTCGGGATAAAGTTATAAAGCAGGCCGGCGCGGCGAAGCCGGCCAAGACGAACGGGACAAAAGTAAAGCCCTCTCTGCCGGCAAATGGCGCAGCTGGGCAGACCGTGGCGCTTGGTGTGCGGATCCGTCACGCCCGCATGGTCCGCGGCATGACCTTGAAAGAGCTTGCCGACCAGTCGCAATGCTCCGAGAGCATGTTGTCGAAGATCGAGAACGACAAGGCAGCGCCATCCTTCGCCACGTTGCATCGCGTTGCCACGATTTTGGGCACCAATATTTCCGAACTTTATTCGGCGTCAAACAGCGCCGAGCGGATCGTGTCGCAGGCCCACGAAAGGCCGGTGCTGGTCACCGACAATCTTCGCTCGGGCAAAGGCATCCAGATGGAGCGGCTGATCCCGTATTCGCGGGACCATCTGCTCCAGGGCAATATCCACGTCATCGAGCCGGGTGGCGGCAGCGAAGCTATCGTGCATGCCGGTGAGGAGATCGGTTACGTGCTCGAAGGCGAAATTGAGCTCATTATTGATGGCAAGAAAATGCGCGCCAAATCCGGCGACTCGTTCCATTTCCGGTCGGAATTGCCGCACGCCTACCGCAACGTCGGCGTCAAGAAGGCGCGCGTGCTGTGGGTCAGCACGCCGCCGACGTTCTAAGCGGCCGGATGCCGCTTAGTCGATCTTGAGACCGGCCTGGCGGACCACCTTACCCCACTTGTCGGTTTCATCGGCAATGAACTTGCCGAAGTCGGCCGGCGCGCCGGGGGTCGGCTGGCCTCCGAGCTCGATGAACCGCGCTTTCAGCTTTTCATCGGCGAGCGCGACGTTGATTTCCTTGTTGAGCTTCTCGACGATATCGGCCGGCGTCTTGGCGGGCGCGAGGACGCCCTGCCAGCCGCCGGCGTTGAAGCCCGGCAGCGTTTCGCTGATCGTCGGGATGCCGGGCAGAAGTTCGTGGGGCGCGGATGTTGCCACAGCGACCGCGCGCACCTGGTTGGCATTGATGAAGGACAGTGACGACACGACGATGTCGAACATGACCTGGACGCGGCCGGCCATGAGATCGGGGAGGGCCTGAGCCGCGCCGCGATAGTGCACCGGCACCATGTCGATGCCCGTCACCATCTTGAAATACTCGCCGCACAGATGCTGCAGCGTGCCGGCGCCGATGGTCGCGTAGTTGACCTTGCCCGGATTGGCTTTGGCGTAAGCAATGAATTCGGCGACGGTCTTGACCGGGAGATCCTTGTTGACCTCCATCACCACCGGCGTGCGCACCACGCCGGCGACCGGCATCAGATCCTTCTGCGAATTGAAGTTCAGTTTGCCGGCGTAAAGCGTTTCGTTGATAGCGATGGCCGTCGAGGCGTAAAGCAGATTGTAGCCGTCCGCCGGCGCGCGCACGACGAACTCGCTGGCGAGGTTGCCGCCGGCACCGGCGCGATTATCGACGATGACGGGTTGGCCGAGCCTCTCCGAGAGCCACTGTCCCAGTAGGCGCGCATTGATGTCGGATGCCGAGCCGGCCGCAAAACCGGCAACGAGATGGATCGGCCGGGACGGATAGGCCTGGGCCGACGCGATGGTGCCCATTGCGGGGAGCGCCGCGGCTCCGGCGGCAAGCTGTAGAAATTGTCGGCGTGCAATCGTCATTGTGGTTCCTCCAACCAAATTGAAAGCCAGGTTCGTTTCTTATTTTTCTTAGAGCGTCATCGATCCGCCGCCGTCGACATACCAGGCGGTGCCGACGACGTAGCTGGCGCGTTCGGACACCATAAAGGCGACCACGGAGCCGACTTCTTCAGGCGTGCCCATGCGGCGCACCGGAACCTTCGACACGCGCTGTTCGCGGACTTCGGCCTCGGTCTGGCCAGTCATCTGCGCCCATTCCTTCATGGTCTCGTCCTGGCGCTCGGTATTGATGATGTAGGGCACGCAGGCGTTGATCAGGATGTTGTCCTTGGCCAGCTCGACCGCGAGCGCTTTGGTCAAATTGAGCATCGAAGAATTGTTCAGCGCCGCCGGCACAACGGTGAAATGCGGCTGACGGCCGGCGAGACCGGAGATGTTGATGATGCGGCCCCATTTGCGCTTGCGCATGTGAGGTACCACCGCGCGAATGCAGCGCGCCGCCGGATTGAATTTCTGGTCCAGCAGGCTTTCGACGGCCGCGTCGTCCATCTTGAAGAAGTCCTGCGGAATGACGGTCGCGGCCGCGTTGACGAGAATGTCGACCCGGCCGAATTTGGCGGCGACTTGCTCGACCATGGCGCGCACGGCGACATCGTTGTTGACGTCGGTCGGAATGCCGATGACGCGGCCGGGATAGGTCTTCTCGAATTCGCGCACGGCAGCGGCGTTGGCTTCGGGCGTCTTGCTGGCGAGAACGGCGATCGCGCCTTCGGCGAGCAATTCCTTGGCGCACGCCTTGCCGATACCGCGGCTGCCGCCGGTGATGATCGCCACTTTGTCTTTAAGCCCGAGATCCAAGTCGTCCTCCTGAAAGAAAATCTGGCCCGTATTCGAACCGGCCGGCCGTCAGGCGGACTTCGGCGCGTCGGATGCGGGCGTTTCGGTTTTTGTTGTATCAGCGGCGTTAAAGCCGAAGGTCTTGCGCTTGGGCGTCCAGTACTGGCGCATGCGTGCGCGCTTCTGCGCGTAGCTCAGCGCCAGGCCTTCGCCGCTTTCGCATTCCTCGCACATCAGCCGTTGTACTCGACGATATGCATGCCGGCGCCCCAGCGGTCGATCAGATAGAGGCGGCCGTGTTCGTCGCGGCCGATATCGTTCGACTGGATGGCTTCCTGCGTCTCGGGCGTTTCCGGAACGAAATAGCCGACTTCCTTTGGGCGCAGCACGTCGCTGACATCGACGGCACGCAGGCCGGCGTTGAAGTAAGTGAGGAATACGATGTTGGCCCACGGCCCTTCGGTCGTGATTTCTTCCAGAATGTTGTGCGCGCCGAAACGGCCGCCGCGATTGAAGTAGCGCTCGCGGTCGGGGAAGAAGTTCGACACCGGGATCGGGTTGGTTTCTTCGCGGATATCGACGATCCACATAAATTGCGCGTCCCAGTAGTTCTGACGCGCGCGGGCTTCGTCGGTGACGACGAGATAGGGCTTGTCGCCGATCGGCCAGCACGTATGCGTGCCGCCGGGAAACGGCGGCGACCAGTTGATGTGGCCGACCAGATCCATCTTGGCGATGTCGGTGCAGTCGATTACGGCGATGCCGCCGCCCCAGAAGGCCGCGTACATGCGGTTGCCGCGGATCACCGGCGGGCCATGCAAGGTGCAGGTGTTGTCGGCCGGCATCGGATCGTTGCCGAGCGCGACGTCTTCCTTCTTCTGCCACGGCAGGCCCCAGATGCTGACGATCTCGGGCTTGAGCGGATTTTTCAGATCGAGCGTCCAGATGACGCGCTTGTTCCAGCCAGGCGCGTCGCACGGCAGCAGCGCGAGATTGCGCTTGTGATCGATGCCGAAACGGTGCGGACCGCTGCCCGGCATGTCGTAAAAGCCGACCTGCTTGGGTTCGCGCGGGTTCTTGATGTCGAAGATGTAGAGGCCGCCGCGGCCGTCTTTGCCTTTGTCGCCGGCCAGCTTCTCGGAATTCACATAGAGCAGGTCGTCGCCGACGAGACGGAGCTTGTGGCAGTGAACGCCCTGCGGCGCGCGGAATTCGGCGACCTTATGCGGCTTGCGCGGGTCGGACACGTCATGGACGGTGAAGCCTTCCGGCGCGTTGAAACTGGAGCCGCCGACCGAGCCGACATAGGCGTAGCCGTTCTTGACCTCGACGAGACTGCCGCCGCCGAAGGCTGCCGACGAGTCATGACCCAGCAGCTTGAAATTCTTGGCTTCTTGAGCGTAACGCGGGGCCATCAGTGCCTCCCGATGTTCTTGTTCTACGCAGGCGGCGGTGGCCGACTTCGAGGCGTGAAACTAGGTTTCACATTGCTGCATGTCAACGATTGCCGTGCGGAATTGTCGCATCCGGCAGCATCGTCGGCTAGGCGGAAAAGGCCTGTATTTCCTAGACTTGTTCGGCGTTGAGATAGGCGAGCCGGGCGCCGCAGAAGGCGCAGACACAGCCAAGCGCAAAGGCGATCAATCCCGCAATCACATCGATCGTGCCGCCCAGGTTGCCGGTCTTGCTCATGACCCCACCCGCGGTTGCGACAGCGAAGACCACGGCGATGAGAAAGCGCTGTGCCAGCCGGTAGACGAATTCGCGCTCGCGCGTCACGGCGATCAGGTAAGCGCCCGTGGCCCAGCCACCGACAAAGCCGGCGGCGCCGATCGCCCACCAGGCTAAAGCCGATACCAGTTGCTGCGGATGGCCGGTGGCGGCATCCCGCATCACGGCATCGAGCCCGACCCCGAACACCGTCAGCAGAATGTGCATGACCAGCGCCGCAAACACGCCGCAGGCGATGGCCGCGGCATAGTGCAGGCGGCGGAGGGCTTCGGTGTCCATGGTGAGTTCCGAAAAGGCAACGGCGGCAGTTTTCGCTGCCGCCGCACCATAACCAATCGCGCGTCCTCGCGCGAACCGCGCTTTTTCAGGCTTTTAGGCCGCCTGGCGCGGCAGAGATTGCAGCAAATCTTGAAATTCACGCTCCAGCGCATCGAGGGCCGCCCGCCGCGCGGGGGTCATCAGGTTCTTGCTGGCATTTTCAGATGTACGCACGTCCGACTGGGATACTTCGTAGTCGACAGCGTCAAAGGTCATCACGTCCCCCGTTTGCCCCGTCTTGAGCCTTCAGACGTATCTGAGTCGCCGCGGCGGCAACTAGTTGTGGATAAGGTCGAAAAAATTTGGGGGCGGCCTGTGACATTTCCGCGACAGGTGATTCGGAGCGCCTTAGATCCCCGCCAGCTCGCGCATGATCTTG
The DNA here is from genome assembly GCA_903929045.1 of uncultured Hyphomicrobiales bacterium. Taxonomy (GTDB): domain Bacteria; phylum Pseudomonadota; class Alphaproteobacteria; order Rhizobiales; family Xanthobacteraceae; genus Pseudolabrys. The sequence goes on from CAIYTE010000188.1 coordinate 26,037, forward strand.
TAGAGATTGGCCTGACCCTCGAAGCCGATGCCGGGTCGGTTCGACAGCGAGATCGCGCCGTTCTCGATGCGCGCATCGTCGGCAAAGCCGCCGAAATCGCCGAACACGCCGGGATACGATTCCGCGCCGCCGAGGCCGAAGCCGGCCGCGATCGCCAGTGACATCTGGTTGCCGCCGTGCGGAAAGAGGGAACGCCGTGACCAATCGTGCTTCGCCAGCATGTCGAGCGTGCGGGCGTATTGGCCGATCCCATAAGCCTGCGGCGGATCGACCTGGATTATGTCGTGATCCTTGCGGAAGCCGCCGAAGCGCACGAGGTTCTCGACATCCTGTGTCGAATACAGGTTTTCGCCGGTCGCCAAAGGCGGCGCATAGACGCTGGCGAGCTCCGCGAACAGGGCATAGTCGAGCGGGTGGCAGGGCTCCTCGAACCAGCGCAGCTTGAACGGCGCCAGCGCCTTGGCGTAGGCGAGGGCCTCGTCGCGCTGGAATTTGCCGTTGGCATCGACCGCGAGCCGGTCGCCGGAACCGACGACCTCCATGACGGCCTCAAGGCGACGTACGTCTTCATCGAGCGGCAGGCCACCGACCTTCATCTTTACCATGGCGTAGCCGGCATCGAGATGACGGCGCATCTCGTCTTGCAGATCCTTGATAGTCTGGCCCGGCCAGTACCAGCCGCCGCCGACGTAACAGAAGACGTTTTTCGGAATCTTGCCGCCATTGAAGCGCTCGGCGAGCGTGCGGTAGAGCGGCTTGTTTTCGATTTTTGCGACCGCGTCCCACACCGCGACGTCGATGGTGCCGATGCCGATGGAGCGCTCGGCGTCGCCGCCGATTTTCTCCCGCCGCAGCATGACGGCGAGGATCTTGTCGGGATCGAGATTGTTACCGGAGGCGTTTAGCAGCGTGTCCGGATCCGCCTTCATAATGCGGGGAATGAAACGATCGCGCATCTGCGCGCCGACGGCGTAGCGCCCGGTCGAGTTGAAGGCGAAACCGCAGACCGGTTTGCCGTCGCGGATCACGTCCGTGATCACGGCGACGACCGAGGTCGTCATTTCGGAAAAGTCGAAGCTCGAATTGGCAAGCTTGGATTTGAGCGGGATGGCGGTTTCGCGGATGTCGACGATGCGCATGAGGTCTTTCCGGGGCACGGGCGGAGCCCGTGAACCCGGAATCCAGGTTACGGGAAGTTTTCTGGATTCCGGGTCCGCGCCCATAGCGCGTCGAAGACGCGCGTGAACGCGCTTATGGGCGCGTCCCGGAATGACGGTTACGGTATTTGCGGGACCTTGGCGTCCTTGATGACTTTTTCCCACTTCTCGACGTCTGTCTTGATGTAGGTGGCGAACTCAGCCGGCGTGTTGGCGACAACGTCGAAACCGAGCTGCGCGCATTTCTCCTTCACGTCGGGCAGGTTCATGATTCTGACGATCTCCTTGTTCAGCAGATCGACGATGTCCTTCGGCGTTCCGGCCGGAACGAAAATACCCTGCATGGTCTCCGACTCCTGACCCTTGAAGCCGGCTTCCGCCATGGTCGGCACATCCGGCAAGGTTGAGGACCGCTTGGCAGAGGTCACCGCGAGACCGCGCAGCTTGCCGCCGGTCACTTGCGTTGCGGCGGGCGGCAGCGCGGAGAACGCGACTGGCGTGTGGCCGCCGACAGCGGACTGGATCGCGGGGCCCGCGCCGCCGAACGGCACGCTTGGCGACGTCAGACTGTTGGTGAGCTTGAACAGTTCGGCGGCGAGCTGCGGCGTGGTGCCGACGCCGGGATTAGCGACGCTGTATTTGCCTGGGTCCTTCTTCATCAGATCGACCAGTTCCTTCACGGACTTCGCGGGAACGTCGGTGTTGACGACGAGGATATTCGGCGATGCCGCGGCGAGCGTGATCGGCTGGAAGTCCTTGAAGGCGTCGTAGGGGTTCTTGGCGTAAAGGCTCGGATTGACGGTGTAGCTCGAGCTCGCGACCAGGATCGTGTAGCCGTCCTTGTCGGCGCGCGCGACCTGCACCATGCCGATGTTGCCGCCGGCACCCGGATGGTTCTCGACGTAAAACTGCTGCTTGAGCGATTCAGATAGTTTTTGCGCAATCAGCCGCGCCATCACATCGGTGGGACCCGCAGGCGCAAAGGGCACGATCACCTTGACCGGATGATCCGGATAGGCGGCCGAGGCCGGCGCCGCGCCTACTGCAGCCGCAAGCAGCGCGGCCGCAAAGAATCCAAGTGTGCGTTTCATCCCAACGTTCCTCCCGATGTTACGCCGGCTTTATAAGTCTGCCGGCTTGTCGCCCTTGCATCAGCTTACCGCCTGACCCGAGGGAGTCACGCGCTTCCTCCGTGTCTACGGAACCTGCGGCACCTTCGCGTCCTTGATGACGCGCGCCCATTTCGCGACGTCCGCCTTGATGTAGGCCATGAATTCGTCCGGCGTGCCGGCGACGATGTCGAAGCCAAGCTGGGCGCACTTTTCCTTCATGTCGGGCGACTGCATGACTTTGACGATCTCGCGATTGAGCAGATCGACGAGATCTTTCGGCGTGCCGGAGGCGGCGAAGACGGCCTGTATGGTCTCCGATTCCTGACCCTTGAAACCGGCTTCTTCCATGGTCGGCACGTCCGGCAATGCCGGCGAGCGCTTGGCGGAGGTGACGGCCAGACCGCGCAGCGTATTGCCCTGCACCTGTGGTGCGGTCGGCGGCATCGCGGTGAGCGCAACGAGCGTGTGACCGGCGACCGTGGACTGAATGGCGGGGCCGGCGCCGCCGAACGGAACGCTCGCAACCGCAAGCTTGTTGTCGAGCTTGAATAATTCCGTTGCGAGATGCGGCGTGGTGCCGAAGCCCGGATTAGCGACGCCATACTTGCCCGGATCGGCCTTCAGCAGCGTTACCAGTTCTTTCACGGTCTTGGCGGGCACGCTGGGATGAACGACCAGAATATTGGGCGTCGACGCGGCGAGCGTGATCGGCGCGAAATCGTTGAAAGGATCGTAAGGGTTCTTGGCGAAGAGGCTCGGATTGACCGTAAAGGCCGAGCTCGTCACCAGAAGTGTGTAGCCATCCGGCGCGGAGCGGGCGACCTGCATCATGTCGAGCAGGCCGCCGGCGCCGGCGTGGTTCTCGACGAAAAACTGCTGCTTCAGATTTTCCGACAGCTTCTGCGCGATCAATCGCGCCATGACGTCGGTTGGGCCCGCCGGCGGGAAGGGCACGATGACCTTCACCGGCTTGTCGGGGTAGGCGGCAGACGCGTTCGCGATTCCGAGAATGGCTGCGACCAACGCAGCCGTCAGCACGCCAATTTTCCGGCCCATCTTAGTCCCCCCAGGATTATGCCGGCACGTGAAGTCTGGCCGGCTTGAATCGATTTAACGCCGCAGTCCAAGAATCTCCCGTGCTTCCTTGGGCGTCGCCAACTCGGCGCCGAGATCGTCGAGAATACGCACGGCCTTTTCGCAAAGTTCGGCGTTGTCGCGCGTCAGCTTGCCTTTACTGATGTAGACATTGTCTTCCATGCCGACGCGGACATGACCGCCCAGCCACCACGCCGCGGTGAGCGCCGGGAATTCCCAGCGGCCGATGGCGAAGGCCGCCCAGTTGGCGTCCTTCGGCAGCAGCGAGTGCGCGTACATCAGGGTCTGCGGCGTCGAGATGAAGCCGTAGCGCACGCCCATCACGATCTGGAACAGCGGCGGGCTTTTGAGGACACCGGTCGAGAGCAGGTGGTTGGCGAGCTGGACGTCGCCAGAGTCGAAGACTTCAAGTTCGGGCAACGCGCCGGCTTTGTAGATTTCGTTGGCCATGATCGTCACGTTGTCCGGCGTGTTGATCACGGCGGCGGATCCCGACCACATGGTGTTGAGATCGAGGGTGGCGATGTCGGGCTTGAGCTCGACGATATGTTCGACGCGCTTGAGCGGATGAATGAGCGTGCTGCCCGCGGCGGCGACGCGCGGATCGTCTTTTCCGGGGACAAAACGTCCGCCGGCGCCCGTCGTCAGGTTGATGATGAGATCGGAATTCTTGTCGCGGATGCGGTCGACGGTCTCGCGATAATGCGCCACTTCCATGCTCGGTCGCCCGTCCGGATAGCGCACATGGATGTGGGCGATGGACGCGCCGGCCTTGGCGGAGTCGAGCGCCGCCGTGGCGATCTGCTCGGGCGCGCAGGGCAGGCCGGGATGCTGCTCGATGGTGGTGAGGTTGCCGGTGACGGCGACGGTCAGGATCGTCTTGTTGCTTTTCTTTTTGGGCGCGTCGGCCATCGCACTCTTCCTTGCACGTTTGACAATAAACAAACGACTGTTTACATCGGCGTTGTTTCAAATCGGCGATTGTGAGTCAAGCGTGGGCAAAGCTGCAGCGTTGAAAGTTGCGGGTGGGAAGAGTGCTTCGGCGAAACGGCGCCCGCGTGCCACGCCGGCGCGGCCCGCGCTTTCAGTGCGCGAAAGAATTCTCGAAGTCGCCGAGCGCATGTTCGCCGAGCACGGCATGTCCGGCGTGGGCTTGCGCGCCATCACGACGGAAGCGAACGTCAATCTCGCCTCGATTGCCTACCACTTCGGCTCCAAGGACGGTTTGCTGGAAGAACTGTTCGCGCAGCGCGCGGCGCCGATTGCACAGGAACGCTTGCGGCTTTTGGCCGAATGCAAGGCCGCCAGCGCCAAGCCGAAACTCGAAGACATTCTCGACGCCTTCCTGCGTCCGGCGCTGACGCTCGGCGTGCAGCCGCAATTTGGCGGCCCGGCTTTCGTCAAGTTGCGGGCGCGGCTGGCGACCGAACCGGCAGCGACCACGCGCAAGATTTTGTCAAAGGCGTTCGATCATTCGAGCCGGAAATTCATCGATGCCATTGCCGAGGTGCTGCCGCAATTGCAGCGCGCCGACGTCGAGTGGCGTTTCTACTTCGTGCTCGGCGCCATGTTCTACACCATGGCCGATTCAGGCCGCATTCAGGCGCTGACCAACGGCCGGATCGATCCCGGCGACGTCAAGCGCGCGCTGCATCACATGATTCCATTTCTGGTCGCAGGATTCCGGTCCCCGCCAGTCGCCTCGCTTCACCCATAATAACGTCAGGAAGGAAAACGAATGACCAAGAAGATCACGCGGCAGGACATGACCGCGGCGGCGGAGAAATACAAGAACTGGGGCAAGTGGGGTCCGAACGACGAAATCGGCACGCTCAACTTTACCAGCGCTGAGGATATCGTCGCCGCGACGCGCCTGGTGAAGAAGGGCAAGGTGATTTCGCTGGCGCTCAATTATGACCACACCGGTCCGCAGGGCGCCAAGAGCAAATATCCGACCATGGGCCGGATCAATCCGTTGCACACCATGCTGCGCACCGGCACCGACGCCTATTCGGGCGTGCTCGACAAGCGCGGTATCCGCGCCGCCGACGACATGGTGGTGATTCCGCTTCAGTGCGGCACGCAGTGGGACGGTCTCGGCCACGTGTTCTATGAGAACTACATGTGGAACGGCTACGACTGCCGCGAAGTGTCGAGCATGGGCGCCGCCAAGTGCGGCATTGAAAAGACCAAGAACAAGATGGTCGGCCGCGGCGTGCTGCTCGACGTCGCCCGCTACAAGGGCGTCGACTGTCTCGAGGACGGCTACGGCATCACCAACGAGGATCTCTACGGCACCGCCAAAAAGCAGGGCATCGAGATGAAGCGCGGCGACTATGTCATCGTGCGCACCGGCATGATGGAGCGCTGCCAGAAAGCCGGCAGCTGGGACGGCTATCCCGGCGGCGACGCGCCGGGTTTTTCCTTCGAGACGCTGGACTTCGTCAAGAACACCGAACTGGCGGCCCTGGCCTCGGACACCTGGGGCTGCGAAGTGCGGCCGAACCAGGTCGCCGAGGGTGAGAACATCAACCAGCCCTGGCACTGGATCACCATCCCGATCATGGGCATGACCATGGGCGAGATTTTCGAGCTCAAGGAACTGGCCGACGACTGCGCCGCGGACAAGGTCTACGAATTTCTGTTCGTGGCGCCGGCCATTCCGATTACAGGCGCGGTGGGCTCGCCGGTGAACCCGCTGTGCATTAAATAAGGCTCTTCACCCTCCCCTGGAGGGGGAGGGTCGACCGCTTGAGCGAAGCGAAAGCGGTCGGGGTGGGGTGATCGCGCCGAAGTTTAACCCCCACCCCGGCTCACTTCGTTCGCCGACCCTCCCCATCCAGGGGAGGGTAAAAAAGGAGCCTTGCATCATGGACACCAAGACCTATCCCGTCACCCACACCGAAGCCGAGTGGAAGAAACTGCTCACGCCCGAGCAGTTCTACATCATGCGTGAGCACGGCACGGAGCGGCCGGGCAGCTGCGCGCTCAATTTCGAGAAACGGGCCGGCACTTTCACCTGTGCCGGCTGCGACCAGCCTCTGTTCGTCTCGAAGAAGAAATTCGAGAGCGGCACCGGCTGGCCGAGCTTCAACGATCCGGAGCCGGGCGCGGTCGAGAACACTGAAGACCGCAGCCACGGCATGGTACGCACCGAATGCCATTGCAGCCGCTGCGGCAGCCATCTCGGTCACGTTTTTCCGGACGGACCGCCGCCGACCCATCTGCGCTATTGCATCAATGGCGTGGCGATGAATTTCAAGCCGGACTGACGGGCGCGGGCCGGGGGAGCTTCAAGAATGAGCTTGTTCGCGGCCCGCACCAGCCATCTGCGCACGCGCAATGGGCATGACCATCACCGGGTCACCTATGTCGAGCTGTTCTACGACCTCGTCTTCGTCTTCGCAGTCACGCAGCTGTCGCACGGATTGCTCGCGCATCTGACGCCGGTCGGCGCGCTGCAAACCGCGATCCTGATGATCGCCGTGTGGTGGGCGTGGATCGACACCGCCTGGATCACCAACTGGCTCGACCCGGAAAAGCTGGCGGTGCGGCTGTTCCTGTTCCTGCTGATGTTGGGCGGGCTCGTGCTGTCGGCGACGATTCCGAAGGCGTTCGAGGGCCGGGCGGTCGTTTTCGTCGCCGCCTATGTGGCGATGCAGGCGGCGCGTGACCTTTTCATGCTGTGGGCGCTGCGCAGCCACGACCACGGCAATTTCCTCAACTTCGTGCGGATCGGGCTGTGGCATGCCGTCGATGCAGTTTTCTGGATCGCCGGTTGTTTTGTTGATGGCAACGAGCGCATGACGTTGTGGGCCATGGCGGTCGGCATCGAGACTCTGGGCCCGATGTGCGGATTCTTCGTGCCGGGCTTTGGGCGGTCAACGACGTCGGACTGGGCCGTCGAGGGCGGTCATATGGCCGAGCGCTGCGGCCTGTTTATCATTATTGCGCTCGGCGAGTCGGTGCTCATCACCGGCGCGACCTTCGCCGATCTGACCTGGACGTCGGATGTCGTCGCGGCCCTAGTCGTGAGCTTCGCTGGCAGCGTGGCCTTGTGGACGGTGTACTTCAACATCGGCGCCGAACGCGCCAGCAAGCAGATCGCATCATCGGCCGATCCGGGGCGTCTGGCGCGGAGCGGCTACACCTATATTCACATCATCATTATTGCCGGTGTCATCGTGACCGCGGTCGGGGACGAACTGGTCCTGCATCATCCCGGCGGACATACGGAGCTCGGCACGGTCGCCGTGGTGCTCGGCGGTCCGGCGCTCTACCTGATCGGCAATTCGCTGTTCAAGCGTCTGTCGGCGCCGTACTTCCCGCTGTCGCATCACGCCGGCATCGTGATGCTTTTCTTGCTGCTCTTCATCTTTCCCTTCGTGTCGCCGCTGACGCTGAGCGCCTGCAGCACCGTCATCCTCATCGTCGTCGCGGTCTGGGAGTGGCTCTCGCTCCGGTCCCGCGAAGACACCGCTTCTTGAAGCTTCCCTCAGTCAGGAGATCCAGATGCTTGGTCACAACGCGAAACGCACCGGCGCCGAAGTGCTCGCCGAAATGCTGGAAGGGTACGGCGTCACGCACATCTTCATGGTGCCGGCGGTGTTGCGGCGAACCTTCGCCGAGATGGAGCGGCGCACCAAGATCGCGCGCATTCATTGTCACGGCGAAAAATCGGCCGCCTACATGGCCGACGGCTATGCGCGGGCGTCCGGCAAGCCCGGCATCTGCATGGCGCAGGTGATCGGCGCGCTCAACCTGGCCGCGGGCCTGCGCGACGCATTCCTCGCGCATTCGCCGGTGATCGCCATGACCGGCGGCCGCGATCCGAAAACCAAATTCCGCAAGGTCTACCAGGAAATCGACGATGTGCCGGCCTTCGAGCCGGTGACCAAGATGAACGCCACCATCGACGACGTGTCGCGCTTTCCGGACATGATCCGGCAAGCCTTCCGCGTCGCCACCTCGGGCGCGCCGGGGCCGGTGCATCTGCAATTCCGCGGCAATGAGGGGCAGGTCGATCTCGACGAAGCCGAAATGGACGGCATCGTCGAAAAGCAGTTCGCGCAGGTGCCGCCGTTCCGTCCCGAGCCGGAAGCCGCGCATGTGAAGGCGGCGCTGGACATCCTGCAAAAGGCCGAGCGGCCGATCATTGTCGCCGGTGGCGGCGTGCGCGCCTCGGGCGCGGCCCGCGAACTCGTGGCGCTCGCCGAAGCGCTGCAAATTCCGGTGGCGACCTCGCTCAACGCCAAGGACGCCATACCGGGCACCAATCCGCTGTCGGTCGGTGTCGTCGGCAGCTATTCGCGCGAAAGCGCCAACCTTGCGGTCAACCGCGCCGATCTCGTCTGCTTCATCGGCACTGAAACCGGCGGCATGACCACGCACTTCTGGGCCGTGCCGAAAATCGGCACACCCGCCATCCAGATCGACATCGATCCGGAATCGCTTGGCCGCAATTATCCGCTGCAGGCGAGCGTGCTCGGCGATGCCAAGGCGGTGTTGGTCAAGATGCTCGGCCAGATCGATAAATCCTCGGCCGCCAAGCGCGCGCCGTGGATCAAGGAGATTGCCAAGCTGCGCAGCGACTGGGCCGAGAAATACAAGTCGCTGCTGGAATCCGACACGGTGCCGATCAATCCGGCGCGCATTTGTCACGAACTGACGAAGAATGTGCCCGACGACGCCATTGTCATTGTCGACACCGGCCATGCCGGCATGTGGATGGGTGGACTCTACGACGTGCGCGTGCCGACCCAGAGCTACTTCCGCAGCGCCGGCCATCTCGGCTGGGCCTTCTGCGCCGGCATCGGCGCCAAGGCGGCGTGCCCGGATCGTCCGGTCATCGTGTTCACAGGCGACGCCGGCTTCTGGTACCACATCGGCGAAATCGAAACGGCGGTGCGCTGGAAGCTTAACTCGATCACCATCGTCAATAACAATGGCGGCGGCAACCAGTCCAAGCGCGGCTTCGACCGCGTCTATGCCGATCAGCCGGACAACAACCGGTCGCGCGAGCTCTGGACGTACAACCAGACGAACTTTGCCAAGATCGCCGAGGACATGGGCGCGATGGGCATTCGCGTTGAGAAGGCCGAGGATATCGCCCCGGCGCTGAAGAAGGCGCTCACCGCGAATCGGCCGGTGGTCATTGACGTGGCCACCGATATCGAGGCTTTGGCGCCGACCGCCGTCGCCTAGCACAGGACGCGAAAAGCAATAACGAACCCGGGGCCCAAAAGGTTCCGGGTTCGCGCTAAATAATTCAACGCGTTGATTTTAAACGCTTCCGTCCAATTAATCTGACCAATTTACTCGTCCGAGCCGCCGATTTGTGGATATAACGGCGCGCCTAGCAGGACGACCGACACTCTATGTTGACCGCGCGCCACGCAGCCATACGGCTTCTCAAGCTGATGATGGTAGCATCGCTTGTGCTGCCCGCGGTGCTTTTCGGTTTCGCCGCCTGGCTCAGCTATCGCAACATCGAACACGTCACGGACGAACGCATCGACCGCTCGCTCGATATTCTCAACGAGCATGGTTTGAAGGTGCTGCAGACCGTCGAGCGCACTTTCGCGGAAATCACTGAAGTTGTGCGCGGGATGTCCGACGAGGATATCCGCCGCAATGAAGCGACGCTGCACGATCGGTTGAAGCGCATCGTCATCGCTTTACCGCAGCTGCAAGGCATCGCGATCATGGATCGTGGCGGCCAGCCGCTGGTGACATCGAGCGCGTTGCCCGTCCGCCACGGCCTCGATTTTTCGGACCGCGATTACTTTCAGGCACATCGCGCCGGCAACGTCGGCACCTATATCAGTCAGATTCATCAGCCACGCATGGGCAGCTTCGGCCCCACCTTCTTCGGCATGTCGCAGCGGCGGCCATCGGCCGGCGGAGAATTCACCGGCGTCGTGACGGTGGCGCTGTTGCCGAGCTATTTTGAAAGCTTCTACGGCCGTATCGCCGTCAACAACGCCGCTTATTTTGCGCTGGTGCGCAGCGACGGCAATTTTCTGGCGCGGTTTCCGGTACCAGCCGATCGGACCGCCAAGCTGGACAGCAACAGTTTGCTGCACGCCGGCATCGCCAAAGGCCTCGACCGCGACATCTACACGGTGAAGGCGCAGGTCGACCAGATCGACCGGCGCATCGGCTATCGCAAGATCGCCGATTTCCCGATTTACGTGCTGGCCGGCACGGAAAGCGCCATGATCACTAAGGAATGGCTCAGCTATATGAGCGGCCACCTGCTGTTCGGCATTCCGCTCACGCTCTTTCTCTATGCCGGTCTTGCGCTGGCCTTGCGCCGTACGCGCTTGCTGTACGATGAAGCCGATCGCGCCGAAGTCGCCGAAGGCGCCTTGCGTCAGGCGCAGCGTCTCGAAGCCATCGGCCAACTGACCGGCGGCGTCGCGCACGACTTCAACAATCTGCTGATGATCATCAGCGGCAGCGTTCAGCGGCTCCGCAAGGATCTGACGGATGCCAGGTACGTGCGCATCTTCGATATGATCGCGACGGCGACGCAGCGCGGCGAGACCCTGACGCGTCAATTGCTGACCTATTCGCGCCAGCAAACGCTGACGCCGCAGGTCGTCGACTTGACACAGCGCCTGCCGATGATCCGCGATCTGCTGACGCGGTCTTTACAGTCCGGCATTGAGATCACCGTCGACGTTCCCGCCGAAGCCTGCGCCATCCGAGTCGATCCCGGCGAATTCGAACTCGCCATCCTGAATCTTGCCGTCAACGCCAAGGATGCCATGCCTGACGGTGGCAGCCTTTCGCTCCGCGCCAAACCGGTGACGCTAAAAGGCGAGGCGACGGAAGAGGGCTTGGCCGGAGAATTTGTCGCCATCCGCGTCGCCGATACCGGGCAGGGCATCGCGGTCGAAAATCTGACAAAGGTGTTCGAGCCCTTCTTCACCACCAAGGAAGTCGGCAAGGGCACCGGTCTTGGCCTCAGCCAGGTCTACGGCTTTGCCAAGCAGTCTGGCGGCATGGCGACGGTGACGAGCACCGAAGGGCGCGGCACGTCGATCACGATTTTTCTGCCGCGCACGCACGACGCGCCGCAGGCCGTTCCAGCACCGGCGCCGGCCCCAGTGCCCACCGAGACGGCTGGCGTCGCGTTGCTAGTGGAAGACAATCACGATGTGGCCGAAGTGGCTGCCGAGTACCTGCGCCAGCTCGGTTATCGCGTGCGCAACGTCGCCCATGCGCAAGCTGCGATGGCGGCGCTGCGGCTCGATGCCGAAGTCGATCTGGTCTTTTCCGATATTCTCATGCCAGGTGGCATGAACGGGCTCGATCTGGCGCGTGAGGTCAACAAACGCTTTCCGGAAATTCCGGTGCTGCTGGCGACCGGCTACAGCGCCAGCGCCAAGGATGCCGTACGCCACGGTGTCGTCGTTCTGCAGAAGCCCTATGATATCGAAGGCTTGCGGCGAAATATCCGCGAGGCCATCGAGGGCGCCCGCGCGCGGGCGGCACAAACGGCGCCGGCGAAATGAAGCAGTCCGCCTTCGCGCTTGCAGCCGTTGTCGGTGTCATTTGCGGCGTTGCGCATGCTCAGCCCGCGCTCGACACCAGCGGAGCCACGCAATGCACGAACTGGGGCTACAATACCGACCGTGATCCCAAGGGCACCAACATCCGCGCGGCGCCGCGCGCGACCGCGCCGGTATTCGGTAAATTGCCGGCCTTCGGCAAGATCGACGGCAGCGATGAGGATGTCGGCGCCGAGTTCAGTATTGTTGGATCGAAGGACGGCTGGTTGCTGATAGAATACAAATCCGACGCCGGCGACAAAATCTTGCGCGGCTGGATGTCCGGACGCCTAGTCGGCGGCACCATCGGGAGTCTTACCTTGCACGTCAAGCCGAGTGGCGACAGCGCGGTCGTGGCGAACTTGTCCGGCAAGACGCAGGACAGCAATTACGGCCCCGACAGCGTCGAGATCATGCAGGTGCATGGCTGTCAGGGGAGCTTCACAGACGTTACGGTGCGGGTGCCGAAGGCAATCAAGCCGCTGCCGGGACAGGACAAGCCCATGCGCGGTTGGGTCGGCCGTGTTTGCAGCAATCAACTGACGACCTGTGGATGAAGATGAAACGCATCGCCTGCACGATAATTCTCACCCTGGCGCTGGCGGGCCCGGCCGCCGCCGATCCGGATTTCGATGCGCCTGCAAACGCGCCGCGCATCGTTGACGCGGCCGCTGCGCGAGCCGGCTGTCTGCCGGACTATGCCGCGCCGATCGTCGAGCGGCCCTGTCAGCTTGCCAAATTCGGGACGATCGGCACGATTGACGGTCATACGTTCGACTTCGCCCGTTACTCTTTTGCCACCGCAAGCGGCGCGAACATGGGTGCGCGGGCGCTGATTTTCGAGCACGCCGATGCTGGCAAATTGAAAACCCTGTTCGTGCCGGAAAATATAGGCGGGCCGTTTTCGGATCCCGAAGTGATCAAGTCGCCGCAGGGCAGCTTGTTGCTCATTCCGGGTTTCGATACCGGCACAGGCAATCTCAATCGCGAGCGGCTCTATGTCTGGCGCAAGACGGAATGGCACCTCGCAGACACGACGTCATGGCTCGACGCTCTTATGAAGCGGCTGCCCAAAGGCCTCAGCGCGCTAAAGGGCATCTATCCCGACTATGCGCGCATGACGGCGTCGACACCGCTGTGGCGCAAGAGTGACGGCAACGCCTCGCCGAGCGGCGGCAGGGCCTCGATCCGTCTCGCCTGGAAAGGCGATGCGGTGGTGCTGACAGCCGTGGACGTGCGTCGTCGCTAGCTATTCCGCCGGTAGCGCCTTGAATTTTTGTGCGCGCTTTCCGGTGTCGACCTCGGTCGTATAGAGGTTGCCCTTGCTGTCGATGGCGAGGTTATGCACCCAGTGAAACTCACCGGCCTGCCGCCCGTTACGGCCGAAGGCGGCGATAACGTTGCCGCTGTCGCGCGCCAGTGTCCGCACTTCGTTGTTGGCGCCGTCGGCGTTGAAGATGAAGCTCTGCGCCGGATCGATCGACAGCCGCATGTCCCACACCGAGCCGTTTGCCAGCGTATCCTTGGCGACGATGAACTCCTTCACAAAGCTGCCGTCCTTGCGGAACACCTGAATGCGATCGTTCTGCCGGTCGCAGACGTAGACGAAGCCGTCCTTCGAGATGCGCACGCAATGCACCGGATTGCCGAACTGCTGGTTCGGCGGCGCTGACGGATTGTAGGTGACCTTCTCGTCGGCCGGCGGTTTACCGTAGGCGCCCCACATGCGCTTGAAGGCGCCAGTGTCGGCGTCGAACACGATAACGCGGTGATTTTGATAGCCGTCGGCGACGTAGACTTCGTTGGTGGCGGGGTCGACTTCGGTATCGGCCGGGCGGCCGAGCCGTGCGGTGTCGAGGCTGTTGGTCAGCGGGCCCTTCTTGCCGATCTGCAAGACGAATTTTCCCTCGCGTGTGAATTTGAGCACCAGTCCGTCATTGTTGCCGTTGCCGGCGACCCAGACGAAGCCTTTGGAGTCGATGTTGATGCCGTGCTCGTTGTCCGGCCAGTCATAGCCTTCGCCCGGTCCGCCCCAGGCGCGCACCAGTTTGCCGTCGGTATCGAATTCCAGGACCGGCGGGGCGGGCACACAGCATTTGGTGCGCGGCGGCGTCAGGCTTGCCGCCTTTTCATCGTCGGTCAGCGTCTTCGGCCGCTGGATGACCCAGACATGATCCTGCGCGTCGACCGCGATGCCGGCGGCCTGACCCATGATCCAGTTGTTCGGCAGAGTCTTCGGCCATGACGCATCGACTTCAAAGCGCGGTGCGTCGGCGGCATGGGTGGCAGATAACGCCAAAGCAAGCAGCGTTGCGGCAGCCGCCGCCAAACCAATGATTTTCATTGTCTCCCCCGGGCTGCCAGTCGCTTGCGTTGCGCCGGCTTGGCTTAAGCCTCCTCCTGCCCTGGGGCAGGGGTCAAGGGTCGGCTTTGGTAATTGGGTATTGCATGGCAGACATGAGGCTGTCGGATTCGATGGGGTGACACATGCGACGGTTGATGGTTTTCGCGCTCGGTCTCGCGGCCGGGCTGGTGCTGGCTTTCGCCGCGCCGCGCGGGCAGGCGCATGACGCCGGACAGATCGCCGCCAGTGCGCCGGAGAAAAATCCGTTATTCATCAATATGACGACGGGGGATTCATGGCGCGGCTGGATGGGGCTGCACTTTGCCCATGCCACGCTGAAGCAAGGTCACCCGGTCGCCATCTTCCTCAATCTCGACGCGGTGAAGCTTGCTGCCAAGACCGGCGAGCAGGAGATGAAGCCGTCGATGCAGCGTCCGCCGCGGGACATCATCGCCGATTTTATCAAGGACGGCGGCGTCGTGCTGATGTGCGGGCCGTGCATGGCCGAGTTCGGCCTGAAGATGGAAGACCTTGTGGCCGGCGTACAGATGGGCCGTCCCGGCTACACCCAGAGCTTCATCTTCGCCGAGAACGCCCGCGCGCTGACGTGGTAGCGCGCGTGATCCCGAAAAGTGGGTACCGGTTTTCGGATAAGATCACGCGCCAATAAAATCTAAAGTCAGCCTTCGCCGATTTCTTTGAGAATATCGGCGCTGTGCTCGCCGAGCAACGGGGCCGGATGCTCCGAAGCCGCGCGCCAGCCGTCCATGACGATCGGCGTGCGCACGCCGGGGATCTTGCCGCCCTTGGCGGCCTTGCTCGGCAGCTCGAGCTTCATGCCGCGGTGAATGACCTGCGGATCTTCGAAAACCTGCTCGACATTGTTGATCGGGCCGGCCGGCACGCCCTGGGCCTCGAGCTTAGCGAGCAGGTCGTCGCGCTTCATCTTTTCCGTCAGCGCCGACAGCCTGCCGATCAATTCTTCACGATGGGTGAGGCGGCCGACATTGTCCTTATAAGCCGGGTTCTGCGCCAGTTCGGGCGCGCCGAGCACGTTGCAGAATTTGATGTACTGGTTGTCGTTGCCGGTGGCGACGATGGCGTAGCCGTCCGATGTCGGGAACACCTGATAGGGCACGATGTTGGCGTGCGCGTTGCCGATGCGCTTCGGCACCTTGCCGGAGACGAGGTAGTTCATGGCCTGGTTCGACAGGATGCCGACGGTGGAGTCGACCAGCGCGGTATCGACGTAGCAGCCCTTGCCGGTCTTATCGCGCTCATGCAGCGCGGCGAGAATGCCGACCACGGAATAGACGCCGGTGAAGATGTCCGACATCGGAATGCCGATGCGCGTCGGCTCGCCGTCCGCCATGCCGGTGAGGTCCATGACGCCGCCCATGCCCTGCGCCATCAGGTCGTAGCCGGCGCGCTTGGCATAAGGACCGTCCTGGCCGAAGCCGGTCACGGAGCAATAGATGAGGCGAGGGCACTCGTCCTTGAGGCTCTTGTAGTCGAGGCCGAACTTGGCGAGACCGCCGACCTTGAAGTTCTCGATCAGAATGTCGGACTTGGCCGCCAGCTTACGGACGATGCGCTTGCCTTCGTCGCTCTCGAAATCCATTTCGATGGAGCGCTTGCCGCGATTGGCGGCATGGAAATAGGCCGAACCGATGTGTTCGCCGTCGATGCCCTCGACGAACGGCGGACCCCAGCCGCGGGTATCGTCGCCCGTGCCCTTGCGTTCGACCTTGATGACGTCGGCGCCGAGGTCGGCCAGCATCTGCCCGGCCCAGGGACCGGCGAGAATGCGGGCAAGCTCAAGAACGCGGACACCGGCGAGCGGCTTCGGCATGGAGGCTGTTCCTTATTGCAGTGCGGCACAAACACGTGAGACTAATTGCAGGCCCGGCTCTGTGGCTTAACAGGCGGATTTTGTCTATACCTTGCGGCCAAGCCGGGGGCACACCCGCACGCCATTGGAAACGGACAGAGGATCATCATCATGAAAATCAATCGTCGCACCGTCGTGGCCGGCGGCCTTGCCATGCCGGCCGTCATCGCCACGTCGCGGCTCGGCTTTGCCGCGCAGACGCTGAAGATTTCGCACCAGTTTCCGGGCGGCACGATCGACAAGGGCGATTTCCGCGACCGGCTGTGCCAGCGCTTCGGCGCCGAGCTGACCAAGCGCACGGGCGGCGCGATCGAGACGCAGGTCTATGCCAACTCGTCGCTGATGAAGACGGTGGCGCAGTTCTCGGCGGTGCGCAAAGGCGCACTCGACCTCAGTCTCTATCCGATCTCTTACGCCGGCGGTGAATTCGCCGAACTCAATATCGGCCTGATGCCTGGCCTCGTAAGTTCCTACAAGCAAGGCGCGGCCTGGAAAAATTCGGCGATCGGCAAGCGCTTCACCGATTTCCTCGCCGAGAAGGGCGTCATTATCGTGTCGTGGATCTGGCAGGCCGGCGGCGTCGCCAGCCGCGCGGCTTCAATCGTGAACCCGGAAGACGTCAAGGGCCTCAAGGTCCGTGGCGGCAGCCGCGAAATGGACATGGTGCTGCAGGCCGCCGGTGCCTCGACGCTGTCGATCCCGTCGAACGAAATCTACGCCGCGATGCAGACCAGCGCCTGCGACGCAGCGATTACCTCGTCGACCAGCCTGATCTCGTTCCGACTGGAAGAAGTCGCCAAGACGCTGACGACCGGCCGCGGCAAGTCCTATTGGTTCATGCTTGAGCCGCTGATAATGTCGAAGCAGATTTTCGACAAGCTGTCGAAGGACCAGCAGGACGCGATCATGAAGATCGGCGCCGAGATGGAAGAATTCGGCACCAAGGAAGCCATGGCCGACGATCAGGAAGTGGCGCAGGTCTACGGCAAGAAGAACGCCAAGGTGCTCGATCTCGACGAAAAGATCGTCGACAAGTGGCGCGCCATCGCCCGCGATACGGCGTGGAAGGACTACGCGCAGAAAACGCCGCTTTCGGCCGAACTGATCAAGCTCGCCGAACAAGTTCAGGTGTCGTGATCGCATCACGCCTCTGAACGGACTTAAGTATGGCGCATAGCCTCGAAGAAGCGGGTCTCGATAATCCGGCGGCTGACCAACCGGTCGCCGCCGGGCTACCCGGTCGTATTCTCGATCGCGTCAACCGGGTGATCGTCTTCATTTCATCGATTGCGCTGGTGTTGGCCGCCTTCGTGCTGACCTACGGCGTCGTCACGCGTTACTTCCTCAAGCATTCGACCGACTGGCAGGACGAGATTTCTGTGTTCCTGATCGTCGGCTCGATCTTCATGTCATCGGCCTCGGTGCAGGCGCGGCGCGGCCATGTCGCCATCGAAGCGGTGTCGAGCCTGTTGTCGGACAACGTCAATCGGTGGCGATTGTTTTTCGTCGATATCGCCACCTTCCTTTTTTGCGGTTTCTTCTCCTGGAAATCCTGGCTGTTGCTCGAAGAAGCCATCGTCGAGGGCTACCGGTCGAGTTCGACCTGGCAGCCGCCGTTGTGGATCCCCTATTCGCTGATGACGGCCGGCATGACGCTGCTGACCATCCAGGTTCTGTTCCAGATCATCGCCCAGTGGCGGCGCCGGAGTGATGTTGCATGAGCACGCTTGCGATTGGGCTGCTCTACGGCGGCGCGACTCTGCTTGTGATGTTTGCCGGCATGCCCATCGCCTTCGCGCTCGGCGCGGTGGCGACGATCTTCATGATCATGTTCATGCCGTCGTCGTCGGTCGATACGATTTCGCAGAACGTCTATGAGGAAATGGCGTCGATTACCTTGCTGTCGATTCCGCTGTTCATCCTCAAGGGCGCCGCCATCGGGCGCTCGCGCGCCGGACAGGATCTCTACGGCGCGCTGCATGCGTGGCTGCACAAGTTTCCCGGCGGCCTCGGCATTGCCAATGTCTTTGCCTGCGGTTTGTTTGCCGCGATGGCCGGCTCGTCGCCTGCCACTTGTTCGGCCATCGGCTCGGCCGGCATCCCGGAAATGCGCAAGCACGGCTATTCGGGCGGCTTCGCCGCCGGCCTGATCGCCGCCGGTGGCACCCTGGGCATCCTGCTGCCGCCGTCGATCACCATGATCCTCTATGCGGTGGCTGCGGAGCAGTCGCTCGGGCGCCTGTTCCTTGCCGCCATCGGTCCGGCGCTGCTGCTGGTCCTGATGTTCGCCGGCTATGCGGTGTTCCGCTTCCGGCTCGAGTTCAAGCGCGCCAAGGCGCATCTCGAAAGAACCGGCGAGACGTCGGAACTGCTGCGCGAAGACACGATGACGACACGCGACAAGTTTGCCTTGCTCCCGCGCGTGTTGCCGTTCCTGATCCTGCTCACAGGCGTCATGGTTGCGCTCTACGGCGGCTATGCGACGCCGTCAGAAACCGCGGGTCTCGGCGCCGTGCTGGCGCTGGTGCTGATTGCGGTCATCTACAGCGTCTGGACCGCACGTGATTTACAGCCGATCCTGCTGGCGACGCTGCGGGAGTCGACCATGCTGATGCTGATCATCGGCATGTCGCTGCTTTACTCCTACGTCATGAGCTATCTGCACATCAGCCAGTCGACCGCGCAGTGGGTGGTTGGCCTGCACCTGTCGCCCTGGCTGCTGCTGGCGGTCATTCTGCTGATGGTTGTGGTGCTGGGCTTTTTCCTGCCGCCGGTGTCGATCATCCTGATGACGGCACCCATTATTCTGCCACCTTTGCGCGCCGCCGAATTCGATTTGATCTGGTTCGGCGTGGTGATGACCATCGTCATGGAAATGGGCCTTATTCACCCGCCGGTGGGGCTCAATATTTTCGTCATCAAAAATATTGCGCCTGATATTCCCCTGAGCGACGTGATGTGGGGCGTGCTACCATTTGTTGGGCTGATGCTTCTGGCCGTTGTGCTATTGTGCTTTGCGCCGGGCATCGCCACGTGGTTGCCGGACCACATTATGGGCTTGGGAAAATAGGCTGACATGAACACCTCGTTCTTCGGGGAACTCCTGCAAACGATTTCCGACCGGGGACGCGCGCTGCTCGACCGCAGCCGTCGCGTCGATGCGGCCACCCACTCCGAGAGCCTCGTGGAACTGTGCGAGGACCTCCTGTCTGGCCGCGGCGAAGCCTCCGGCACGGCGCTGGCGCGTGAAATTCTCGGCCGCTACACGGAATTGACCGTCGGTCCGCGCATCGCCTTTTTCGAAGGGCTGGCGCAGCGTTTCGGCACCGACCCGGCCCGGCTGGAAAAAGCCATCGCCGCCTGGAAAGAAAAGCCGAACGACCAGACCGCCGCCGGCGTCCATGCGGCGTCCGAACCGCGCCGGCAGGAACTGTTCCGGCGTCTCAATCTCGCGCCGGGCGGCACCGAAAAGCTGGTGCGCGTGCGCGAGGACCTGCTCGACATTCTCGGCAAGCGCCCCGATTTGCGGCCGGTCGATGACGACTTCGTCCATCTGTTTTCGTCGTGGTTCAACCGCGGCTTCCTTGTCTTGCGGCGCATCGACTGGTCGACGCCGGCCATCGTGCTGGAAAAGATCATCCGCTACGAAGCCGTGCACGAAATCCGCGGCTGGGACGATTTGCGCCGCCGCATCGATCCACCGGATCGCCGCTGCTTCGCATTCTTCCATCCCGCCATGGTCGATGAGCCGCTGATATTCGTCGAAGTTGCGCTGGAGCGCGACATTCCCGGCGCCATTGCGCCAATCCTCGCCAGCGGCCGTCTGGAATTCGTGCAACCTGAAAAGGCGCGCGTCGCAGTGTTTTATTCGATCTCGAACTGCCAGCGCGGTCTTGCCGGCGTGTCCTTCGGCAACTTCCTGATCAAGCAGGTGGTCGAGGAAATCTGCCGCGAACTACCGAAGCTCTCGACGTTCGTCACGTTGTCGCCGGCGCCGAATTTCGCGCGGTGGCTCAGCCGTGAACTGAAGGTCGAACGTTCGAGCATCATCAGCGATACCGATCGCGGGACGTTGTCGCTGATGGAACGGCCGCATTGGTGGACCGATCCGGAAATCTTCAGCAAGCTTCAGGATCCGCTGACGCGGTTGGCCGCCTATTATTATCTGAAGGCGAAGACACCGGCCGGTCTGCCGGTCGATGCGGTGGCGCGCTTCCACCTCGGCAACGGCGCGCGGCTCGAGCGCATCAATTGGCTGGCCGATACGTCGGACAAGGCGATCGCGCAGGCGAGCGGCTTGATGGTGAACTATCTGTACGATCTCGACGACATCGAGAAGAACCACGAGGCCTTCGCTGAAGGCCGCACCGTGGTGGCATCGAACACCGTCCAGCGCATGTTGCGCCCGCCGCTCGAACTGGTCCCGATCGCGGGATAATCCGTCACCCTGAGGTGGCCGCCAAAGGCGGCCCTCGAAGGGCGACGGCCGGTTTCTGGCCGTTCATCCTTCGAGGCTCGCTAACGCCCGCACCTCAGGATGACGGCGCACAATCACGATTTCCCGTACACCGGCACGATGGCGCCGCGCGTGACCTTGTTGTCCGGCGACGCCAGAAACAGGATCGTTGCCGCGACTTCTTCCACCTTCGGCCAGGCGTCGAAATCGGCTTTCGGCATCGCCTTGCGGTTGGCCGCCGTATCCATGATCGACGGCGCGACGGCATTCACCAGAATGTCGTCCTTGGCGACTTCCTCAGCCAGCGCGAGGGTCAGGGTGGCGACACCGGATTTCGATATCGTATAGGCCGTCATGCCGGCGCCCGAGCGCGGCTCAAGCGCGGGCCTTGCAGCGACGTTGACGATACGACCGCCGTTCTTCATCGCCGCCGCGGCGGCGCGGCAGCAGAGGAAGCACGACACCAGATTGCCGTCGATCTGCGACATCAGCGCGGCTTTGTCGGTGTCAGCAACCTTGCCCGTCGCAAAGCCGCCGGCGATGTGGATCGAGGCCCACAGGTCGAGTCCGCTGTAGATTGTCGCGACCGCCGCTTCGTCTGACAGGTCCGACACGGCAACGAGCTTCACCTTGTCTTTGTGCGGGAAGCGCTGTGCTTCCGCCTCGCTACGATAAGGTACAATGCAGGTCGCGCCCGCTTTCAGCAGGCCGCCGACCACGGCAATGCCGAGCGCGCCGGTGCCGCCAGTGATGACAATCTGTTTGCCTGAAAAATCCATGCGCCTTCTCCGTTATCGCGAAGAATGCGGGATTGCCGCGCCTGCGTCTAGCCGCGCCCGCGTTTGCCGCGCGTCGGCAATACCTGGAATTCGATCCAGTTGGCGACTTCGCTGACGCGCAGTTTCTTGTCGAGCACGTTCTTGCTGATGCCGTGCCGCCACGACAGCCGCTTGCAGTCCGGATCGCGGTCCAACGTATCGAGGTCTTCCGAGAACACCTTGATGTCGGCGACGTCCTTGAAGAATCCTTCTTCGATCAGCCGCGGGCCGATGCGGCGCACGATGGCGGCGAGTTCGCGTAACGGATATTCCGTATGATACTGCACGCCCCACGCCACCGATCCCGGCGTCCGCAGTTCGACACTTTGCACCGCCGACATGGCATTCGTCGCCAGCACCGTCGCGCCGGCCGGCAGCGTTACGACCTCGTCGAGATGCACAGTCGGCGCGTTGAAGACGTCGAGCTTGCCGACATACATCGGATGCTTGCGGCCGGCCTCGGTCAGCCGGATGCTGCGGCCGAAACCTATCTCGCGTCCGTTGGGATTTTTGCGCACGACGCCGCCAGCCGCGGCGGTGATGACCTGAAGGCCCCAGCACGAACCGAACAAGGGCGTGCCGGTCTCCAGCGCCGCGCGCACCAGATCGACCTGTCGGGCGACCGCCGGGCCGCCCTCATAAACGTGGAGTGAGGAGCCTGTGATGGCGATGCCGTCATAGCCGGTGAGGGATTCGCCTTCGGGCAGGGTGGCCGACACATCGCCGGGGTGGGCGGTATCGACGATGGCGCCGGGCAAGAGTTCGCGCAGCAAATTGGAATAGCCCTGATGCGCCGGCGTGCCGCCGACGGCGGCATGTTCGGCAAGGCTTTCGGGGACGTTTCCTTCGATTACCAGCAGGCGGGGGGACGGCATCGCGTATCCTGACTAGACTTCTGATATGGCCAAGGTGGGGCGATTTGGCGATCGCGCCCGAAATGAAAGGCTTTAAGCGACGTTAACGCGCGGGGCGCTAGATTGTGCCCTTAAAACGCCCACTCTGGGACAGACGCTGAACCGCCGGTAAATCCCCCAATGTCCGACTTCGACATCGCCATTATCGGTGGCGGCATCAATGGAACCGGGCTGGCCCGCGATGCGGCGGGGCGGGGTCTGCGCGTCCTGCTAGCCGAGAGCGGCGACCTCGGCTCGGGGACCTCGTCGGCGTCGAGCAAGCTCATTCATGGCGGTCTGCGCTATCTTGAGAAACGCGCCTTCCGGCTGGTGCGCGAGGCGCTCGGCGAGCGCGAGGTGCTGCTGCGCATGGCGCCGCACGTCATCCGCCCGATGCGTTTCATGCTGCCGCCGATGCCGGGTCAACGCTCGCCGCTGCTGCTGCGGTTGGCGCTGTTTCTGTACGACAGACTGGCGCCGCGAAAAATTCTGCCCGGCTCCCGCACGGTTGACCTGACGCACAATGTGCTCGGCCAGCCATTGAAGCGTCTGTTTCGCTACGGATTCGAATATTCCGATTGCTGGGTCGACGATGCACGGCTCGTCATTTTGACCGCGATGGACGCGCGCGATCGCGGCGCCGATATCCGGCCGAAGACGCGGTGCGTGCGGGTCGAGCGGGGCAAGGACGACTGGCAGGTGGTTTTGCATAACCACGGCCGCCGCCAGGAGGTCACCGCCCGCGTTCTGGTCAATGCCGCGGGCCCGTGGATCGGCGAGGTCGCGGAGACGGTGATCCGCGAGCCTTTGAAGCGCCCGGTGCGCCTGATCAAAGGGAGCCATATCGTGGTGCGCCGCCGGTTCGATCATGAGGCAGGCTATATTTTCCAGGCACCGGATCGCCGTGTCGTGTTCGCCTTGCCGTTCGGCAGCGAATTCACGTTGATCGGCACGACCGACGAGAATTTCGTCGGCGATCTGAAATCGCCCGCGCCGTCGCCGCAGGAGATCACCTATCTCTGCGATGTCGTGAACGAATATTTTCGCGACCGGGTGACGCCGGACGAACTGGTCTGGTCCTATTCCGGCGTGCGCGCGCTCTATGACGACGGCTCCAAAAAGCCTGAAGACGTCACGCGTGATTACGAACTGGTCCTGGACCGCAAGAAAGGCGCCGCGCCGCTACTGACGATCTATGGCGGCAAGATCACGACGCACCGCAAGCTCGCCGAAGCGGCGATGGCCAAGATCGGCGTTTTCTTCCAGGCGCAACCGGCCTGGACCGCCGGTTCAACGCTGCCGGGCGGTGATTTCCCGCCGGATGGCTTCTACGAGCTGGTCGGCGAAACCATCGCGCGCTGGCCTTTCCTGTCGGAGCCGCATGCCCGCCGTCTGTTGCGCGCCTATGGCCGCCGCGTCGAGAAGATTCTCGGCACCGCCGAAAGCATGGAAGACCTAGGACCGCGCTTCACCGGCGACCTGACCGGCGCCGAGGTGCGCTATATGGTCCAGCAAGAATGGGCAGAAACCGCCGAGGATGTGCTGTACCGGCGCAGCAAGCTTGGCTTGCAGGCAACGCCCGATGAACGCATATCGATCAACCAGTTCATTGTTTCAGTTGGCGCGCCATAGGCTTGACGTGGTTAGCAAAGTGTTGCCGCGACTGCTTCAATTGCATCTCTCGTCTTTATCGCACTGCTATACCTCTGTGGTTTAATCCGACTGTGAATTCATTGTGTGGATGACCGGTCATGGTTGCCTCAGCCGATATTGCAGCGCGCATCGCCGCCACCAAGGTACTCGTGGTCGATGACGAACACTACATGCGCAAGGTCGTGCGCGCCTTGCTCATGAGCATTGGTGTTCGCACGATTTTCGAAGCGCCGGATGGTCCTTCAGGTCTCGAAATGATCCGCCTCAACCAGCCGGATGTCGTCATCGTCGATTGGCAGATGCCGGGGCTCGATGGCGCCAGCTTCGTGCGTATGGTGCGCTCGCCCGAGACGTTTCCGTATCCCGACATTCCGATCATCATGCTGACCGGCCACGGCGAACGCTCGCGCGTCATCGAAGCGATCCAGGTCGGCGTCAATGAGTTCTTGCTCAAGCCGGTCTCGTCGAAAGCCCTTCACACCCGTTTGGCTTCGGTTCTGACAAAACCACGCCGGGTGATGAAATCGGGCGGATATTACGGCCCCATTCCGCGCAATCTCGCCGACATGAACGAGGACGCGGACCGCGCGATGACCCAGCTGGTGCTGGTGAACTAGCCGCACGTTAACGGCGAAGTGACGTTTCGCCGACACAATCACGGCGGGGATTGGGGTGCGCCGTGAATATCAACGCCAAACATGCCGAGTTTCTGATCAACCAGCAGTCGGTGCTGCTGGTCGACGATAGCGCCTTCATCCGTAATCTCGTGCGCGGTCTGCTCACCGGTATTGGCGTCAAGAAAATCTACGAAGCTGCCGACGGCATCGCCGCGCTGGAGCTCATCCGCGAAGTGCAACCCGACATCGTTATCGTCGATTGGGAAATGCCGCTGCTCAACGGCCCGGAGCTGGTGCGCATCGTGCGCTCGCCGGGCATTTTCCCGACGCCGGATGTTCCGATCATCATGATGAGCGGCAATGTCGATCACCGCCGCGTCATGGAAGCCACCCGGCTCGGCGTCAACGAATTCCTCTGCAAGCCGATGTCGGCGAAAGCATTGATGGAGCGGATGATCTCGATCTTGCTCAAGCCGCGGGAAACGGTGCGCGTCGGCAATTATTACGGTCCGGCGCCGCGCAAGCCGCCGGTGGCGAAAGACAAGCCGCTGGACTCGCCGTCGGCGGTCTAGCCGCGGCTCTTCCGAATAACGAGACTTAGTCGGCCTTTGGCGGCGGCGTCTGCTCGGCCGCGGGCGTAGCGCCTGCTGACGGCGCGGTGCCGGTCAGACGTTCGATCGCGGAACGGACCGTATCGCGGGCGCTGCGCTCCTTCACCGCATTGAGCAACGGCGCAGCCGCACCGGAGCGGCGAATCAGGGCTTCCGGGTCGGGCAGCATGATCGGATCGTCCCACGAACCCTGTACGATGAAGGGCAGTTCGAACGGCTGCGTGCCGGGGCGCGCCGCGGTCACCAACGCGGCTGCGCCTTTCAGGTCGAGTTCGCGCTCCGGGATGGACGCCGATCCGTTGAGGCCGAGGCGTACCGCCGCGCCTTCGACCTTCATGTCGTCAACGTTGACCATGCCTTTGACGATCTTCAGCGCCACCACGATCCGGTCATAAGGCGTCCTGCCGCTGCGGAATTCGCCGCCGCCGGACAAAGGCCGCCGTTCCAGCCGCCGCAGCAATTGCTCGACATTGAGGCCGCTTAGCGCGCCGCTGAGGCCGTTGAGGCCGGCCGTACCGTTAAGGGTGCGCGTGACAGCAAGCACGCTGTCGCCGCTGCCCTCGACGGCGAGCGACATGTTGCCTTTGCCTTCGAGACGCTTGAGCCCGAACAACTGGCCGAGGCATTGCTCGAAATCGACGTCAGTGAATTGCAGTTGCGATTTGACATCGACACCGGTTTCGAAAATCGCCAGCGCCAGCGAACCCTGGATCAAGCCGCCATAAGCCTGCGCTTCGCCGACCGTGACAACCAGATTGCCGCCGCGCAGGTTGGCGCCGATCGCGGTGCGCCCAAACTTGGCGTTCTGCATGACGACGTTTGCCGCCGACAGCCGCAGGTCGAAATCGATGCCGGCGAGGCCATCGAGTGAAATGCGACCGCTGTTCCATTCGCGCTGATCGTTGTTGACGAGGCGAACGGTCGAAACATAAGGCGATAGATTAAGCGTGTCGGATGCGAGCGTGCCCTGCAGTGTCTTGCGGCCGTCGGTGGCAAAGGTCAGCACGCCTTCGGCGGTATTGCCGTCGAGCTCGACGTTGACGCCGGACAGGCCGATGGTGCCGCCCACGACGTTGGCTTGCGCTTTAATAGCGAAACGGCCGAAGCCGCCGCCCGGCAGCGGCTGCTGTCCGGCCCAGATCAGCGTATCGCGCAGCGACGCGGAATCCGCGGCCAGCGTGCCTTCGATCTTGAGTGTCGGTTGAACGCTGAGCGACCCTTCGAACGCCGCCTTCAACGGCGCGCCGGCGATGCGCAGCTTCAGGCCCGAGCGGTTACCTGCGAGCGCCGCGGGAAAATCGGCCAGCGCCATGCTGGCGTCGACGGGTTCGTCATGCCAGACGAAACGGCCGGTGGCGCCGAAGCTCTTGGAAATCGATGGCCATGCCAGCGACAAATCAACGTCGCGAACGGTTTCTTCGAGCTTGTGCGCCGGATCGCGCAGCACCACGGTGCCGTTGTCGATGCGCATTTCGGAGAATGTCGCGGGCCGTTGCGCCGGTTTCTGGCTGCGGGCGAGCGATTCGATCAGGCCGGACCAGTTGGAGCGACCATTGGCGTCGATATCGATGGCGATGCTCGGGCGTACCAGAGCGACGTCGGCGATTTCGACCCGGCCGCGCAAGAGCGGGAAAAATCGCAAGCGAGCGGTCAGCCGCTCGGCGGTGAGCGCGGGCTGCTTTTCATCGCCGAGCACCACATCGGCGAAGCTGACCCTGCCGGAGGGAAACAGGGAGACAGTGGTCTCGCCGCGCAGGACCGGCGTCAGGCCGGTGACCGCGCGAATCTCGCTGATGGCCTCCTGGCGCACGGTATCGGCGGAGATGAGGAGGCTGGCGCCCGTAAGGATGCCGGCTCCCACCAGCAAAAGGGCGAGCAGGAAAAATCCCAGGCGTTTCAAGCCAGTGGAGGCCGTCAAAGTTCGAAAATCCGGTGTTTCGGTATGTTGCCGTCGGACTATACCATCGGCACCAGCCCCGCCAACCTTGGGTCGCCTCTGTGACCCTTTCATGGCCGGCCCGTTGGCCGGGCAGGGTTAAGGCGGGAGTCGGCCGCGCTCAGCGGAGTATTGTGGCGCCCGGCATCGTGGCGTCGGCGATTTCGGCGATCATCTTCTTAATGATGGCCTCGCCGAAGGAGTCGAAGTTTTTCGCTTCCATGACGAATGAGCCCGGGCCGCCGGTGACGTTGTCTCGATAATAGTTCGCAAGGCCGCCGGGCGGATTGGTGTGTTCAGGATTCCACGGCAGGGGTCGGTCGCTGAGGATAACGAGGCCGTTGATGACGATGCCGAGCGCCAGCGCTTCGTTGCGCGCCTGGCCGACGTCGCGGCCGGCATTGTTGGTGCCGTCCCCGGAGACATCGATGGTCTGGCGTTCGGCTGTGAACGGCGCGCGCGGAAACTGCGCCACCGCGAAGTCGATGCCGCCGGCGATCGATGTGCGGTCGGCAAAGGCGCGCGGCAGTTCCATGAGCTTGTCGCCGAAGGCCTGCGCCGCCTTGGGCCCGTCGATCGGCATCCAGTCGATCACGACCTTCTGGTTGCCCGGTCCCGACCATTCGAGAAACAGGACGGCGATGCGTTTGTTGCGGCCGGCGGTGATGGCGTCGATCACGCGCTTGTCGGAGATCGCTGCGGCATAACCTTCGCGTTGCAGCTTGAATTTCTCGGCGTCGACGCTGCGCGACACATCCGATGCCAGCACCAGCAGCAGATCGACCTTTTCCGCCGCGTGCGTAACCGGCGCGTAACCGAAAAATGCGACAAGCAGGAACGCGCAGCAGAGCCAACGCCGCATGGCAACCTCCGTCGAGGAGGTGAGCTTAGCCGATCTGATCTATTCCGCCAGCACGCGTGTGGCGGGAAACGCGACTTCGACCAAGGTGCCGGTTTCGACCTGGCTGGTGATGTGGAAGCGCGCGTGGTTCGCTTCCGACAAGGCCTTGGTGATGGGCAGGCCTAAACCTGTGCCGCTAGAACCCCAGCGTGCCGCCGTCGCCAGTTGGCGGAACGGCTCCAGCGCCGTCTCCAGCTCCTTCGGGCTCATGCCAACGCCCGTATCTCGCACGCGCATGACGATTTCATTGTCGTCATTGACCGCGGTGGACACGATCACCTGGCCGCCAGCGCCGGTGAACTTGATGGAGTTGGACAACAGGTTGAGCGCGATCTGGCGCACCGAACGGGCGTCCGCCACGATCAGAGGGAGGTTTGCTGGCAACGAGGTGCGGATAATCACCCGCTCCTTGTTGGCCTGCTCCTGCATGATGGCGACGCAGCTCTGCATCAGATCGTTGAGGTTCACGCTGACGAAATTGAGCTCGAGCTTGCCGGCTTCGATCTTGGACAGGTCGAGCAGATCGTTGAGCAACGACGTCAAGTGGCCGCCGGACGAATGGATGTCCTTGAGATATTGCACATAGCGCTCATTGCCGACCGGGCCGAAACGCTCCTCGATCATAACTTCCGAGAAGCCGATAATAGCGTTGAGCGGCGTGCGGATTTCGTGGCTGATCTTGGCGAGGAATTCGGATTTCGCGGTGGAAGCCTGCTCGGCCTGACGGCGCGCATTGATGAGTTCTTCCTCGGTGCGTTTCCAAGCGGTGACGTCGCGCAATACCGCGCACAGCTTCTCGCCATCTTCGACGCGTCCGATGGTGACGTAGAGCGGCACCAAGCCGCCGCGTTTCACACGACCGATGGCGTCGCGACCGGTTTCGAGAATACCGGCGGCTGCTCCGCGCGCGAGCCGCTCGAGATAGTCCATCACGCTGCGGCGGCTTTCCGGCGCAAACAGATCGCCGAAGCTGATCTCGGTGAAGTCTGCGGCGTCGTAACCGAACAAGGCTTCGGCACTGCGGTTGGCCGACAGCACGCGGCCGCTGCAGTCCAGCACCAGCACGCCGTCGGTGGCGGTGTCGAGAATGCCGCGCAGTTCCTGGTTTTCGTTCTGCAGACGGCGCAGCGAGTTTTCCGAGACCATTTTCTCAGGCGACTCGGGCGCGGTCTGCGTATTGATCATCAGCACCAGCGCGCTTTCGCCGTTCCACGGCACGCTGAACAATTTGCCTTCGACCGGCTTCTGCGCGCCATTGACGGTGGTGATGGTCAGCGTCTTGCCGTTCGCGTCGCCGGACGGCGTCTTGTTCTCGATGAAGAGACTATCGAGACCGCCGGCCTCCGCCAGCGCATCGAGCGTGCCGTAACCGGTCCAGTCGAGGAAGGCGCGGTTGGCGTAGACCAGATTGTTGAGCCGGTAGATCAGAATGCCGACCGGCATGCGGTCGAGAATCGCTCGGCCTTCCTCGCGCCCGGCATCATTGCTGCGCGCCGGCTTCGGCGGATCGGCAGCCGGATTCATCAGCGGGGTGCCGGACGGCACGAAAGGCGCGATGTCGAAATCGTCGGCCGCCGGCACCGCTGTTTCTTTGCCGGTCGCGTTCTTGAGGCGCGCGTTGAGTTCGCGGGCCAGTTCTTCGAAGGCGCTGTTCTCGGCGAGGCTGAGCGACGGCGCCGGTTCAGGCGCAACAGGGGGCGCCGGCGGGCGGAATGCGAGAATGTCGGCTTTGGGCGGCTGCGGCACCGTCGGCGCAACGGACGGCGCGGCGGGTGTGGCGTCAACGACGCGCGTCATCGTCCGGCAAATGCCGAAGCCGCGGAAGCCTTCGAAGTTGCGGTCGCGGTCGAACACCGGCAGGCCGGACATCTCCACCGCGAGACGTTCGCTCGTTCCATCGACCGGCCATCGAACCGTCAGACCGCTCCAGGTTTCACGCGAGGCCAGCGCCTTTGCGATCCGGCCGTCGGTGTCTATCTGCAGCAGCGGTGCGATCTCTGCCCAAGGTCGATTGAGAACGGAAGCGGTTTGCGGTCCGACAAGACTGGTGAGCTCGGCCGTGCCCGCTGTAAAGCGCGTCGCATTATCCATCTGCCAGACGAAACGGAATTGGCGCGAGGGCTGAGCCGGCTTGATGGCTTGCGGGGCCAGCGGCGGCGCGCTGCGCACCGGCACAGTCGATGCGGCGATGGCGGCGGCGGCATCGTTCGCGCGTGCATTGGCATGAGAGCCGCGCGGCGCGGGATCGAACACAGCGAGCAACGACAGGGTGCCGCCGGTGCCGAGCCGCAGCATCGATGCGTGGCCGGAGTCGATCTCGCCTTCGGCCGTGCCGTTCTTGGTGGCTTCGGTCGCGAGTCTTTCCGCTCCGAGCGCCATCAGATCGCGAGTCGAGCCCAGCAACTGCTGACCGATTTTCGACGCTTCTATCAATTCGCCGTCGGCGGTGAACATTGCCGCCGGTTTGTCGAAGTCGGTGAGAATGCGGCGCGCACGATCGGGCAGGCTGAGCTCCTTGCCGGCGCGCTCGGTCGACACGATGAGGATGGCGATGCTGTTGTCGCTCAGCGTGATGCGCGAGCACAGGCACGTCAGCAGACCGCCGAAACGCGCGCCGAAGCCGCGCAGGCGTTCAAGCCGCGGTGCGCCACCTTGTGGCAGCGTGCCGGCAAGCCGCACGACCTGCGCGACGGTAATATCCTCTGCAGAGAGTTCGAGGAGCGGCATTCCCCCGGGAGTAGCGGCGTCGAATACGGCGCCAGCAACGGCATTGCCCCACAGCAGGCGGCCTTCTGCGCTCCATAGCCATACCGGCATCGGGCTCAGCGCATGGGCTGAGAGACGCGGGTCGGACAGCCAGCCAGTTGGGAGCGTAGTCCCGTTCATACTCACGTCGCACGAATTACGGCTAATAAACCCTTAATACGGCTGGTTTTGGCCGGCGTCCACGCAACAAGGCCTGACACGGCGGGCCAAGCGGTGATAACGTTAATTGTCGAGTTCCGTGGGTAGCGCTGTCGGGGCGCCTTCCTAGATAGCCTAGACCCGGTTGCGGCCGGCGGGTTCTGACCAAGGAGGTTGTGATGGCGAAAGACAATTCGAATTTCGAGATCCCGGCGGAGATGCGGGCTTTCGCGGAAAAGAGCGTGGCTCAGGCCAAGCTCGCGTTCGACAGCTTCATTTCGGCTGCCCAGCAGGCGGTGAACACGGCTGAGACCCATGCCAATACGGCCCGGGTCGGCGCCAAGGAAGCCGGCGACCTAGCCATGACCTTTGCCGAGCGCAATATCGCCTCGTCGTTCGATTTCGCCCAGCGCTTGCTGCAGGCCAAGGATCCGCAGGAAGTGGCGGCGCTTCACGCCGAATACGTGAAGTCCCAGGTGTCGACCCTGACCGAGCAGGCCAAGGAGTTGAGCAAGCAGGCGACCAAGATCGCCGGCCAAGCCACGCCGCACTAACCGATTTTTTTCTGCGATCTCCGACCGGCGCGCGTCTTGGCCGGAGAAGCCGCTGTTTTCAAACCTTTATCGCGGTTTATGTCCCGCACATTACATTTTTGTGCGGTGCAATATTTTTGTTGCGTTGCACTACTAATGGCCTATATTTGGTTTACGGCCTCCGCCGGCGCTTTCTGAGCGCTGTCGCGCGGGGTGTCAGCAGGTGTGTGTGGAAGGCCGAGGGCGGCCACTCACCTCAAGCCAATGCCGCCCTCCTAGCCGAGGAATCACGTCATGGCCGAAACAGCCACCAGCCCGAAGACCAAGCCGAAACCAGTCGCTGTCGTCGCTCCTCCGGTCGCCTCCGAGGCACCGAAGTTTGAGATGCCCAAGTTCGAAATGCCGAAGTTCGAAATCCCCAAATTCGAGGTGCCGAAAATGGAAGTTCCAGCCGCTTTCCGCGAATTCGCCGAGAAGGGTATCGCGCAGTCCAAGGCCAACTACGACAAGTTCAAGAGCACCGCCGAGCAGGCCAGCGGCGTGCTCGAAGAGACCTACACCACAGCCTCCGCCGGCTGCTCGGGCTACGGCCTCAAGGTGATCGAAACCGCGCGCGCCAATACCAATGCCGCGTTTGACCTGATGGGCGAACTGCTCGGCGCCAAGTCCTATTCGGAAGTCGTCGAGAAGACGACCGCCTATATGCGCACGCAGTTCGACACCCTGACCGCTCAGGCCAAGGAACTCGGCGAGCACGCGCAAAAGGTTGCGACCGACACCGCCGAGCCGATCAAGGGCTCTTTCAGCGCGATGACCAAGGCCGCTTAAGGCCTGCTGCCGCCGCCGAGCGCGGCTGATTTTCGAGAGCCCGGACGGCTTGCCGCCCGGGCTTTTTCTTTGGGGTGACGGGTGAAATCGAAACTTGCCAAACGGGGACGCGGCACCTAGGTTCCGCCCGCTTGGAGGCGTCAGCCCTCAGCATGTGCAGGCGTAGCTCAGTTGGTTAGAGCGCCGGTCTGTGGAACCGGAGGTCGGTGGTTCAAGTCCACCCGCCTGTACCATCTCCACTTCACGACATTGCAGACAATAAAAAACGCCGGCGAATTTCGCCGGCGTTTTTATTGGGAAGGCGCTTTTGTCTAGCGCTGGCTGATGCGTCCCGGCGGGGCGTAGTGGTTGCGGCCGCCGTTGCGCACGGGCTGCGGTGCCGCCTGCGCATTGCCGAACAGGAAGTCGAAGAAGTTCGGGCCGCTGTTGCGGGCGGTATCGCCGCCGTACATGCCGGGCTGCATCTTGACCGGCTTCGACGAGGAGTTCGGCGCGCGCTCGACGCCGATATCGGCGACCTTACGCTCACTGCCCTTGATGATCTGGATCATGCGCTGATCCCAGCCGTAGACGTCCTTGCGCAGCTGCAGCTTGCCTTCGTCATCGACGAACGCGGTCTGATAGGTCAGGTGCACCCAGATGTTCTTGGGGAAGTTGATGTTGATCTCGCTGCCGCCGAACATCTTCTCGAGACGTGCCGCGGTGTAGTTTTCCTGCGGCAGAGCAAGCGACAGCAGCTTCTCACCGTACAGCAGCGGGTTCTGCACGCGCATGCAGCCATGGCTGAAGGCGCGCTCTTCCTTGGCGAAAAGATGCTTGTCCGGCGTGTCGTGCTGATAGACGAGGAACTTGTTCGGGAAGTTAAAACGGATACGGCCGAGGGCGTTCGCCGCGCCCGGCGGCTGCGAAACATGCACGGTGCCGTCCGGATCCTGCCGCAGCTTGAGGCCGATGCGCTCAAGCGCCTGCGGGTCTTCGCGCAGCGCCGGCAGGTATTCCTTCTCGATGATCGACGGCGGTACGTTCCAAGTCGGATTGACGGTGATGAACTTCATCTCCGCACTGATCAACGGCGTGTTTTTGCCCGGCTTGCCGGTGACGACCTTGGTCTTCCAGTACTGTTTGCCGTCGTTGAACAAAGTCAGCGTGTAGTCCGGAATGTTGACCACGACATGCGGATTGCCGAGATCGCGCTGATACCAGCGCCAGCGTTCCATGTTGACGAGGATGATGTCGGTCGGATCGCCGGACGGGCCGCGCGCCGCTTCCTTCTTCTCGCCGTTCATCGCCTTGACGGTGTTGTTGCCG
Source organism: uncultured Hyphomicrobiales bacterium (assembly GCA_903929045.1). GTDB lineage: Bacteria > Pseudomonadota > Alphaproteobacteria > Rhizobiales > Xanthobacteraceae > Pseudolabrys. The sequence goes on from CAIYTE010000188.1 coordinate 59,652, forward strand.
AGATTGCCGTCGGCGTTGATGCCGGCGGTTTTCTGGAAGCCACGCACGGCTTGGCGTACGTCGTTGTCGTAGTTCTCGTTGGTTTTATCGCCGGCGATGTCGAGGCGCTTGCGCAGCGCAACGACGCGCTCGTCCTTCATGCCGGGCTTGAGCATCTTGCCTTCTTCGACATGGACGACGGCAGGCTTCGCCTCTTCGGCCTTGGCGACAACGCCGCCGCTTTTGCGGACTTCGGCGAGCTTCTCGCGCAACGCCTTGAATTCCGGCATCGGCGGATTGTAGCTGTCGAGCGTCTTGGCGGCGTCGGCGCTGTCGGCAAGCTTGTTGAGAACGCTGGCCGGATCCACGGTCTTCAGGTCGAACTGCATGTCGGCGCTAACGCGGGTGTAGTGCACGCGGCCGATCTGGGCGTGACGGGCGAAGGTGAGCGCGGCGGCGGTCAGCTTCATTTCGGCATCGGCGAGCGCTTCGGTGCTCGCGCCGGCCTTGATTTCCGAGGTCGCGTAGTCGGCGGATTCGAGACCGACCTCTTCGGCCTTGCCGAGATAGGCGACAGCGGCCTTGGCGCGGTCGTTGCCGGCGCCGTTACTCACCCACAGCGGGGCGAAGTTACGGGCCTTGTAGAACTGCTCGACGCCCTCGCGATCGGCCTTGCGGCTGAAGCTGCGGTCGAGCTTGCCTGAGACTAGTTCGCGCAGCCGGTCGGAGACGGCGCTGTCGGCGACGGTGCTGGCCGGCGCGGCGGCCGGAGCAGCTGCGGTGACCGGGGCCGGAGCCGCGGCGTGCGCTTCAGCCTGCTTCGGCGCTTCCGCAGCCGGTTCGGCCTTGGGCTCGAGGTCCTTCACGATCGGCGGCGGAGGCAGGGTCGTGTCCGGCATCGGCACGGCCGATTCGACCTCTTTGGCGGTCGGGGTCTGCGCCTGTGCGGCGTGGCTCGACAAAACAAGAGCAAGTCCAAGGGCGGTCGACGCCAGCAGACGGTCGAAACGGAGGGTTTTCACTCGGCAAACTCCAAAATCTGTCGGGGCAGGACCCCAGTCAAGTTCGATCCTATTGTAACCGATAGTCCTGTATCCGTTACGTTTTTCCGAACGGCGCCGTGCCGAAGAGTGATCCGGTGTGGCTATTCTGCACTTGCTGCAGAACACCTTCTGAATGGTCGCTTTTTCGCTATTTTGCCTGCGCAACGTAATGCAACGGCGCATAAATCTGTTGGGTCCCCCACAGCTTCCTGCAAGTTTTACCCATTACTTTTGCGTGATGGCCTTTGAAGCGGACCGGCAGGCCTCTTGCCGCGTTGACGGCTTGCGATATGCTGACGCTCAACCGCCGGTAAAAAAGGCGGCGTAGGGAACGTACCAAAGGAACCAATCATGGCCTGGACCACCCCGACCCTCGTCGAAATCTGCATCGGCCTCGAGATCAACGGCTATCTTCCCGCCGAATTCTGATCTTTCGGACCTATAGACACCCGTTATGGGTCTTCTGACCGCCATCGTTCTCGGTTCGGCGGCCGGAGGAGCCTTTCCGCAATGGAATTGCCGCTGCGCCGTCTGTGAACTGGCATGGCGCGGCGATTCCCGCGTCCAGGCCCGCACCCAGGCAAGCATCGCGGTCTCAAGCGGCAACGGGCGCTGGACCTTGCTCAACGCCTCGCCCGACCTCGGCCAGCAGATCCGCGCCACCCCGACACTTCATCCCCGCGACGGCCTGCGCGGCAGCCCGATCGACGCGGTTGTGCTGACCGGCGGCGAAATCGACCAGATCACCGGCTTGCTGTCGTTGCGCGAGAGCACGCCATTCACGCTCTACGCCACGCCGTCCAGCCATGCCGCCGTGGCGGCCAACGCCATGTTCAGTGCAATGGGCACGATGACGCGCCGCGCCGTCAGTCCGGGCGAGCGCTTCATGCTGGCGGGCGATATCGAAGCCTCGCTGTTCATGGTGCCCGGCAAAGTGCCGCTCTATCTCGAAGGCGACGCGCCGGAGCTCGGCGCCGAAACGGCGGCCAATGTCGGCATCGATCTTTCGCATGGAGGCAAGCGGTTGATTTTCGTCCCCGGCGCGGCCGCCGTGTCCGCGTCGATGCGCGAGCGCTTCGCCACGGCCGACGTCATCCTGTTCGACGGCACTCTCTTTACCGACGACGAGATGCAGCGCAGCGGCACCGGCGTCAAAACCGGCCGTCGCATGGGTCACATGCCGGTGGACGGCGAAGGCGGTGCGTTGCAGGCGCTCGACGGCCTTACCGCGCGGCGCATTTTCGTCCATATCAACAACACCAATCCGATGCTGATCGACGGCTCGCCCGAGCGCATCAAGGCCGAAGCCGCCGGCTGGCGGGTCGCGCATGACGGCATGGAGATCGTGCTGTGATTGAAGCTGATGCTTTTTTATCCCTCCCCCGCAGGGGGAGGGTGGCGAGTGAAACGAGCCGGGTGGGGGTGTGCTTACATGTGGCAATACCCCACCCCCGATGCTCCGCATCGGACCCTCCCCTTTCAGGGGAGGGATAAGATGAAACTGCTTTCGCCCGACGAACTCGAATCCGCGCTGCGCGACATCGGCGCCAAGCGCTATCACCGCCTGCATCCGTTTCACGGCCTGTTGCATAGCGGCCAGTGCACCAAGGGTCAGGTGCAGGCCTGGGCGCTCAACCGCTACTATTATCAGGCGATGATCCCGATCAAGGATGCCAGTCTGATTGCGCGCTGCGAGGATTCCGCCGTGCGCCGCGAATGGCGTTCGCGGCTGGTCGATCACGACGGCGAGCACGAGGGTGACGGTGGCATCGCGCGCTGGCTGAAATTGACAGACGGCCTTGGTCTCGACCGCGATTACGTCACCTCGACGCGCGGCCTGCTGCCGGGCACGCGTTTCGCGGTCGAAGCCTATGTGCGCTTCGTGCGCGAGAAGACGTTGCTGGAAGCCATCGCGTCGTCACTGACGGAGTTGTTCTCACCGGTCATCATCACCGAGCGCATGGCCGGGATGCTGGCGAACTATCCATTCATCAGCCGCGAGACCATGAGCTATTTCGACAAAAGGCCGCCGCAGGCGCAGCGCGATTCAGACTTCGCGCTCGATTACGTCAAGCAGCACGCCAAGACGCCCGAACAGCAACAGCAGGTGCTGGCGGCGCTCGAATTCAAGTGCGGTGTGCTGTGGTCGATGCTCGACGTGCTGGCCTATGCCTATGTCGAGCCCGGTCATATTCCGCCGGGCGCGTTCGTGCCGGCAGCGTGATCTATGGCTTCACGCCTTGCTCGCGGTTCACTTCGCGCACGATCGGCCACCACAGCTTCTCTTCGCTGTCCATGAATTCCGCGGTCTGCGCCGCGGTCATGTCGCGTGAATAGGTACCGAGCGACTGGAACCGCTCGATCACGTCGGGCATGGCGATGACCTTGCGGATGTCGGCGTTGACCTTCTGAATGATCGCGTCGGGCACGCCCTTCGGCGCCATCAGCACGATCCAGCCGCTCGAGACCACGCCGGCCACGGTTTCGCTCATCGTCGGCAGGTTCGGCAAATTGGGAACGCGCTTCACCGAGGCAATGCCGAGCAGCTTGACGCTGTCGCTTTGCAGCGCCGGCGCCAGACCGGCCAAGCCTTCGAACATCATCGGGATACGGCCGGCGAGCAGATCGTTGACCGAGACCGAAGCGCTGGCGGCATGCACAAACGAGATGTTGGCTTTGGAGCGCTCACGGAACATTTCGCCGGTGAGATGGGATTGTCCGCCGCGATTGGTGGCGCCGAACAGCATCGGCTCCTTCTGCTTGTTGGCATAGGCGATCAGTTCGGCGACGCTGTTGACCGGTACGTCCTTGTAGACGGCAACGGCGATGGGTTGCTCGCCCACCATGGCGATCGGCGTGAAGGCGGCGTGCAGGTCGACGCCCATTTTGCCTTCCTGCATGATCGGCAGCACGGTGTAGGTCGAGGCCTGCGTCATATAGAGCGTATAGCCGTCCTTCTCGATGCTGCTGGCCGCCGCCGCCTGCGCGGCAATCAAACCGCCGGCGCCCGGGCGGTTGATGATGACGACCTGCTGCTTCCACATCTGCGACAGTTTGTCGGCGACGACACGAAACACCACGTCCGGGCTGTTGCCGGCCGCAGCGGGCGCAATGACGGTCACCGGCCGCGTCGGATAATCCTGCGCGGAGGCGGGCGCGGCGGCGATTGCCGCAATGCAACCGGCGGCCCAGGCGGTGGCGAGTTTGTTCATCGTGATCCTCCCGAAGATCGTCTTTGCTGTTTTGTTTGCTGTATAACACATTTGCTTCTGATGTGTTGAGCCGGAGACCCTGATGGAAGCGGGAACGATCCCACCCAGCGCCCGACCGCGCCTGCCGCGCGGCGTGCGGCTCGTGCACAACGAGGCGCAGGGCGGCTGGATTTTGCTGGCGCCGGAGCGGGTCTTCAAGGCCGACGCCATTGCGCATGAAATTCTCAAGCGCTGTACTGGCGAGGCGACCCTCGATCAGATCGTCGATGAGCTGGTTGCGGCGTTCGCCGGCGTACCGCGGGAGCGCATCCTTGGCGATGTTGTCACGTTGATCGGCGGGCTGGCCGACAAGAAATTGCTGGAGCTGACGTGAGGAAGGCGAGGCACCTTCTCCGCTCGTCCCCGCGCATAGCCGTCCGAAGGACGGCGTTCTTTCAGAACGCCTATGAGCGGGGCCCCAGTTCTTTGGCTCTGGATTCCCGCTTGCGCGGGAATGAGCGGGGTTAGCGCGCGTCATGACGTCGAACGGCGCACCATTGACCGCTCCGCTCGGCCTGCTCGCTGAACTGACGCATCGCTGTCCGCTCGGCTGTCCCTATTGCTCCAATCCGCTCGCGCTCGACAATCGCGCCGACGAACTCGACACCGCGACCTGGTCGCGGGTGTTTCGCGAGGCGGCCTCGCTCGGTGTGTTGCAGGTGCATTTGTCCGGCGGCGAGCCGGCGGCGCGGCGCGACCTCAAAGGCATCGTCGCCGCCGCGCGCGACGCCAATCTGTACAGCAATCTCATCACGTCGGGCGTCGGCCTGACGGCGCAAGGCTTGAACGGTTTAGCCGACGCCGGGCTCGACCACGTGCAGATTTCGATTCAGGACAGCGAGCAGACGTCCGCCGACCATATCGCGGGCTACAAGGGCGCCTTCGCGCGCAAGAACGCGCTTGCGGCCGAAGTCATCAAACTCGGCCTGCCGCTGACGGTGAACATTGTCGTGCATCGCGCCAACATCGCCCACGTCGAGGCCATGGTCGACATGGCGCTGGCGCTCGGCGCCGGTCGCGTCGAGATTGCGCATGTGCAGTATTACGGCTGGGCCCTGAAGAACCGCGCCGCGCTGATGCCGACGCGCGAACAGGTCGAAGGCGCGGTGAGCGAGGTCGAGCGGCTGCGCACCCAGCATCACGGCCGCATCGTCATCGATGCGGTGGTGCCGGATTATTATGCGCGCTTCCCCAAGCCCTGCGTCGGCGGCTGGGGCCGGCGGTCGCTTAATGTCACGCCGGCCGGCAAGGTGCTGCCGTGCCACGCCGCCGAGGTTATTCCGGGTCTCGAATTCTGGAACGTGCGCGAACATTCGCTCAACGAGATCTGGCGCTCGTCGCCGGCCTTCAACGCCTTCCGCGGCACCGACTGGATGCAGGAACCCTGCAAGAGCTGCGCGATGAAGGAAAAGGATTTCGGTGGCTGCCGCTGCCAGGCTTTCCTGATTACGGGCGACGCGCGCGCCGCCGATCCGGTGTGCCATTTGTCGGCGCATCATGCGCAGGTCGCGGCGCTTGCCGCAGTGCGGGATGAAGCCGCTTACGACTACCGGCATCAATAATTGTCATTCCGGGACGGCCCTAAGGGCCGGGCCCGGAATCCAGAAATCTTTGTGCGGCTCTGGATTCCGGGTTCGCGCCCATAGCGTGTCGAAGACGCGCGTAAGCGCGCTGATGGGCGCGCGCCGGAATGACCAGTTTGCCGATTGCATCCGCCGATTGAAAGTTGGACACTTGCCGCCGATGGAGGCGCGCTCGCCGGGGCGCAAACTCGATCCGCCACGGCGAACAGACGCCTCCGCATCATGGGAGGTGTTCGATGATTCAGTCTGCCACCGCGCGGCGCGGCATGTTGCTCGCCGGTACGATTGCCGGCCTGTTTTTGGCCGCACCCGTTTTCGCCCAAACCCCGCCCGCGCCTGCCGCTGCTCCGGCCGCGGCGCCCGCATTGCCTCCCGGTTCGCCGCTGATCGGCCGCCCCGACGGCAATGAAGCCGCCAGCAAGCTCGCGCCGGTCGCCGGACCGCCGCTGCCGGCCGCCGCCGACAAGCTGCCGACCGCGCAACTTAAACTGCCGCCCGGTTTCAACATCGAAGTCTATTCAAGCGGCATTGCCAATGCGCGTTCGCTGCGGATCGGCGAGAAGGGCACCGTGTTCGTCGGCACCCGTCTCGGCAACAAGGTCACTGCCATCGTCAAGAAGGACGGCAAGACCGAGAACAAGGTTATCGCCGAAGGCCTCTATCGCCCGAACGGTCTCGCGATTCACAACGGCACGCTCTACATCGCGGAGCTGTCGCAGATCTCCAAGATCGAGAACGTCGAAGCGAACCTCGATAAGGTCAACAAGCCGACGGTGATCTACACCGATCTGCCGAAGGACGAGGCGCACGGCTGGAAGTTCATCGGCATCGGGCCGGACAACAAGCTCTACGTTCCGGTCGGCCAGCCCGGCAACAACGTGCTGCACGACAAGGATCACGGACAAATCCGCCGCATCGACCTCGACGGCAAGAACCGCGTCGACGTCGCGCTCGGCGTGCGCAACACGGTCGGCTTCGACTGGAATCCGGTCAACAAGCAGCTCTACTTCTCGGACAACGGCCGTGACTGGGCGTCGGAGGACGTGCCGGAAGACGAGTTGAACCGCATCACCAAGACCGGCGAGGATTTCGGCGCGCCCTATTGCTACCAGGGCAATTTCACTGATCCGGAATTCGGCTGGGGCCGCAAGTGTAGCGAGTTCACGGCGCCGATCGCCTTGACCGGGCCGCACTCCGCCGGTCTGGGTCTGCGCTTCAACACCGGCAGCATGTTCCCGGCGAAGTACAAAAACGCGATCTTCCTGGCGCGTCACGGCTCCTGGAACCGGACCAACAAGTTCGGCGGCGACATTATCGTGTACTTCCTCAACAAGGACGGCACGGTGAAATCGTCGGAAGTGTTTCTCACCGGTTTCCTGGTCGACAACAAATATGTAGGCCGTCCGGTGGACGTTGAGTTCATGAAGGACGGCTCGATGCTGCTGTCCGACGACTGGAACGGTGCGGTCTATCGCATCAGCTATGGCAAGGCCCGCACGGCCAGCCGGTAATGACCGGTCATTCCGGGACGCTCGCGAAAGCGAACGGACCCGGAATCCAGGGATACGACCAATTGCTTCTGGATTCCGGGTTCGCGGGCGAAAGCCCGCGCCCCGGAATGACTTTTTATAGGCGAAATGGAATGCGAAAGACTCTGAAATTCGGTGCCGGTCTGGTGTTCGCTTTCATTTGCGTCGCGCCGCTGGCCGCCGAGACCTTGACCGAGCGCGCCGCGCCCTGTCTTGCGTGCCACGGCGAGAAAGGCGTGTCGGAGACGTCGGACGTGCCGTCGCTCGGCGGCCAGCCCGCACCTTATCTCTTGATCCAGCTCTATCTGTTTCGCGAAAAGCAGCGCACCGTCGAGATCATGAACGAGATGACCAAGAGCTTCACCGACGACGACTTGCGTAATTTTTCCGACCTGATTGCGAAACTGCCGGCGCCGCCGGTCTCGACCGACGCCGGCGACGCCACGCGCATGACGAATGGAAAGGCGCTGATCACCGCGCATCGCTGCAACAGTTGTCACGGGCTCGATCTCGCCGGGCGCGACAACGTTCCGCGCATCGCCGGCCAGCGAGAAGAGTATCTCGCGCGCGCCCTGACCGAATACAAAACCAACACGCGGCACGGCTATGACGGCGTCATGGCGGAAGTGACGCAAGCGCTGTCGGCGGCGCAGATCGCCGATCTCGCGCATTACACGGCGCGGTTTCGCTAGGAGCGCTTTCGGCTCGCTGGCTTCTGCGCGCGCCGGTCTTCGGCCGACAGCAGCAGCTTCGACAGGAGCTTTGCAAGCTGCTTGCGCTCCGTGGTGCTGAGCGTGCCGAGCGTTGCGGCCAACGCCTCGAAATGCAGCTTGATGGAGCGGTCGGCGAGAGTGCGGCCCTTGGCGGTGAGACGCACGATGGTGCCGCGGCGGTCGTTCGGATCGGGCAGGCGCGTCACCAGGCCGGCGCTCTCGACGCGGTCGATGCGGTTGGTGATGGCGCCGGAGGTGAGCAGCGACTCGCGATAAAGCGCCGTCGGATTGAGTTCGTAGGGCGACCCGGAACGGCGCAAGGTCACGATCAGGCTGAAAGATTCAAACGTCAGGCCGAGTGGCTTGAGCCATTGCTCGGCGTCGCCGATCAAAGTCGTCGAAAGCCGCCAGATGCGGCCGTAAATGCCGAAGGGCGAGGGGTCGAGATCGGGGCGTTCGCGCAGCCATTCGGCGAGCAGGTGCTCGATGGAGTCGGTGGCGGCCTTCGTCGCTGTGCGCGGTGCTGCGGCTTTCGCTGCCTGTTTTCGCGCCGGGCGCTGCGAACCTAAGTGTCTTGACATTAAGATACTTGATGTCATGATTTTTTGTATCAGGTCGTGAAGCCTTGCGCGAGCGTGAAAATGCTCCGCCGCGCGGACCGAAACAGGAGAGCGCCGTGGAAAAGACTTTCGTCCGTGGGACGTGGCAACAGCAGCGCGCTTTCTCGCCGGCCGTCATCATCAGCGGCACCAGCCGCACGATCTATGTCGCCGGTCACACCGGGCAGACCGCCGACGACGGCGCGTCGCTCGCCGGCGATTTCGAGGCACAGTGCCGCCAGACCTTCCGCAACATCGAAAAGACTTTGGCGGATGCCGGCGCGACGCTCGCCGATCTCGTCACCATGACGGTGTTTCTGACCGATTCCCGCTACACCACCCGCATGACCGAGCTGCGCGCCGAGATTTTCGGCAAGGACTTTCCCGCCAGCGCCGCGTTGACGGTCACGGGCTTTGCCCAGCCCTCGATCCTGATCGAAGTGCAGGGCATCGCGGTCGTCCCATGATCGTAGGGCTTGCCCATAGCGAACGCATTACGCGGGCCGGCAGTCCGCCGCGCGGGGCCGTCTGATGGACATCGTCGTCGAAAACCTCGTGCAGGTCTTCGGCGACGCGCCGAAACAGGTGCTGGCGCTCGACCGCGTCTCGCACCGCTTTCCGTCGCAGAAATTCACCTGCATTCTCGGCCCCAGCGGCTGCGGCAAGAGCACGCTGGCGCAGATCGTCGGCGGCATCGAGCCCTATACCAGCGGCACCGTGACGGTCGGCTCCGACGAGCAGCCGCTCGGCACCCACTCCGTCATGGTGTGGCAGCATCTCAATCTGTTTCCCTGGCGCTCGGTGATCGACAACGTTGCCTTCGGTCTCGAAATGCAGGGTGTCGGCAAGGCGGAACGCTTCGAGCGCGCCAAGGCGTTGATTGCATCTGTGGGATTGCGCGGTTTCGAGCAGCATCGGCCACCGCAGCTGTCCGGCGGCATGCGCCAACGCGTCGCGCTGGCGCGGGCGCTGATCATGGAGCGTCCCGTCATCCTGATGGACGAGCCGTTTGCCGCGCTCGATGCCCAGACCAAGATCGTCATGCAGGAGGAGCTGGTCCGCATTTACGAGCGGTCGAAGCGCACGATCCTGTTCGTCACCCACGCCATCGACGAAGCCATCCTGCTCGGCGACGAAATCGTGGTGATGACGGCGCGGCCCGGCCGCATCAAGGAAGTCATCAAAGTCGACCTGCCGCGGCCGCGCTCGCAGGACATGGTCAACACGCCCGAATTCGGCCGGCTTTACGACCGGGCACTGCATCTCATTCGCGAGGAAGTCCTGAACGCGATGCAGCAGCAAGATGCGGCGGCAGGCTGACATGGCCGCGCGCAAATCCAACACGCTAGTTTATCTGGTCGTGCCGTATCTCGTGATCCTGGCTGTGCTGGCGCTGTGGGAGTTCGCGGTGCGCTTCAACGGCATCCAGCCGATCTTCTTGCCGGCGCCGAGTTCGATCCTCAAATATCTCTGGGTCATGATCGCCGATGGCTCGCTGCCGTATCATCTGTCGGTCACGTTCCTGCGTATTCTCGGCGGCTTCCTGGTGGCCGGCATCACCGGCATCATCGTCGGCATCCTGATGGGCATGTCGCCGCTGGCGGCCCGCATTATCGATCCCTGGATTGCGGCGCTCTATCCGCTGCCGAAAATCTCCCTGATCCCGCTGCTGATCATCTGGCTCGGCACCGGCGAGACCTACAAGATCGTCATCAGCGCCGTGACGGCGTTCTTTCCGGTCGTCATCAGCACGTACTCTGCCATCCGGCAGGTCGATCTCGGTCTGGTCAAGGCGGCGAAGGATCTCGGCGCCAATGCGCGCCAGATCCAGACCAAGATCATCATTCCCGCGGCCCTGCCGGGCATCACATCGGGCCTGCAGCTCGGCATGGGCGTCACCATCATCATGGTGGTCGCGGCCGAGATGATCGGCGGCTCCAGCGACAGCGGCATGGGCTTTCTGCTCATTCACGCCGGGCAGGTGATGGAGACCGAGAAGGTCTTCGCCGGTCTTATCGCGCTCGCCGTGTTCGGCGCGGTCATTACCAACGTCCAGAAATGGTGCGATCGTTTGGTGGCTCCCTGGGTCGAGAAGGAGCACTGAAAATACATGCTGAAAACTGTGCCGTCATTCAAATGGTTCGGAGGTGTACGATGAAGCTCTCTCATTTAACCGCGGCGCTGCTGCTCGCGGCTTCCACTCTCGCCGGTCCGGCGCGCGCTGACGACGTGGTCCGCGTCGGCGAAGGCCCGTTCATTACCGGTGGCGGTTTCTTCGTCGCGCAGGAGAAGGGCTACTTCAAGAAGGTCGGCGTCGATGTGCAGCCCAAGAGCTTCATCGATGGCGCGCTGGCCGTGCCGTCGCTGATTTCCGGCGAGCTCGACATTTCGTTCATGACCGCCAATGCCGGTCTGTTCAATTCGATCGCCAAGGGCGCGCCGCTGGTGTTCGTTCTCGACCGCGGCAACAACAAGAAGGGCCGCGGTTACACCGTGATCAACGTGACCGCCGAATTGAATGAGGCCGGCGTCAAGTCGATGGCGGATTTCGCCAAGCTCAAGGGCAAGCGCATAGGCCTCAGCGCCACGGGCAGCATCAATCAGTACCTGTTCGCCAAGGCGTTGCAGAAGGCGGGCCTCGATCCGCGCAAGGACGTGACCTGGGTCACCAACCTGCCGCAGCCCGACCTGATGAAGATGCTCGGCCAGAAGCAGGTGGACGCCACCGATCTGGCCTATCAGTTCGGCTTCTTTGCCCAGAACAACAAATGGGGTCCGATCGTCGCCGTCGATGACGAGATCGATCCGGATGGCGCCGTCGGCCTCTACGCCGCGCGCAAGGAGTTCGTGCAGACGAAGCGCGACGTACTGGTGCGCTTCGCCATGGCCTATCTACAGGGTGTGAAGGAGTTTAATGCCGCGGCGGCCGCGCCGGACGCGCATGCCGATATCGTCGACATCCTCGCGCGCAAGACCGCGTTGCAGAAGCCGGAGCTTGTGAAGGCCATCGCGCCGAATTGGTCCTACACCAACGAGGACGGCATCCCGAACGTGAAGTCGGTGATGGAGCAGCAGGACTACTGGTCCGGCTATTTCACCTATGTCGAGAAGAAGGTGCCGGAAGATCAGCTGTTCGATCTCAGCATCGCCAGGGAAGCCAAGGCGCGCCTCGACAAGGAAAAGCCGTTCGGCAACTAGCCGCAGCGTCGCACAAAGAAAAAAACCGGGCCCCACAAGGGGGCCCGGTTGCAAAGCGTGCCGGCGTGGGGGCCAGCAACAACTTCCAGAGGGAACATGCTGTGCACCGGCGACTCTGGGAGGATATCAGCCCGATGCAGCAGCGAGCCTTGACTATGCCTTCCGGCGCTCACGCGAACAACGCGAGAGGCGGCATGTCAGCCATGCGGAATCGCATTTGCGAGGGTGGCAGACCCCGGCGCGGTTTTGCGGCGTGAAAACTAGAAGTGCCAGCGCTGCGCGTTCGCGACCAGAAAGTCGCGGAAAACCTGAATGCGCGCCACGGCCTTGAGTTCTTCCGGGTACACAAAATAGGCATCGAGCGCGAGCGTGTCGGCATCACCGAACAGCTGCACCAGGCCGCCGTTTTCCTCGACCAGATAGTCCGGCAGCATCGCGACGCCGAGGCCGCGCTGACAGGCACGCAGCAGGCCGAGCACGTTGTTGATCGACAGGGTCGGCGTGCGCGGGTCCTTGGTCTCGCGGCCGACTTCAACCAGCCAGCGCCGGTTGGCGAAATGCGCCGGCACCGCGCCCCCGAGCAGCAGGATGCGGTGCTTGTCGAGCTCTTCGTGATTGCGCGGCGTGCCGAAGCGCTTGAGATAATCCGGCGACGCGTAAGCGTGGAAGTGCACCGAGAACAGCTTGCGCTGGATCAGGTCGGGCTGGGTCGGCTGCCGTAGGCGGATGGCGACGTCAGCCTCGCGCATGGCGAGATCGAGTTCTTCGTCGGTCGTGATCAGCGTGATGTGAATGTCGGGATAGAGGTCGAGGAATTCGCCGAGTCGCGGCGTGAGCCAATGCACGCCGATGCCAGGCGTGGTCGAGACCTTGAGTTCGCCGTTCGGCCGCTCGCGGCTGTCGGTAAGCTTGGTGCGCGCCGCTTCCAGCTTCATGAACACTTCATGCGCCGTGCGGTACAGCATCTCGCCCTGTTCGGTCAGGATCAGACCGCGGGCGTGGCGGTGAAACAGCGAGACCGAAAGTTCGGATTCCAGCGCCGACACCTGGCGGGACACGGCCGACTGCGACAGGCCCAGCCGCTCGCCGGCATGGGTGAAGGAGCCGGCTTCGGCAGCGGCGTGGAACACCTTCAGCTTGTCCCAGTCCATCGACTTGTTGTGGTTGGTTGCGAGACTCATTCGGCGGCCGCCTTGTGATGTTCGTGGGCGGCGAGGAATTTTTCAGTCTCGAGCGCCGCCATGCAGCCCTGGCCCGCCGCGGTGACGGCTTGCCGGTAAATGTCGTCGGTAACGTCGCCGGCGGCGAACACGCCGGGCACCGAGGTCGCGGTGGAATGGCTCGCGGTGGCGATGTAGCCCGACGGCTTCATCTCGAGCTTGCCGGCGAACAGTTCGGACGCCGGCTGATGACCGATGGCGATGAAGATGCCGTCGATGTCGCGTTCGGTGATGGCGCCGGTCTTGACGTTCTTGAGCTTGGCGCGCGTCACCTTCATCGGGTTCTCGCTGCCCAGCACGTCTTCCAGCGCCGAATCCCAGACCACGTCGATCTTCGGATGCTTGAACAAGCGGTCCTGCAAGATCTTCTCGGCGCGGAAGTGGTCGCGGCGATGCACGACCGTGACCTTCGACGCGAAATTGGTGAGGAACAACGCTTCCTCGACGGCCGTATTGCCGCCGCCGACAACGATGACTTCCTTGTTGCGGTAAAAGAAGCCGTCGCAGGTGGCGCAAGCCGAGACGCCGTAGCCTTTGAATTTCTGTTCGGACGGCAGATCGAGCCAGCGCGCCTGCGCGCCGGTGGCGATGATCAGCGCGTCGGCGAGATAGATGTCGCCGGAGTCGCAGCTCAGCTTGAACGGCCGCTGCGACAGATCGACGTCGGAGACATAGTCGGTGACGATCTTGGTGCCGACATGCTCGGCCTGCTTCTGCATCTGCTCCATGAGCCAGGGGCCCTGGATGACGTCGGCGAAGCCGGGATAGTTCTCGACATCGGTCGTGATGGTGAGCTGGCCGCCGGGCTGCATGCCCTGGATCAGGATCGGCTCCAGCATGGCGCGCGCGGCATAGATGGCGGCGGTGTAGCCGGCCGGACCCGAGCCGATAATCACGACTTTGGCGTGGATCGTCTTTGACATCGTATTCGCCCCCCTGGCGGGCGTCGCCGGGAAGTGCCCGGGCGGCCGGAAAACTCCGGTCCTCTAACGTAGGACCGATCTATGGCTTCCCGGGGAGCTATGCAAGATACGCAACCCACACGACTCACACCTTTGGTTTACGCAGAGCCAACTTACCACCGGCCGCGCAATATTCTTTCGCGAAACAATATTTCGCGGTAAGGATGGGCCGACCATTCCCGAGGAGTCGCCCCGTGTCCGCCCGCCTTGACGCCATTGACCGCAAAATCCTGAAGGAACTTCAGGACGATGGCCGCATGACCAACGTGGAACTGGCGAGCCGGGTCGGTATCTCGGCGCCGCCATGCCTGCGCCGGGTCCGGGCGCTGGAAGAGGCGGGCTTCATCAAGGGCTATCGCGCGCTGCTGGACGAAAAGAAGCTCGGCTACGAGGTCTCGGTCTTCGCCATGGTGCATCTGGCGAGCCAGGCCGAAAGCGACCTGATGGCTTTCGAAGACTTCGTGCGCGCGCAGCCCCTGGTGCGTGAGTGCTGGATGCTGTCGGGCGAGATCGACTTCGTCCTGAAGTGCGTCGCGCCGGACCTGAAGACTTTTCAGGCGCTGATCGAGAAGCTCACCTCCGCGCCCAATGTGCGCAATGTGAAAACGTCGCTGACGTTGCGTAACTCCAAGGACGCCGCGATGGTGCCCATGGAAGAAGATTAAGCGGCACGACGACGTAAGACGATTGATGAAGACTGCAAACAGGGATTGAAGCGGGGCGTCGCTCTCTCCACCGTGGCAAGAAATTCAGTGGCCGACACTCCAGAGCCTCCTTCCATTGCCGAAATCTTCGGTCTGTTCTTCCACATCGGGGCCTTCAGCTTCGGCGGCGGCTTGAGCGGCTGGGTCTACCGCGAAGTCGTCATGAAGCGGCATTGGCTCGAAGAAGACGAGTTCATGTCCGGGCTGGCGCTCAGCCAGGTGCTGCCGGGCGCCAACATTATCAATCTCTCCGTCTACACCGGACAGAAACTGCGCGGCGCCGCCGGCGCGGCCGCGGCGTTCTTTGGTCTGATCTTCGTCCCGTTCTTCGCCGTCATCGGCATCGCCAGCATCTACGGCACCTTGCGCGAACTGTCCTTCGCCGAAGCGGCGATGGACGGGGTCGCCGCGGCCGCGATCGGCATGATCCTGATTGTCGCGGGCAGGGGCATTCGCCACGCCTGGCCGCGTCCCGAGGCGCTGGTGGCGCTCGGCGTCACCTTCGTCGCCGTCGGCTTGTTGCATTATTCGCTGCTGCTGGTCGTCGCGGTTGTCGCGCCGCTGTCGGTGGCCGCGGCCTGGTACAGGGGATCGCGCCGTGAAGGATGAAAACATCCTGCTGGCGCTGATCGCGGTCTTCGTGCCGTATTCGCTGGTGTCGATCGGCGGCGCGCCGTCGGTCTTCGCCGGCATGCAGCATCAGGCCGTCGATGTTCATCACTGGCTGACGGCGCGTGAATTCGTCGACATGTTCGCCATCTCGCGGGCGGCGCCGGGCCCGGGATCGTTGCTATCGACCTTGATCGGCTGGCAGATCGCAGGCTGGTCCGGCGCGATCATCGCGACCCTGGCGTTCTACGTGCCGTCGTCGCTGATTTGCTACGGCATCGCCTTTGTCTGGCGCCGCCATCGCGGCAAAAGCTGGCACACCGCGCTTGAGCAAGGGCTCGCGCCGGTCGGCATCGGTCTCATCCTCGCGGGCATTCTGGCGCTGTTCCGCGTCAGCGGCGGCGGCGCGCTGGCGTGGCTGGTGGCGTTCGGATCGGCCGGCATGATGACATGGCGGCCGAAGCTGCATCCGCTGCTGATCTTCGCGATCGGCGGCGCGATCTTCGTCGCCCTGCACGCGATGAACTGGGACCGGATCGTCTGAGGCCCGCGTCTAGTCGACGTGCAGGCCGAGCTTCTTGACGATCGTGCCCCACGATTTCTGATCTTCAGCGGCGAGCGCCGTGTACTCCTCGGGCGTGGTGGCGAGTGGCACGGCGCCGACCTCAAGAATGCGGCTCTTGATCGCCGGGTCGTTCACCGCAATGCGCAATTCGCTGTTGAGGCGATCGATGATCGCCCGCGGCGTGCCGGCGGGCGCCATCAGTCCGATCAGTTGTTCGGAGGCAAAGCCCGGCAGTCCCGCTTCGCTGACGGTCGGCACGTCCGGCAGCAAGGGCGAGCGTTCTTTGCCGGTCACGGCGAGGGCGCGCAATTGTCCCTTGGTGACGAGGCCGATGACCGACGGAATGGGTGGCATCACCATCTGCACATGGCCGCCGAGCAGATCGGAGACGGCGGGTCCGGTGCCGCTGTAGGGGATGTGCCGGATTTTGATGTCGGCTGCATCCAGCATCATCTCGGCGGCAACATGGACCACGGTGCCGACGCCCGACGAGCCATAGGTCAACACGCCGGGATTGGCCTTCGCGTAGTCGATCAATTCGCGCAAGGTTTTGACGGGGACCGCGGGATTGACGACGACAATGGCTGGTGCGCTGGCGATGGTGCCGATGGCGGTCAGGTCCTTGGCGGCGTCATAGCCGACATTGGCGTAGAGAACGGGATTGATGGCGATGGTGCCGGAAAACGTCAGCAGGATCGTGTAGCCATCCGGCGCGCTGCGCGCCGCGGCACGCGAGCCGAGATTGCCGCCGGCACCGGAGCGATTTTCCACGACAATGGATTGGCCCAATGCACGGCCCATGCGTTCGCCGGCCAAGCGGGCCAGCAAATCGTTGGCGCCGCCGGGCGGGAACGGCACGATCAGCATGATGGGTCGCGTCGGGTAGCTATCGGCCGCACGCGCCGGCATTGCCAGAATGGCGAAAAGAAACAGCGCAGCAAGTGCTGCGCCGGTGGCGAAACCGCATTTTTTTATGATTGGCATGATCCGTCCCAGAACGTTTGTTCGATCGCCCGGCTTGGTGCGGGCGTTGCAGACAACGGTCAGCGTAGACCACGCCTTCGGCGCGAGGAAGGTGCGCTCAGCTCTTTTCGGCGATCTGCTCGAGCTTCTTGCTGAGAAACCACGACAGGCCGAGGAAGCCGACCAGCATGACGACGCCGAGTGTCGAGGAGGCGTCGTTCATCATCTTTTCCGACACCGTGCCGAAGGCGTAGCCCGCCATCACGACGGCGACCGACCAAAAACCGGCGGCGACAAAGTTCAGCAGCAGGAAGGTCGACCATGGCAGCCGTGACATGCCGTAAGCAAAGCCCGCCATGCCGCGAATGCCGTGCGGGAAGCGGTGGATCATGATCATCCAGAGGTAATGCTTGTCGGCGAGCCGCGCCGCGGTTTGCACGCCGCGCTGCAAGGTCGGAAACCGCTTCAGCAATTTCGCGCCGTAGCGCCGTCCAACCCAGAAGCGCACCGCATCGCCGGTGAAACTGCCGATCCAGCACACCGCAATCAACGTGCCGAGCTTCAGCGCGCCGGAATGCGCGGCGTAGCCTGCGAACAGCCCGAGCAACAGGCTGTGCGACGTCGCGTAAGCGAACATGAAACTGTAAGCGGCATCGCCGTTCTGGCGGACGATATCGAGAAACGAGGACAGGTCACTGGGAAAAAACACGCAACGCTCCCTCGTTCACGGCACGAGGGTGTCAGCGCCACTCGACCTTCTTGATCTCATAGCCTTTCGCGCCGCCGGGCGCATTGACCTCAATCGTCGCACCCTTGGCCTTGCCGATGAGCGCGCGCGCCAGCGGCGAGGTGATCGAAATCTTGCCGGCCTTGGCGTTGGCCTCGGGCTCGCCGACGATCTGCCATACCTTCTTTTCCTCGGTGTCCTCGTCGATCAAGGTCACGGTGGCGCCGAAGGTGATGATGTCGCCAGACAGTTTGGAGACGTCGATGATGTCGGCGCGCGCGAGTTTGTCCTGCAACTCGTCGATGCGGCCTTCGTTGAGCGACTGCTGCTCCTTGGCGGCATGGTACTCAGCATTCTCAGACAAGTCGCCATGCGAGCGCGCCTCGGTGATCTGCTGAATGATGCGCGGACGTTCCACGCTCTGGCAGTGCTTCAACTCGGCTTCCAGCGCGGTGTAGCCCGCCGCCGTCATTGGAATTTTATCGACCATTTTTTCTCTCCTCCTGGCGGTCGCCGAAGCGCGTCAATGCACCCGCAACGCCGCCAAGCCTTCCATCCATTCGTAATTCGACTCCGGGAGCGTTTCCGCGCACCGGAGTCATGTCAGTCGCAAGACCGGTCAAAAAACTCGTCCGCGGCGAGGCACCTGCCGCAAACCGAGGGACTAGACCGACCTAACCCGCGCCGCCGCTTTAGGTTCGCTCCCGGCGGGCGAAAAAGCCCCGTCAGGTGCGACCGTTAAAGTAGCTTTGCAGCGCACGAACCTTGAGGTCGCCCCCAAGGTAGGCTTTTATGCCTTGCGCTGCGGCAACGGCACCTGAAAGAGTGGTGTAGTACGGCACTTTATGCAAGAGGGCGGCATGGCGCAGGGAGCGGCTGTCGGCCAAAGCCGCCGCGCCGTCGGTGGTGTTGAAAACAAGCTGAACCCCGCCGTTCTTGATGGCATCGACGATGTGGGGCCGGCCTTCCAGCACTTTATTGATTTTGGCCGCTTCCACGCCCTGTTCGGCCAGATAGCGCTGCGTGCCCGAAGTGGCGATGACCTTGAAGCCGCTCGCCGCCAACAGCTTTATCGACGGCAGGATGCGGGCCTTGTCGTTATCGCGCACGGAAACGAACACCGTGCCGGCGCGCGGCAGGTTGGTGCCGCCGCCGATCTGGCTCTTGGCGAAGGCGATCTCGAACGACGCGTCGATGCCCATGACTTCGCCGGTCGACTTCATCTCCGGGCCGAGCACGGTGTCGACGCCGGGGAAGCGCGCGAAGGGGAACACGGCTTCCTTGACCGCCTTGTGCTGATACGACGGGGGCTTGAGACCGAAGCTCTTGAGACTTTCGCCGGCCATGACGCGTGACGCGATCTTGGCGACCGGAACGCCGATCACTTTGGCGACAAAGGGCACCGTGCGCGAGGCGCGCGGGTTCACCTCCAGCACGTAGATCGTGCCGTCCTTGATCGCGTATTGCACGTTCATCAGGCCGCCGACCTTGAGGGCCAAGGCCATCGCCTTGGTCTGGCGCTCCAGCTCGGCGAGGAGTTCCGGCGACAGGGTGCGCGGCGGCAGCGAGCAGGCGGAATCGCCCGAGTGGAT
>CAIYTE010000189.1 GCA_903929045.1 uncultured Hyphomicrobiales bacterium
CTGTCCGCGATTCTCGCCGTCGCGGCGGCGGCGGCCGCCATGCTGATCGTGCGCAACGACTTCGCCGCCGTGGTGGCGGGCGTGGCGGTTGCCGCAGCCGCCCGTTTCGCCGGGCTTTAGGGCTCTTCCCGGCTGGCACGGTCCTTGTATCCTCCCTGAGGGGCCGTGTTCCGCACGGCGGTATTTGGGGGGCGTTCATGACCGACACGACAAGCGTTCATCCGGTGGATCAGAAGCTGCCGCCGCTGCAACTGGTGCCGCTGGCGCTGCAGCACGTGCTGGTGATGTATGCCGGGGCCGTCGCGGTTCCGTTGATCATCGGCCGCGCGCTCAAACTTCCGCCCGAGGATGTCGCTTTTCTCATCAGCGCCGACCTGTTCGCCTGCGGTCTGGCGACCCTGGTGCAGTGCTTCGGTCTGCCCGGGGTCGGCATCAAGCTGCCCGTCATGATGGGCGTCACCTTCGCGTCGGTCGGGCCGATGCTTGCCATGGCGGCGACGCCGGACGTCGGTCTGCTCGGCATCTACGGCTCGGTGATTGCGGCGGGCGTTTTCGGCTTTATCGTCGCGCCGTTCATCTCGCGGCTGCTGCCGTTGTTCCCGCCGGTCGTCACCGGCACCATCATCATGGTGATCGGCATTTCGCTGATGCGCGTCGGCATCAACTGGGCCGGCGGCGGCTTGCCGAGCTTTGGCAAAATGGTCGACGGTCAAATGGTGCAGGTGCCGAACCCGGCCTATGGCGCGCTCGACGGTCTCGGCATCGCGCTCTTTGTGCTGCTCGTCATTCTGGCGCTCATCAAATGGGGCAAGGGTTTCGTCGCCAACGTGTCGGTGCTGATCGGCATCGTCGCCGGCGCCATTCTCGCGGGCCTGCTCGGCAAGATGCATTTCGACAAGGTTGCGTCGGCCAAATGGTTCGACATCGTGCTGCCGTTCCATTTCGGCGTGCCGCAATTCCACATCATCCCGATCGTGACCATGTGCATCGTCATGATCGTGGTGATGATCGAGTCGCTCGGCATGTTCCTCGCGCTCGGCGAAATCACCGGCAAGAAGATCGATGAAGCGGCGCTGACCAAGGGGCTGCGCGCCGACGGCGTCGGCACCGTGCTCGGCGGCGTCTTCAACACCTTCCCCTATACGTCGTTCTCGCAGAATGTCGGGCTTGTCGGCGTCACGGGCGTGCGCTCGCGCTGGGTCACGGTGGCGGGCGGCATCATCATGCTGATCCTCGGCTTGCTGCCGAAGATGTCGGCGCTGGTCGAAGCGGTGCCGCAGGTCGTGCTCGGCGGGGCGGGGCTGGTGATGTTCGGCATGGTCGCGGCGACCGGCGCGCGCATTCTCACCAATGTCGACTTCAAGACCAACAGCCGCAATTTGTTCGTGGTCGCCATTTCGGTCGGCTTCGGCATGATCCCGCTGGTGGCGCCGAACTTCTTCAAGGCGCTGCCGCACGAACTGCACCCGCTGCTGGAATCCGGCATTTTGCTGGCGGCCCTGGTGTCGGTGATCCTCAACGCCTTCTTCAACGGCATCGGCTCGGCGGAATCCGCCCGCACCGAAGCCGCGATGGGCGCGGCCGCCGCGGAGCATGTGTAGTCGGTTGCGATTGCGCTGATTTGCCTCCACCGTCATCGCCGCGAAGGCGGGGATCCAGCTCTTGTTGTGCCAAGGGCTGGATTGCCCGCTTTCGCGGGCAATGACGGAGCGAAAAATGCCCCTTCCATCACGCGTCGATCCTTTCGGCACTCTCTTCGCGTCGCCCGCGCGGTACGCTGATGGGCAATCGCGGCGGCCGCATTCACGACGCGCAGCGGAAACTCACGGCGCGGCGCTGGGCGTCGAAGCAGTGGATCTGCTGCGTGCTCGATTTCAAAGATCGCCACCGCAAAGTCTGGGGCGACGGCTACACCGAGTTGTTTTTCCTCGATGAAGTGACGGCCTTCGCCGCCGGGCACCGGCCGTGTTTCGAATGCCGCCGCAAGGATGCGGAGAAATTCGCAACTTTGTTTTCCGGCAAGGCCAAACGCGCCAGCGCCCCGGCGATGGACGTGCTGCTGCAGGCCGAGCGTCTCGACAGCAAACAGAAACGCACGCATCGCCGCGCCCTCGACGATCTGCCGGACGGCGCGATGATCGCGCGCGACGGCGAAGCCTTTGCCGTGCGCGGCCAACATCTCCTGCCGTGGACGCCCACCGGTTATGGCGCGCCGCAAAAGCGGCCACGCGGCCAACAGGCGGATGTGCTGACGCCGCCGTCGATGCTGAAAGTGCTGGCCGCCGGTTACGCGCCGCTCTGGCACCCGAGCGCCTCATAACACGCAGAAATCGGGTGGGCGGGCGCTGACCCGCCCTCTATCTCCACGGCAACAAACGCCGGGAGAGAGCAATGGCCAAAGCCTATGTCAGCACCGTGCTCGACCATTCCGCCGACGCGGTGTGGTCGGTCATCCGCATGTTCGATCACTATGCCTGGGCCGGTGTCGAGGCCGAGACCATCATCGAGGATGGCCGCAAGGGCGATCAGGTCGGCAGCATCCGCCGCATCGACTATGGCGGACGCGTGCTGCGGCAGAATCTGCGCGCGCATTCCGACGCCGAGCGTTCTTACAGCTACGGCTTTGTCAGCGAGCCATCGATCCCGGTGGAGAATTTCGCCGCCACCATCCGCGTCACGCCGGTGACGGATACGGGCAAAGCCTTCGTCGAATGGTGGGCGACGTTCGATTGCGCCGCCAACCGCGACGAGATCGTCAAGAAACTGGAGAGCGGCGGTTTCGCCGTCTGGCTCGCCGCTCTCCGAGAGATTATGGCGCGCGGCGCCGCTTAAGCGCTCTTGAAGCGCGGCACCAGCCGCAACGCGTTGTCGCGATCGACTTTCTTCAAATCGTCGCCCTTGAAGAAGGTCGGCAGATACTTGGCGTATTCCGGCGCGAAGCGGTACGGATAGTCGGAGCCGAACACGATCTGGGTCATCGGCACCATCTTCACCAAGGCCGACATGGTGACGTCGTTCGGGATCGCCGCGGTGTCGTAGTAATAGCGCGTGATCTGCTTCTCGATCTGCGCGCGCGTCATCTTGTCCTTGTAGGGCGGGCGCATCAGCGCCTGCACGGTGAAGCGCTCGTAGATCGCGGTCAGCGAGCCGCCGCCATGCGACCAGATCCAGTTGATGTCGGAATATTTCTCGCCGAAGCCCGAGAAGATGATGGTGAAGATCGAGCGCGCCGTGTCGGTGCCGTATTCGATATAGGCGTCGTCGATGCCTTTCACGAGATTGACGCAGCAGTTGGCGCCGGTCGGATGCGTGTAGACGGTGGCCCTGCGGCGGTTGAGCTCGGCCCACACCGGCTCGAATTCGGCATAGCCCAGCCACTTGTCGCCATAGCTCGTCATGCAGCCGACGCCGTCGACCTTCAGCGTGTCGAAGGCGTATTCGATTTCCTTGAGGCAGGCATCGACATGCGGGAAGGGCAGCATCGCCCAGGTGCCGAAGCGGCCCTTGTGGTCGGTCTCGAGCTTTTTCGCATATTCGTTGGACTCGCGTGACACGCGCGCGGCCCGCGCGGCATCGAGCCCGGTCACCTGCGGCGTGGTCGGCGAGGTGATGGCGGTGGCGACGCCGCCTTTGTCCATGTCGTCGAGCGTCTTCTGCACCGACCAGTTGGCCATCGGCGGATTGTCGAGCTTCAGGCTCTTCACGGCGTCGAGCCAGGTCGGCGGCGACACATGATGATGGACGTCGATGCGATGGGCGGGCGTCTGCGCCACCGCTTCGGCGACAAAACGCGGGGCGAGCGCGGCCGCGCCCAATGTGGCGGCGCCGGTGAGCAGGCTGCGGCGGCTCAGGCCCTTGTGGGGCAAGGCGCAGCCACACAGCGCGGACGTGCAGGAAAGGGGGTAGGTCATGCTTCGCTCCCTGATGGCCGGATCGATGTCCGGCTTTGTTATGGAGCGAGCCTAGTCCCGTCGCGGCGGCCTGTCACCGCAGGTTTCACGGCGGCTCGACGGGCGTCGTTGCCGGCGCGGGCGGCACGTGCTTGGCCCAGGCAAAGAAGACGACGCAGGCCATGATGATCAGCATCACGCCGCACATCGCCGCGACCGACGGCCAGCCGCCATGGGTCCAGAGAATGCCGCCCAGCGCACCGCCGACGCTGCCGCCGAGATAGAAGCTCGTGACATACAGACCGACCGCCGACGAGCGGCCGAATTGCGCGGTGATGGTGACGTAGCCGGTCGAGGTCGCCTGTGTAATCAGTCCGCAGGCCGCGCACAGCGCCAGGCCGAGAATGATCATCCACAGCGGATCGGTCAGCGTCAGCCCGAGGCCGACGGCCCAGACCGCGAAGTTGATGATCATGAAATGACGGCGGCCAATGCGCCGGATGACAAAGCCGGTCCATGGTGTCAGGCCGGCGCCCAGAAGATAAACGAAGAAGATCACCGCGAGCGCGGTTGCCGACAGATTGTACGGTGCGGCTGCGAGCCGGAAGCTGACAAAGGTGAAGGTGGCGAGGAAGTTGAACAGCACACCGAAGCCGACCGCATAGGTCGCGATCAGTTGCGGATTGCGGAAGTGCCGTAGCATCTGCTTGAGCGCGGTGCCGAAGCCGTCTGAGCGCACGAACTTCTTTTCGCGCGGCAGCAACAGCGCCACGATGACGGCGCCGGTGAGCGTCATTGCCGCCAGCACCATCATGCCGCCGCGCCAGCCGATGAGGTCGGAGAAAACGCCGGCGACGAAACGGCCGGCGAAGCCGCCGAGGCTCGCGCCCGACGTATAGATACCCGCGGCGGTCGCGGCTTCCGCGCGCGGCCATTCCTCGCCGATATAAGCGATAATGACGACGAAGATCGGCGGCATCACCAGGCCCTGCACGAAACGCCAGAACACGATTTCCGGCAGCGTCGGCGCCAGCGCCGACATCAAGGTCGGAATGGTGACCAGGATCATCGCGGCGACGATGACGTATTTACGGCCGATAACGTCGGCGGCGGCGCCGGTAAACGGCGCGGTCATGGCGACGGCAAAGGTGCTGGCGGTGATGACCGCCGCGGCGCCGGCGGCGCTGACTGCCATTTCAATCGACAGCAGCGGCAGGATCGCCTGCGGCGAATACAGATTGATGAAGCAGCAAAAACCGGTGAGGAACACAGCGAATTGCCGGGCAGAGAGCAGTCGGCCTTTGGCGGCAGCGTTCATTGTGAAACCGGCGGGAATGAAATGTTGCGAAGCTATGCCCTGATTTCGCGCGCACCGCAAAGGGTGAGGGCAGCGGAGCAGCGGGGTGCTTGACGCATAGCTTGGAGGCGCACCGTGCTGCGATCGGCCTCCGTATGATGGGATTGAACTATTTTCGGCGACGGGCGTTTATATACCGGGACGACGGCGTTTATTCGAGACTCATTTTCAATGCGTGCTTTGACCGTCCGGCCCGGACTTGCCGACTCCCTGCAACTTGAAACCGTACCGCCGCCGTCCGAGACAGATGGTGGTGTCTTGGTGCGCGCGGTGTCGCTCGGCATCTGCGGCACGGATCGCGAAATCGTCGAGGGTCTCTATGGCTGGGCGCCGCCCAGTGCGCAACGGCTCATCCTCGGTCATGAATCGCTGGGCCGCGTCGAGCACGCGCCGTCCGGCAGCGGCTTTGCCGAAGGCGATCTTGTCGTCGGCATCGTGCGGCGGCCCGATCCGGTGCCGTGCGCGGCCTGTGCCGCCGGGGAATGGGACATGTGCCGCAACGGCCAATATACCGAGCGCGGCATCAAACAGCGCCACGGTTACGGCAGCGAACAGTTTCGCGTCGAAACCGATTTCCTGATCAAGCTCGATCCCGCGCTCGACACACTGGGGGTGCTGCTGGAGCCGACGAGCGTCGTCGCCAAGGCCTGGGAACAAATCGAGCGGATCGGCAGCCGCGCCGCCGCCTGGCAACCGCGCACAGTATTGGTCACCGGGGCGGGGCCGGTCGGCCTTCTCGCCGCCTTGCTCGGCGTCCAGCGCGGCTGCGACGTCCATCTGTTCGACCGCGCCAAGGACGGTGTGAAACCGGCGCTGACGCGGGCGCTCGGCGCCACCTATCACGACACCATGCCGATGGACCTGAGACCGGATGCCGTCATCGAATGTACGGGCGCCACGCCTGTGATCCTCGACGTGCTCACCTGCGCCGCGCCGGACGGCATTGTCTGTCTGGCCGGCGTGTCGTCCGGCGGCCACAAGATCGATCTCGATCTCGGCAGTCTCAACCGCATGCTCGTGCTGGAAAATCACGTGATGTTCGGTTCGGTCAATGCGAACCGGCGTCACTATAGCGCCGCCGCCGCAGCGCTCGCCAAAGCCGACAAGGGTTGGCTCGGCGGTCTGATTTCGCGACGCGTGCCGCTGGCGGACTGGCGCAACGCGTTCGAAAAACGCGACGGTGACATCAAGGTGGTCGTCGAGTTCGCATCATGAGCGCACGGATCGAAGACTACGCCATGATCGGCGATCTCGGCAGCGCCGCGCTGGTCGGACGCGACGGCTCGATCGACTGGCTGTGCTGGCCCCGGTTTGATTCCGATGCCTGCTTTGCCGCGCTGCTCGGCACGCCGGAAAACGGCCGCTGGCAGATCGCGCCCAACGACAAGAATGCCAAGGTGACGCGGCGCTATCGGCCGAATACGTTGATCCTGGAGACGCGGTTCGAAACGGCGGACGGCGCCGCCACGCTCATCGATTTCATGCCGCCGCGCGAAGGCAATTCGCATCTGCTGCGGCTTTTGATCGGCGAACGCGGCGAGGTCGAGCTGCATGGCGAATTGATTATACGCTTCGGCTACGGCGCCACCGTGCCGTGGGTGACGCGCATCGACGACCACACGATGCGTGCCGTCGCCGGTCCCGACATGGTCGTGTTGCATTCTTCGGCGCCGTTTCGCGGCGAGCATTTCCGCACCGTCGGCGACTTCACCATCAAGGCCGGCGAGAAGAAGAGCTTCGGCCTGTCTTATTCGCTCTCGCACGAGGAATTGCCGGAGGCGGTCGATGTCGAGGAGCGGCTGGCGGCCACCGAACGCTTCTGGACCGCTTGGGCCGCCGAAAACAAGATCGATGGCCCTTGGCAAGCGTCGGTGGTGCGGTCCCTCATCACGCTGAAGGCGCTGACCTTCGCGCCGACCGGCGGCATGGTCGCGGCGGCCACGACCTCGCTGCCGGAATGCGTCGGCGGCATGCGCAACTGGGACTACCGTTACTGCTGGCTGCGCGACGCCACGCTGACGCTGCTCGCGCTGATGAACGGCGGCTATTACGAAGAAGCGCAGATGTGGCGCGAGTGGCTGCTGCGCGCGGCGGCCGGTAGCCCGAGCCAGATCCAGATCATGTACGGCATTCGCGGCGACCGCCGCCTGACGGAATGGGAAGTGCCGTGGCTCACCGGCTACGAGAAATCGCAGCCGGTGCGCATCGGCAATGCGGCGCACCAGCAGCTGCAGCTCGACATCTTCGGCGAAGTGATGTACGCCTTGCATCAGGCGCGTCAGGGCGGTTTGGGAAAAAACGAGACCGGCTGGGACCTGCAGCGCGAACTGCTGGCGCATCTGGAAAAAATCTGGCGCGAGCCGGACGAAGGCATCTGGGAAGTCCGCAGCGACCGCGAGCACTTCACCTACTCAAAAGCCATGGCGTGGCTTGCTTTCGACCGCGGTATCAAGAGCGCGGAGATGTACGGGTTGCCGGGGCCGCTCGACCGCTGGCGCGAGATACGCGCAGCTATTCACAGCGACGTTTGCGCGCACGGCTTCAACACCGCGCTGAACAGCTTCACGCGCGCTTACGGTTCGACGAACCTCGACGCCAGCCTGCTGTTACTGCCGGCGATCGGATTTCTGCCGGCGCAGGATCCGCGCGTGAAGGGAACGGTCGAAGCCATCGAGCGCGGCCTTGTCGTCGATGGTCTGGTGCTGCGTTACAATAGTGCGCGCGCGACCGATGGCTTGCCGGCGGGCGAGGGCGTGTTTCTGGCGTGCAGCTTCTGGCTCGCCGACGCCTATCTCATGCTGGGGCGGCGCGACGACGCGGTGCGGCTGTTCGAACGTCTGTTGGCGCTGCGCAACGACCTCGGATTGCTGAGCGAGCAATACGATCCGCGCGCCAAACGGCTGGTGGGCAATTTCCCGCAGGCGTTTTCGCACCTCGCGCTGGTCAACACCGCGAGTAATCTTTCGCATGATCAAAAGCCGGCCGAGCAACGTTCGGACCGCGCCACGGCCGGCGCTGTCGACACCCATGAAATGCCTGCCGAGGCGTAATGCGGCAAAGTGTGTTGACCGCCACGCAAGCTGTCGAAAGAGTGCGCGCTATCCGCCGCCGTTGAAGCGGCTTTTCGAGGGGAGTGAGCACCGTGCTCTTGGACGTCCGCACCTACACCTGCTTGCCCGGCCGCGTGCCGGCGCAACTCGAACTCTACAAGAAATTCGGCTATCCGGTTCAGCTTCGCTATATGGGCGAGCCGCTGTGCTACGCGGTGGCCGAGACCGGTGAGCTGAACTGCTTCACCCATATCTGGGTCTATGCGAGCGCCGCCGACCGCGAGCAGAAGCGCGCCGCCATGGCGAAGGATCCGGACTGGGCGGTGTACATCGCCGAGAACCTCAAGGCCGGGAACATCATCTCGCAGAAAAACAGCCAGATGGTGCCGACCGCCTGGTCGCCGCCGCTGTCGATGCCGAAAATCCATCCGAAGGCGTAAGTGGCCTGACGAACTCAACCGCTCGTCCCCGCGAAAGCGGGGACCCAGTGCTTTGGCTCAGAACTGGATTCCCGCTTTCGCGGGAATGAGCGGTCGAGAGGGTGGCGCTTGACGCTCCGGCGTAGTTGCGGCACCTGTTCGGCAACGGAGCGAGTATTATGCGCAGCAATGACGGCACCCGCACTGGCGGCCAGATTCTCATCGACCAACTGGCAATCCACGGCGTCAAACACGCCTTCTGCGTGCCGGGCGAAAGCTATCTCGCCGCGCTCGACGCCTTCCACGATAGCGACATCAAGCTCACGGTCTGCCGCCACGAAAGCACCGCCGCCATGATGGCGGAAGCGGTGGGCAAGGTCACCGGCAAGCCCGGCATCTGTTTCGTCACGCGTGGTCCCGGCGCCACCAACGCGTCGGCCGGCATTCACATCGCGCAGCAGGACTCGACGCCGGTGATCCTGTTCGTCGGCCAGGTCGGCCGTCACATGCGCGAGCGCGAAGCCTTCCAGGAACTCGACTACCGCGCCGTGTTCGGCACCATGACAAAATGGGCGACCGAGATCGACGATCCGGCGCGCATCCCTGAATTTGTCTCGCGTGCGTTCCACACGGCGTGCAACGGCCGCCCCGGCCCGGTGGTCATCGCGCTGCCGGAAGACATGCTGACCGAGCGCGTCGTCACGCCGGACGCCACCGCCTTCGAGCCGGTGGAAATCTGGCCGGGCCTCACCGACATGAGCCGCCTGCAGAAGATGCTGTGGGCCGCGAAGCGCCCGATCGTGCTGGCCGGCGGGAGCCGTTGGTCGGACGCGGCCTGGGCGGCGCTCCACCGTTTTGCCGAGCGCTTCCAGATTCCGGTGGCGACCACGTTCCGCCGCGGCCATCTGTTCGACGCCACGCATCCGAACTACGCCGGCGATGTCGGCATCGGGCCCAATCCGAAACTGCTGGCGCGCGTGAAGGGCGCCGATCTCGTTTTGATGATCGGCAGCCGCATGAGCGAGATGGCGTCGCAGAGCTACACTCTGTTCGACATTCCCGAACCGCAGATGAAGCTGGTGCATGTGCATCCGGGTTCGGAAGAACTCGGCCGCGTCTATCATCCGGCGCTCGCCATCAACGCCGCGCCGACCGCGTTTTGCTCGGCGCTCGAAGGCCTGCAGCCGCCGAACGACATTCCGTGGAAGGGCGAGGCCGACACCGCGCATGCCGACTATGTCGCCTGGACTGAGAAGGCGACGCAGGTGCCGGGCAACGTCAATCTCGGCGAGGTCATGGTGTGGCTGCGCGACAATCTACCGGCCGACTCCTTCATCACCAACGGCGCCGGTAACTTCGCCGCCTGGATTCATCGCTTCTATCGCTTCCGCAAATTCGCCACCCATGTCGGCCCGACCTCGGGCTCGATGGGCTACGGCTTTCCGGCCTCGCTCGGCGTCAAGACCGCTTATCCGCAGAACACCGTGGTCTGCATCGCCGGCGACGGCGACTTCATGATGACGGCGCAGGATTTCGCCACCGCCGTTCAGTATGAATTGCCGGTGATCGTCGTCATCCACGACAACGGCGTCTACGGCACCATCCGCATGCATCAGGAGCGCGAATATCCCGGGCGCGTCGTCGCCACCGCGTTGAAGAACCCGGACTTCGTTGCCTACGCCAAAGCCTTCGGCGGCTTCGGCGTGAAGGTCGAGAAGACCGCCGATTTCCCCGCGGCCTTCGCGGCGGCGCAGAAGTCGGGCCTGCCGTCGATCATCCACCTCAAGATCGATCCGGAAGGCATCTCGCCCTCGGCGACGCTGACGGGCTTGCGCGAAAAGTCTCTCGCCGCCGGACACGGCAAGAAGTAGGGGCGGCTTTCTGCGGCCGGCCGAAGTTGCTATATTCCGGCCATGACCAAGCTGCTTCGCGATGTGATCGACCGTGTTCAGCAGTGGCCTGACGACCGTCAGGATCAGGCCGCGCAGTTATTGCTCGACCTCGAAGCGCAGCAATCCGGCGGCAACCGCCTGACGCCGGAGCAGGCCGCTGAAGTGGGGCGCATTCAGCAGAAAGTGCGCGACGGCTCGGCCGTCTTTGCCACCGACGAGCAGATGGCCGCGTTCTGGAAAAAATGCGGCCTATGAGGCTGCGGTTCACCGCTGACGCGCTCGCCCATCTCCAAAGCATTCATGAATTTCTCGCCGCGCGAAACGAGTCGGCCGCCCGCCGCATTGCGTCCGACATTCGCGCTGCTGCTGCCCGCCTTTGTGATTTTCCGGAATTGGGCCGCAAAGGCGATGTGGCCGGCA
Organism: uncultured Hyphomicrobiales bacterium; assembly: GCA_903929045.1. Lineage (GTDB taxonomy): Bacteria > Pseudomonadota > Alphaproteobacteria > Rhizobiales > Xanthobacteraceae > Pseudolabrys. The sequence goes on from CAIYTE010000189.1 coordinate 11,029, forward strand.
CCCACGAATGGGTGGTGCGCGGCACGCCCTATCTTCTCGTCTACGAAGTCGACGAACCGAGTGCGGAAATCAGGGTTTTGGCCGTCTTCCACGGCGCTCAGGATTGGCGAAGCAGCCCTGATCCCGGATTGTGACAATCGCTTGCTTCTTTGACGTGAATCGTCATTCACTTATTTTATGCCCTATCGCCGTACTGAAAGTGTCGTCCGCCGTCTTGCCGAGCGTGAGCAGGCCATTCTGGCCGCCGCCACCGAAATGGCCGCCGAAGGCGGCATGTCCGCGGTCCAGATCGCCGATGTCGCCAAGCGGGCCGGCATCGCCGCCGGCACCGTCTATCGCTATTTCCCATCCAAAACCGATCTGGTGGCCGAACTGGTCGCCGCCGTCGCCGGCCGCGAACTCGACGCCATGAAGCTGGCGGCCGACGCCGCGCCGGGGCCGCTGTCGGCGCTCGCCGCCTGCATCGCCACCTTCGCCGCCCGTGCGCTGCATGCGCGGCGGCTGGCCTGGGCGGTCATCGCCGAACCCGTTGATGCCGAGGTCGACGCCATGCGGCTCGATTATCGGCAGTCGCTGGCCATCGAACTCGAAGGCCGTGTCCGCGCCGCGGTCGAGCGCAAGCTGTTGCCCGAGCAGGACGCGCGCGTGGCCGCGGCGGCGATTGTCGGCGCGTTGATGGAAGGTCTGCTTGGGCCGCTGGCGCCGTCCCAGGAGGGCGAGGCCGGTGCGCGCGAAGCGGTGCAGGGCGCGACGCTTTTGGCCTTGCGCGCGCTCGGCGTCGGCGATGCCCGCGCCCGCGGTCTGGTGATGCAGAGCGCGCTGCCGGCGCTGACGCCCGTCACGAGCCGCTGACCAGACGCCAGCGGCTCACCCCAATCGCGAAGAACTACTTCTTGCTGCCGTCGGCGTTATACGACGCGAGGTAAGCCCAGAGGTCGCCGGCTTCCTTTTCGTTCTTGATGCCGGGGAAGATCATCTTGGTGTTCGGAATCTTGGCGCGCGGGTCCTTGATGTATTCAATGAAGACATCCTTGCCCCAGGTGATGCCGGAGCTCTTGTTGGCTTCGGAATAATTGTAGCCCTCGGCGGTGCCGGACTTGCGGCCGTCGATGCCGTTGAGCTCGGGGCCGACCTTGTTCTTGGCGCCTTCGCCGATCGCATGGCAGGCCAGGCACTTCTTGAACGAATTCTCGCCCGCCGCCGCGTCCTGCGCGTTCGCATTTTGCGCCAATGCGGCCAGAATCACCGCCGCCGCCATCATCGCCTTCATGCCCATACTCCGTCTTGAATTCGTCGCCGCCCGCAAAGACCAATGGCGAAGCCACAGGTCCGGTTCCCGATGTTGTGCCAGCCCTTTATGTCGGGCGTCAAATGACCGATAAGTGACGGGGAAGGCCCGGGAGTGACGACATGTCGGTGAAAATGCCCGAAGCGGACAGCGCGGTGCTGGCGCGCCGTGCGGCGATCGTGGAGGCGCTGCGCACCATCGTGCCGGGCGAGGGCGTGATCGCCACCGAACGCGAAATGAAGCCCTTCGAATCCGACGGCCTCACCGCCTACCGCCAGATGCCGATGGTCGTCGTGCTGCCCGAGACGACCAAGCAGGTGTCCGAAGTTCTCGCCTATTGCCACGCCGAGGGTATCAAGGTGGTGCCGCGCGGCGCCGGCACGTCGCTGTCCGGCGGCGCGCTGCCGCTCGAAGACGGCGTGCTGCTCGGCATGGCCAAATTCAACCGCGTCAAGGACATCGATTTCGACAACCGCGTCGCCGTGGTCGAGCCCGGCGTTACCAATCTCGCGGTGTCGAACGCGGTGGCGCACGAAGGCTTCTATTACGCGCCCGATCCGTCGTCGCAGATCGCCTGCACGATCGGCGGCAACGTCGCGGAAAATTCCGGCGGCGTGCACTGCCTGAAATACGGCATGACCACCAACAACGTGCTCGGCTGCGAGATCGTTCTGATGAACGGAGAAGTCTTGCGCATCGGTGGCAAGCATCTCGACGCCGACGGCTACGACCTGCTCGGCATCATCACCGGTTCGGAAGGACTGCTTGGCGTCGTCACCGAAGTCACCGTGCGCATCCTGCAGAAGGCGGAGAGCCAGCGCGCCGTGCTGATCGGCTTCCCGTCGTCGGAAGACGCGGGCGCCTGCGTCTCCGCCATCATCGCCGCCGGCATTATTCCGGGCGGCATGGAGATGATGGACCGGCCGGCCATCCACGCTGTGGAGGAATTCGTCCACGCCGGTTATCCGCTCGATGTCGAAGCACTGCTGATCGTCGAGCTGGACGGCCCGGCGGCCGAAGTCGATCACCTCATCGAACGCGTGGTCGACATCGCTAGCAAGAACAAGTCGCAGACCTGCCGCGTCTCGGATACGGAGCAGGAGCGGCTGCTGTTCTGGGCGGGGCGCAAGGCGGCGTTCCCCGCGGTCGGCCGCCTGTCGCCGGATTATTTCTGCATGGACGGCACGATCCCGCGCGCCAAGCTGCCGCGCGTGCTGTCGGAGATGAAGGAGATGTCGCAACGCTACGGCCTGCGCGTCGCCAACGTCTTCCACGCCGGCGACGGCAATCTGCATCCGCTCATTCTCTACGACTCTAACAAAGCGGGTGAGGTCGAGAAGGCCGAGGACTTCGGCGCGGAAATTCTCAAGCTCTGCGTCGCCGTCGGCGGCGTGCTGACCGGCGAGCACGGCGTCGGCGTCGAGAAGCGCGATCTCATGCCGGCGATGTTCTCGGAAACCGATCTCAATGCGCAGATGCGCGTCAAATGCGCCTTCGACGAAAAGGGCCTGCTCAATCCCGGCAAAGTGTTCCCGGTGCTGCACAACTGCGCCGAACTCGGCCGCATGCACATCTCCGGCGGGCAATTGCCGTTCCCGGATATTCCGAGGTTTTAACGGGCGCCATGCGAGGTTGACTTTTATGAGTAAAAACTCATAATGACCAAAGCGATGCACGACCGCCCGTTGTTCTGGGCCGCGTCGGGCAAGCGCGATTACCTCGAGTTTCCGGCGCGGGTTCAGGATGGTTTCGGCTTTGAACTCTTCCTCGTGCAGACGGGACAACATCCGCCGTCGGCCAAACCGCTCCGGGGCTTGGGCACTGGGACGCTCGAGTTGATCGAGAATTTCGACGGGGATACGTACCGCGCCGTCTACACGGTGCAATTCGGCGATGCTGTCTATGTTCTGCACGCGTTCAAGAAAAAGTCCAAGCGCGGCAGCAAGACGCCGCAGAGCGATATCGATCTGATCAGGCGTCGGCTGAAGACCGCAATGGACGACCACGGGCTGCGGTTCGGCAAGGAAACGAAACTATGACGCGAAAGTCGAAAGTCGAAATCGGTAGCGACAACATTTTCGCCGATCTCGGTCTGCCGGACGCCGGTCCGCATTTCCTCAAAGCGCAGATCGTGGCGGAGATCTACCGTCTCGCCACGGCGAAAAAGCTCACGCAGGTGCAGGTCGGCAAGCGCCTCGCCATCAGTCAGCCGGAAGTGTCGCGCATGTTCAAAGGGCACTTTCGAGAGTATTCGATCGAGCGGCTGATGGAGTTTCTCACCGGCTTCGATCGTGACGTCGAAATTGTCGTGCGGCCGCACAAGAAATCAGGCAAAACCGGGCGCATTACTTTCAAGGGCGGTCGGGAGGCAGCGTAGTGCGGTTCGGTCTGTTCTGCTCGGCGCAAGCCAATAGCAACACGCTCGGCCCGGAGACGGGGCAGGGCTTTCGCGACTATCTCGACTACAATGTCGAAGCGGAAGCGCTCGGCTATCACTCGACCTTTTCCGTCGAGCATCACTTCACCGGCTGGAATCAGGTGTCGTCGACCCTGATGCTGCTGACGGCGCTGGCGATGCGCACCAAGACGCTGCGGCTCGGCACCGCCGTGATGGTATTGCCATGGCACAATCCGGTGCTGCTCGCCGAACAGGCGGCGACGCTCGACCTGATCTCCGGCGGCCGCCTCGATTTCGGCATCGGCAAGGGCTACCGGCACAATGAATTCATCGGCTTCGGCATCAAGCAGGATGAGGCCGAAGCGCGCTTCGAGGAAGCGCTTGAAGTCATCAAGCGCGCGTGGTTGACGCGCGAACGCTTCAGTCATCACGGCAGGTTCTGGAATTTCGACGACATCGTTGTCGAGCCGCCGCCGGCGCAGACGCCGCATCCGCCGCTCTGGGTCGGCGCCGGCAATCCGGCGTCGATCGCGCGCGCCGCGGAGCGCGGCTTCAATTTGCTGCTCGATCAGTATGCCTCGCCGCAGACCCTGGGTGAACGCATCGCCATCTACAAGGCGGCGCGCGAAGCGAAGGGTCTGTCGTTCAATCCGATGCAGGTCACAGTCGCGCGCCAGCTCTATATCGCCAAGGATCAGGCCGACAAGGAGCAGGCGCTGGTCAAGCAGGCCGCCTTCACCAAGCGCACCATCGACGTGTCGCGCGCGCCGGACGCCAAAACCGGTTCGCATGTGCTGGCCTATGCCAACAAGGCCGGCGCTACCGAGGAGAATGCGCTCTACGGAACAGTCGACGAAATCGCCGCCATGCTCGAAGCCTTGCAGAGCGCGGGCGTCGAATACATCCTGCTGACGATCTCCGGCGGCGTCGATCAACTGCGCCGCTTCGCGCGCGATATCATGCCGGCGTTTGCGACGGCGCCAACAATACGGGCCGCCGAATGACCGACATCCTCAAACCGCGCGACGCCAAAGAGACCGAAGCCGCCGTGATGTGGGCCTTGTCGCACGACAAGAAGCTCGACGTCGTCGGCCAGGGCACCAAGCGCGCCATCGGCCGTCCGAGCCAGACCGATGTGACGCTCGACCTGTCGGCGCTCACCGGCGTCACGCTCTATGAACCGGCCGAACTCGTTTTGTCGGCGCATGCCGGCACGCCGCTCGCCGATATCGAGAAGCTGCTGGAGAAAAACCATCAGGAGCTCGCCTTCGAGCCGATGGATTACGGCCCGCTGCTCGGCGGCGAAGCCGGGCAAAACTACACGTCTGGCACCATCGGTGGCGCGCTGGCGACGAATCTCTCCGGCCCGCGCCGCATCAAGGCGGGCGCGGCGCGCGATCACTTCCTCGGCGTCACCGCGGTGACGGGCCGCGGCGAAACCATCAAGTCCGGCGGCCGCGTCGTCAAGAATGTCACCGGCTACGACATGTGCAAGGTGCTGGCCGGATCGTGGGGCACGCTCGCCGCCATGACCGACGTCACGATCAAGGTTTTGCCGCGCGCCGAGACCGAAGCGACCGTCATCGTCGAAGGCCTCGACGACCGTCAGGCCTGCGCCGCGATGTCGATTGCGATGGGTTCGCCCTGCGACGTCTCCGCCGCGGCGCATCTGCCGGATCACGTCGCGTCCTATTTCGACGGCCTGCCGAAGCCGGAAGCCGCCACCGTGCTGCGGCTCGAAGGTGTGGCGCCGTCGGTCAAGCATCGCCGCGAGCAGCTCGCCACGCTGATGAAGGTGTTCGGCCCGGTCGTCATGCTGGACGAGAAAGATTCGCGCGCGCTGTGGCAGAGCGTGCGGCAGGTGAAGCCCTTCGCCAGCGAGGCCTCGCGCCAGCGTCCGTTGTGGCGGATCTCGACCGCACCCGCGCGCGGCCATGAAGTCGCGGCGGCGATCACGCCGGCGGCGCAGATGTACTACGACTGGGCCGGCGGCCTCATCTGGGTGGCGATGCCCTATGGCGACGAGCCGGACGCCGCGCATATCCGCGAAGCGGTCGCCGCGGTCGGCGGTCATGCCACCTTGGTGCGCGCGTCTGCCTCGGTGCGCGCGGCGTCGGATGTGTTCCAGCCGCAGGACGCAGGCCTCGCCGCGCTCGGCAAGCGCGTCAAGGATGCCTTCGATCCGAAGGGCGTGCTCAATCCGGGACGGATGACCGCCGGCGTGTGACGTTGCGCGGCGCCGCCGCGCCATTTAAATTTAAGCCATTCACCGGGGTGCCTCGTTCATCGGGGCTGAGAGGCGCATCGCCAACCCGCAGAACCTGATCCGGGTCATGCCGGCGGAGGGAGTGCCAGATGACTGCTCACGCCATTGCCATCGATACCGTCTATGCCGCGCTGGAAGACCTGCGCGCGCGGCGGCCTTTGGTGCACAACATCACCAACTTCGTCGCCATGGGCGTGTCGGCCAACATCCTGCTGGCGCTCGGCGCCTCGCCCGCCATGGTGCACGCGCTTGAGGAGGTCGAGGACTTCCTCGCCATCTCCGACGCGCTCTGCATCAACATCGGCACCTTGTCGCCGCCCTGGGTCGAGGCCATGCATGCTGCCGCCGTGAAGGCCAACACCCTCGGCAAGCCCTGGGTGCTCGATCCGGTCGGCTGCGGCGCGACGCCGTACCGCACGAAAGCCGCGGCCGCGCTTGCCGCGCTCAAGCCCACCATCATTCGCGGCAATGCCAGCGAGATCCTCAGCCTCGCCGGCGAAACCGGCGGCGGCAAAGGCGTCGACAGCACCGCGCGGGCGGGCGATGCCGTCAGCGCCGCCACGGCGCTCGCCAAGCGCACCGGCGCGGTGGTCGCGATTACCGGCGCGGTCGATTACGTCTGCGACGGCGCGTCGCTCGCCGATATTCACGGCGGCCATGAACTGATGCCGCTGTCGACCGCGCTTGGCTGTTCGCTCAGCGCCGTCACCGCCGCCTTTGCCGCGGTGCGCCCGCCGCGCGAAGCGGCCATCGCGGCTCTGGCGGTGTTTGCCGCCGGCGGTTCCGCGGCGGCGGAGAACGCGCGCGGCCCGGGTCATCTGCCGGCCGACATGTGCGACGCGCTGTACCGCATGGACCGCGCCACGCTCGCCCGTTCGGTCCGGTTGTTGGATAGCACGGGCTGAAGCCTGCTCACGATCTGTGCAGACCGCTTGGCACTGGCTCTGCGCCGTGTAACGTAAGCGCATGCAGACCAATTTCTCTCTCGGCCAACTCGCCGACCCGCAGAATTACGCTTCCGAGAAAATCCTGCGCGCCTGCGTGCATTGCGGCTTCTGCACCGCGACCTGTCCGACCTATGTGCTGCTCGGCGACGAGCTCGATTCGCCCCGCGGCCGCATCTACCTGATCAAGGAGATGCTGGAAGCCGGCGCGCCGGCGACCAAGGAGGTCGTCAAACACATCGACCGCTGCCTGTCGTGCCTGTCCTGCATGACGACCTGTCCGTCCGGTGTGAACTACATGCATCTGGTCGACCACGCCCGCGACCATATCGAGGAAACCTACAAGCGCCCGCTCGCCGACCGGCTGTTGCGCTGGATGCTGGCGACGGTGCTGCCGAACCCGGCTCTGTTCCGCGCCGCCTCGGTCGCGGGCTTTCTCGCCAAGCCCTTCGCGCCGCTGATGCGCGCGTTGGGCCTGACACGGCTGGCGGCGATGGCGCAGCTCAGCCCCGGGGTGAAGCTGGCGCCGCCGAGCGATGGCGCCGGCAAGGTGTTCCCGGCGGTCGGCGCCCGGCGCGGCCGCGTCGCGCTGCTCTACGGCTGCATCAATCCCGTGCTGGCGCCGTCCAGCAACGAAGCCGCCATCCGCATGCTCAATCGCAACGGCATCGAGGTCGTGGTGGCCAAGGGCGAGGCCTGCTGCGGCTCGCTGGTGCATCACCTGGGCAAGGAAGAGCAGGCGATGGCGCAGGCGCGCAACAATATCGACGCCTGGACCGCCGAGATCACTGGCGAGGGGCTCGACGCCATCCTCGTCACGGTGTCGGGCTGCGGCACCACGATCAAGGACTACGGCTTCATGTTCCGCGCCGACGAGGTATATGCCGCGCGCGCCGCCAAGGTGTCGGGGCTGGCGCAGGACATCACCGAGTATCTCGCCGCCATCAGCGTCAAGACGTCGCGCGCGCCGTTGCCGCTCAAGGTCGCCTATCACGCGGCCTGTTCGTTGCAGCACGGCCAAAGAGTGGTGCGCGAACCCAAAGAACTGCTTTCCAAGTTTGGCTTTGTCGTCAAAGATGTGCCGGAAGCGCATTTGTGTTGCGGCTCCGCCGGCACCTACAACATCCTTCAGCCGGAGTTGGCGCAACAATTGCGAGACCGCAAGGTTGCGAACATCGAGCGGCTCAAGCCTGATGTGATCGCCGCCGGCAATATCGGCTGCATCACGCAGATCGGCAGCGGCACCGGCATTCCGGTGGTGCACACGATCGAGCTGCTCGACTGGGCGAGCGGCGGTCCGGTACCGGAGCCGCTGAAGGCTCTCGCCGCAGCGGCGGCGGAAGAGGTTGCCACGACGGAACGGGAGCTGGCGTTGCAGGACTAGTGTCGAAATAGCGTTTGTAAAAACGAGTTCATTTCAACCGAGGGAATCCGAACATGGCAAAGAAGTCGAAGGCGAAGAAGTCCAAAACCAAGAAGACGGCCAAGAAGACGAAAAAAGTGGCGAAGAAAGCCGTCGCCAAGAAATCCAAGAAAAAAGTCGCTAAAAAGAAAGTCGCGAAGAAGAAAAAGGCCGCTCCGGCTGCGACCGGCCTCGCGTCGATGATGCCCGCTATGCCGACGCTCGGCGGCCTGTTCGGCGGTAAGACGGAAGACGGCAAGTAACGCAGCACGGCCCGCTAACGGGTCTTCGCTTGAGGTTTTTGAGGCGGCCGCGCCGTTGCGGCCGCCTTTTGCGTTCTTGCCCCTCATCGTTAGCGAGGGCGCATCGTCCTCACCCCTCATCCTGAGGAGCCCGTCGTCGCGTAGCGAAGACGGGCTCCTCGAAGGATGAAGGCCACCGCGGTATCCGGGCTCTCATCCTTCGAGACGCCTCGCTGCGCTCGGCTCCTCAGGATGAGGGTTTGAGGGCGCGACCGGCCTAAAAAATATTCCTATCTCATCTTGACTTTAATCCATTCATAGGCCTATATGCTTCTCATCCCGCCCAATCTACGAGGGGCGTTTGATCAGCGTCATCAGACGTTGGGCGGGACGCGGTGGCCGGGCTTGAGCGTTGGAGATGCGACGCTCGTTTCAAGCCCGGCGGTCCAAGCCGCATTGGGTCCGGCGTGCCGCTGCACGTTAGAGCCCCCTGACGGTCCGGTAGGCCGCAGCATGTCTGTCAGCACATGCGGCCGAGC
>CAIYTE010000190.1 GCA_903929045.1 uncultured Hyphomicrobiales bacterium
CCTCCCGACGGCAAAGCTCGGAGATGTTCTCCTCACCACGCAGTCCCTCCAGGACGATGCGGATTTTCTCCTCGGCCGAATAATGCCGACGCGTCTGACGCCGGATGTCCTTCAGCACTTGTTCTGCGGGCGCTTTGCCAGGTACGGATTTCTGTTTCATCTTCGCTCCTTACGGCTACGATGAACCAGAAATCCTCCCTCCGTGAAGTCCCTCAATTTGTCTCAGGGGTGCTGACGGGGAACAAGCGGAATATTCAAGAGGATTTTGCGCGCGACGAAGTTTCGGAGCATGCTAAGGGCTTGCTCTTCGGGAACGCCTTTCGGTTGTCGCCCGTTAATGAGCGTGCAAAATTTTTTACCGAAAAGTGCGTCTCAGCAGCGAAACGCGTTGGTGCGGCGCTTATTCGAACGCCGGACATGTTTGGTCCAGCAAAATATCTCAAAGAGAATTCTTTGGACACCGACTATGCCGAGAAATGTCGCAAGGCTATTTTCATCGCTGCTGGCGACGTCGTGATTTTCCCAATCCCTCCTGTGACCGAAACGCTAACTGATCCAAAGATTGAAGGGCCTTCGGGTGCAGCGCTCTCGCCTGACGTTGAGCCCCAAGAGTAGCTCCTAGATTATGACTCAAAATGATAAGTCTCCCGACATCTCCCCCCGCGGCACGCTCACCGTCCGCATCAGCGCCATGCCGGCGGACACCAACGCCAACGGCGATATTTTCGGCGGCTGGGTGCTGTCGCGCATGGACCAGGCCGGCGGCATCGCCGGCGTCGAGCGGGCGCACGGCCGCGTCGTCACCGTCGCGCTCGACGCCATGCAGTTCATCCGCCCGGTGAAGGTCGGTGACACGCTCGAGGTTTATACGCTGGTGGAGCACGTCGGCCGCACGTCGATGAAGATCCACGTCGAGGCCTGGGTGCGGCGCTTCGAAAGCCGCAACCACGAAAAGGTCACCGACGCCAACTTCACCTTCGTCGCCATCGATCCCGACGGCAAGCCGCGGCCGATCCCGCAGGCGTGAGCTATTCCATCATCTCATAGGGCGGATGGTGCGGGTCGTAGCTGCGCGGCCGGTTCTTCTCGATGATTTTCCAGAACGGCCAGACCAGGCAGGCGCCGGCGACGAGCGTGCCGAGGATGCGCCAGTCGCGGATGATGAGCGCCAGCACCAGCGGCAGGCCGATGAAGAACAAGGTCGCGATGAGGAGCAGCACCTTCATGGTGGTGTGGCGGCTTTCCGACGTGCCGGCGATGAAGCGGATCGTGCCGTCCGGCGCCGCGGCGAGCCGGGCGTGCAGCGCGCGCACGAAGTCGCGATAGGCGGGCGCGCGGCTGGCGTCGCGCCGGCCGTCGTCGCCGCCGTCGGTGATGAGGATGCTGCGGCCGTCCCTGAAGCGGATGCGGCAGTGATTGATGATGGCGCTGCCGTCGCTCGCCGCCATCAGCCCGACCTCGGCGATGTCGGTCCACAGGCGGCTTTCCGGCCGGCCCGTGTCGCCTTCGAGATACCAGGTGAGGGACGAGGCAAGGCCGGCGTCGGTCAGCGTCAGGCTGTGGTTCGGATTGCGCCAGAAGAAGGTTTTGCCGTCGAGCAGGAAATACAGTTCATAGCTTTTGGATGTGGGCGCGGGCGCGTTCATGCGCCCGACTGTAGCGCAGGCGCGGCCACAAAAAAGAGCCCCGCGAAAAACGTAATTTGCGGGGCTCTTTGCTTCGGCGTTTCCTGATTTTTATCGGGTGGCAGGCGCTCCGGGCGCGGCCGGCGGCGCCGGACGGGTGGGCATGGCGGGCGACGTTGCGCCCGCGCCCGTGGTGGTCGCCGGGCCGCCGTTGACCGCCTCGCTGTCGGTGCGATGCGGCAGCATGAAGATGACGCCGAGCACGATGGCCAGCATGGCCAGACCGCCGACGATGTAGCCGGCGTTCGACTTCACCTCGAGGCCCTGATTGTTCAGGCCTTGGTTGTTCAGACCTTGGTTGTTGTTGCGCAGCTCTTCCGCGGAGCGGAGACGTCCGTTGTCGTCATAAGCCATGAGGCCCTCCTGTGTTGCGGGGAGATAACCCCAGAACAGGAGGGCCGGTTCCGTGATTGGCGCGTGGAACTCAGTTCGTTTTGGCGGCCTGCGCCACCAGCACGGGCGTGTCGCGCCACAGCGCCGGATACATCTTCTTCAAATTCTCGACCTTGGGCGCGTCGTTGACGACGATGTAGCCTTGGTTCGGATGGTTGGTGGCGTAGTCCTGATGATAGGCCTCGGCCGGGAAGAAGGCGGCCTTCATCGTGGCGGTCTTGGTGACGATCGGCTTCTTGAACGACTTGGCGGCGTCGAGCTGGGCGATGTAGTCCTTCGCGGTTTTCGCCTGCGCCTCGGATTGCGGGAAAATCTCCGAGCGATATTGCGTGCCGGAATCCGGACCCTGGCGGTTGAGCGTGGTCGGGTCATGCGCGACCGAGAAGTAGACCTGCAGGATGGTGCCGTAGGACACCTGCTTGGGATCGAAGGTGATCTTCACCGCCTCGGCGTGGCCGGTGCGCCCGGAGCTCACCGTCGTGTAGTCGGCGTCGGCCTGCGTGCCGCCGGCATAACCGGACACGGCGTTGCTGACGCCCTTGATGTGCTGGTAGACGGCCTGCACGCCCCAGAAGCAGCCGCCGGCGATGACGGCGGTTTCCAGCCCGGCGGGCGCGGGGGCTTCCGCGGCGGGCGGCGGCAGCGTCACGGCGCTCTCGGCGGCGAAGGCGAATTGCGGCGCAATTGCGAAAGCGGCGGCGGCAAACAGGGTCGCGGTGCGGTTCATGAAATCCTCCCGAATGATGTCGCCTTAGATACGAGCGCCACGGCGCCATCGCAAAACACGATGATACACGTCTGCGTGACGGCCGCGTTATGACGTCGGCGGCAGTTTGGCCGCATTTCCTTAGGCCCGTCGCCGTGCCATAACCCGGCCTTCGGGGGAACCACGAGGACACGCATGCTTTTCCGCTCTTTATTCCGTCCCTTTGCCGCGCTCTCGCTTGTTGTCGGACTCGCGAGCCCGGCGCTGGCCGCCAAGTGCGGCGGCGACTTCAATACCTTCGTCGGCGCCATGGGGCGCGAGGCGCAGGCCGCGGGCGTGTCGTCGGCGATGGTGAGCCAGGCTCTGTCCGGCGTCTCCATCGACCAGACCGTGCTCGCCTTCGACCGCCGCCAGCGCGGCATGTTCCACGCCAAGAGCTTTGAGGAATACGCATCGACGCGCGTCATCCCGGCCCGCATCAAGCGCGCGCAAGGTCTGATGCAGAAGCACGCGCAACTGCTGTCGCGCATCGAGCGTCAGTTCGGCGTGCCTGCGTCCGTCGTCATGGCGATCTGGACGTTGGAAACCGACAATGGCGGCGGCGACATGGGCAAGCTGCCGGTCGTGCGCACGCTGGCGACATTGGCGTGGGATTGCCGCCGCACCGAACTGTTTCAGGGCGAGCTGATCGCGGCGTTGCAGATCGTGCAGCGCGGCGACCTGCCGTTGCGTGACATGGTCGGCGCCTTCGCCGGCGAAATCGGCCAGACGCAATTCCTACCTTCGTCCTACGTCAAGTACGGCGTCGACTTCGACGGCAACGGCCATGTCGATCTGCGCCACTCGGTGCCGGATGTGCTGGCCTCGACCGCCAATCTGCTGCACACCGCCGGCTGGCAGACCGGCGCGCCCTATGGCGAAGGCACACAGAATTTCAACATCGCCATGCGCGAGTGGAATCGGTCGGAAATTTACCGAAAGACCATCGTGCTGATGTCGCAGCGCATCGCCGGGCAATAGCGCAGACGGAGTCGAAACGAAAACGGCGGGCTCAAGGCCCGCCGTTTTTGCTTTTTTGTCATTCCCGCGAAGGCGGGGATCCAGCGCTTGAGTGACAAATTGCTGGATCGTCCGCCTGCGCGGACGATGACAGCCGTTATTTTACTCCATGCCCTCGACGATGCGCACGTCGCGCACGGCGCCGTCGCCGAGCACGCGCACGGCTTCCTTGTAGGCCGGCGAGTCGTGCGCGGCTTTGGCCTTCTCGACACTGTCGAATTCAGTGACGACGACGCGTTGCACGATGCCGGACTCATAGGCCGCGGCGGCGGTGCCGCGGGCGAGATACTTGGCGCCGAACGGCGCGGTCGCCGGGCCGGCCAGCTTGGCGTAGGCGGCGAGTTTCTCGGGGTCTTTGACCTCGCGATAGAAGGTGATCCAGTAGCCCTTGGGCATCGAGCGCTCCTTTAGCGTCTGCTTCAGTCGGTTGGACGCGCATCCTAGCGGCGCGCGCGGGCAGGGCAAGCGGGCAAGGCAAGACGGCTTGGTCTTATTAAGGCGCCACCAATTCGACGCGGCGGTTGAGGGCGCGGCCGTCTTCATTGGCGTTCGAGCCGACCGGGGCGAGGAAGCCGACGCCGGCGGTGCGCAGCCGCGTCTTGGCGATCTGGAACGACTTCACCAGTTCGGCGGCGATGGCCTCGGCGCGCCGCCGCGACAGGTCCATGTTGTAATCGTAAGTGCCCTGGCTGTCGGTGTGGCCGACGATCACGACGTTAAGCTGCGGCTGGCCGCGCAGCAGCTTGGCGATCTCGTCGAGGGTCGGCTTGCTTTCGGGCTTGAGCACCGCCTTGTCGGTGTCGAAGTAAATCCCGTACAGCGCGATATGCCCTTTTTCGCCGAGGCCTTTGGCCATGGCGGCGGCATCCACCATCTTGTTGGCGATCTCCCCGACCTGCGTCACGATCAGTTGCGCGGTGACGTCATCATTGTTCTTGGACACGACGACGGTGGCATATGTCTCGCGCCCGCCTTCGGCCTTTCGGCCGGCGTAGTAGTGAAAGTTGAAGCCGTCGATCCACATCTGCGGCGCGGGCAGATTGTCGATCGCCTCGCTGAAGGGAATGCCGCCGCAGTCGTCGGTGTCGCAACGCGTCAGCGTTTCGAAGCCAGCCTTTTCAAGCTGGCTTTCGTAGTTGCGCGATACTTCGATGATCGATGGGCCGGGCGGTGTGCGATAGGCGATGCGGGTGACGCGGCCTTCGGGCTTGCGCTCGTCCGTCGCCTTGCCGTCCTTGAACGGCGCGGCCTGCAACGGGCTGCGGTCGAAATCCTTCACCTGATAGCCGGTGATGCTGCTGCCGCTGAAGCGGCCGATGCCGGGATAGTCTTTGCTGCCGGCAACGTCACGGGTTTGCGCGAAGGCGCTGCCAAGCGGCAGCGCGAGCAAAGCGAGAGCGATGAAAAGAGAGCGGCGCATCAGGTTGGCCTTTCCAGTAAGGGGCCGTCCACCACGCGCGATTATGAAATGGATACGTCTCGATGCCAACGGGGGCGCGGGCTTCGGGCCCGCTTCCCTGACCGCGGCTATTTCACCTTCATCATCTTTTCCGGCTTGGTGCCGACGCGGCTGATGCTCTTGATCTCAAGCGGCGAGCGGCCTGATTTTTCCGCGATCTCACGGTCCTGTTCGATGATGAAGCCGCGGGCCGGTTCGTCCTTGTCGAGGCCGCCGAGAATCTCCGCCGGCACGCGACGGTTGGAACGCTGCGAGCCGTCTTCATAGACAACATCGAAGAAGGCGAATTCGCCCTTGGGATTGGTGCCCGGTTTCTTTGCCATGACGCTGGTCCTTGTTCTTCGTGCTGCTATGGGCGCACTTCGGAGCATGTGATTAGCCCGAAAATCGACCCCCACGTGTCGGGATCGCGCTCTCATTTGCCGCCGTGTACAAAAAGAAAAAAACCCCGCGCAAGCGCGGGGTTTCTCCGACGTTCTCGAATCAAGCAGCCTGCAGATTCGCGGCTGCGGACTTGCCGCTGCGACGATCGGCTTCGATGTCGAACGAGACCTTCTGGCCTTCGTTCAGCGTGCTCATGCCAGCGCGCTCGACAGCCGAAATGTGAACGAACACATCCGGTCCGCCGCCGTCCTGCACGATGAAGCCGAAGCCTTTTTGGCTGTTGAAGAACTTAACGGTACCTGTGGCCATTTGGCCCTCCTTTGGAAAACGCTAAAAGTGCGTCTATGCCCCGCGCAAACCATTCACGCGGGCCTCATGTCCGGATTTTTGCGAGTTCTTGGGGAAGGGTCCCTACGGACCGAAACGGCAAGGCAGGCTAAATCTCGAATGGGCCACATATAGGAGTGTGGTGCCTGTTTGGCAATCAGGGCGCGTTGCTATGTGGCCCCAGCCTTATTCGCGCGAAGAGCGGTAAACGGCGCCCCAAGAGCGTTAACAAATCCTTACTCAAGTGTGGCGAAAACCCGGCGGCGGGCCGGATTGACGTTGTGTTGTGCGAACGACGCCGCATTTGGAATCAAATGCATTGTTTTGCGACAGCGGCGCAACAAACCCCATGAGTCACGCGCATGGATCGCATGTTCACTTAGCGCTGCTGTTTCAGGCGAATCC
>CAIYTE010000191.1 GCA_903929045.1 uncultured Hyphomicrobiales bacterium
CGCAGTGTCGGTGGTTCGATCCCGCCCCTGGCGCCATTAGCCCCTGAGACTCCAAAAGAGTTCAACACCTCGCAATCCAGGGGGGCCACCCGGGCGTTAGCGTCGCGGGCTCGTCGCGCAGGCGGCGGCGAGGCGGCCGGAGACGAAAGCCCAGCCGAGATGGTGGCCGTGGCCTTCCAGCAGGACGCCGCCTTGTCCGGTTGAGCCGACGGCGTAGAGCCCGTCAATCACCGAACCATTCTCGCGCAACACTTCAAGACGATCGGTCACGCGCAGGCCGCCGTCGGTGAAGACGACGTAACTGCGCACCGGTCCCAATGCATAGAACGGGCCTTGGGCGATGGGTGCACGCTCGCCGCGTTCACTTTCGTTATAGTGTCGGAGAGCGGCGGCGAGTTCGGTCGGCGGCATTTTTAATTGTTGTGCCAGTTGCTCGATCGAGTCGGCGCTATGGAAGATGTCTTTCCGGCAACGGCGGTAGTCGTCGATATAGGCGTAGGCGATGCCCGGCGCGGTGGAGACGAAGTTCGGCCAGCCGGAGAACTTCGTCGCCAGCGTCTGATCGAACACGATGTAGGCGTTCTTGCCCGGCTGCTTCGCCACGGATGCCGCGGGGCTGCGCAATTCATCAGTGAAGCGCTGGCCCTGTTCGTTGATCAGCACCGCGCCCGCCTTGAACAGTTCGGGTGAGGGGCCGAGCACGGTGGTGAGGAACTTCATCAGAAAGGGCCGCAGGATAAATTGCGGCAGCATGCGCATGGCCCATGAGATCGCATGACCGACGATGCGGTAGGGCGGCAGCTTCTGGATGAAATTCGTCTCGCGCGGCGGCACGAAGCGCATGATGGGGCCGCGGATAATATCGCCATTGGCGACCGTACCGCCGAGCGCCATGCCGAAGCGGTAGCCGTCGCCGGTGCTGGTCGCCGCGACCGGCTCGACATCGCCGACGTCTGGCTTGCCGAACGCCGCCTTCAAATCCGCCGCGCCGCTGTAATCGCCGGTGGCACGGATAACGCCCTGGCGCGCAACGTAACAGTCCGTCCCGCTCGCGCGCTTCGCCATTGCGCCAACGACGCGACCGTTTTCCTCGATGAGGCTCTCGCAGCCTGTGCCGAGCCGTATATCCACACCGGCCGCCTTGCAGGCACGCGCCATGTGAAACGCGAAGGACTGCGAACTCGGCACCACATTATGCATGCGTGCAACGCGCTGCGGTGGGTCGATCATTGGCGGTGCGAACACGATGCCGAGATCAAGCAGCCAGTTCATCATGTCGGTGCTGTTGTCGGTCAGCACGCGGCGCAACGCGAGATTGTCGCGCGGCGCCAGGGAGCCGGCATGCGTGGCGAGGTCTTCGAAGTGCGCCTGCGTCGTGTCGCTAATGCCGAGCTGCTTCTGGCCCGGCGTATTGACGGCGGACACGGTGCCGACACACCAGTTCATCATGCCGCCGAGTTCGGCCGCCTGCTCGAGTAGAATGACCTTGCTGCCACGCCGGCCGGCTTCGATTGCGGCGGCGAGGCCCGAGGCGCCGCCGCCAATAATCAATATGTCGGTGTCGAAGGTTTCGCTCATCCGCCTTTTACTGTGCTTTCAAGCCGGTGCGGACGACAATCTCGCCCAGCGACCGGGTCTGGCCGTCGATGAACGTGGCGAATGCGGCAGGCGAACTCGGAGCGGCTTCGGCGCCGACCAGCGCGATTTTGTCCTGCAGCGCTTTGTCGGCCAGTACCTTGCCGATCTCGCCCGACAGGAAGGCGATCTGCTTCGGATCGGTCTTGGCCGGCGCGACGACGCCGTACCACTCGAAGATGTCGTCGCCGGGCAGGCCCGCTTCCTTGTTGTTGGGTACGTCGGGCAAATCCTTGCTGTGCTCTTGGCTAGTGATCGCGAGCATGCGCAGGGTGCCGGCCTTCACATGCGGCAGCGCCGAGGCGAGACTGATGAACAGCACCTGCGCGGTGTTCGAGAGCAGCGCGTTGATAGCCGGCGCCGCGCCCTGATAGGGCACTGCCGAAATCTGGACGCCCGCGAGCAGATTGAATTGTGCCAGCGCAAGATGGCCCGGCGTCCCGAAACCAGCGATGGCAGCGTTCAGGCCGTCGGGCTTGGCCTTGGCCAGCGCGATCAGTTCCTTCACCGACTTTGCTGGCACGTTCGGATTGACGACCAGGACATAGAGACCTTTCGACACCAAGGTCACGGCCGCGAGGTCTTCCTTCGGCTTGTACGGCATGTTCGGGTAGAGCGGCGGATTGATCGCGATATTGCTGGTGGCGAGCCCCAGCGTGTAGCCATCGGGCGCCGCGCGGGCGACGGCGTCCATACCGAGGTTGGTCGCTGCGCCGGGGCGATTCTCGACCACGACCGTGGCCTTGATGCGTTCACCGAGGGCCTGGCCCAAGAGACGGGCAACTGAATCGGCGCCGCCGCCGGGCGGAAAACCCACGATCAGCTTGATCGGCCGCGACGGATAATTCTGCGCCTGCGCGGCAGGAGCGGCGGCGACAATCGCTCCGAGCAGACCGAGTGCGGCGGCAAGAGAACGCAGTTTCATGGAATCCTCCAGTGCTTTTTTTGTTCGTTAGGGAATGACGCGCTGTGTGCGCAGTTCTTCGAAGATGGTCAGGAACATGACTCTGTTGTCGAGCGCTTCGGTGAAGCCGCTTTGTCTCAGCCGCGTCGTATCGGCATAGAGATCGCAATTCGTGCACAGCCGTCCGTTCGGCGCGGTGTATTCGCCGAGACACCAGCGCGGCAGACGCTCGTAGGGGAATTCCTTGAGTCCGTATTTAGCCATCATCGCCTGCCAGACGGCGGCGTGCTCGGTGAAGTACTGCATCGAAACGTAATTTTGCGGGCCCGCGACCTTGAGGCCGAAATAATCCGCGAGCACTGGCCAAATCTGCGACCAGCGGAACGGTTCGCCATTGTTGATATTGAAGGCGGTGTTACGGCAAGCGTCCGTCGTCGAAATGTGGATTGCCGCGCGTGCCAGCACGGACGCATCCGCTACCTGAAACAGGGAATTGAATTGCTGCTCGCTGCCCCAAAAGCCGAACCCGGCGCCGCGTTCCTTCTGCATCGATCCATAGAGCGCCACCGCTGCGGCGACGTTGAGCGGATTGCCTGCCGAATAACCGCACACCGAGTGCGGGCGCAGCACCGTCCAGGCCCATGGTTTGCCGCGCTGGCGGCTGATCAGCATGTCTTCTTCGGTGTAATAGAAATCGCAGCCTGGCACGCGGGGGTCGGTTTCTTTCGCTGGGACCTTGAACGGGCCGAGATGGCAACCGTAATACTTCATACCCTGGATGAAGTTGATATTGGTAAAGTGCGGCAGCGTTTCCAGCACGTCGAGCAATTGCCCGATCATCAATTGCCGCAACTCCTGCGTCGGCGCGTTGGCGCAATAGAAAACGTGCGTGACGTCCTTGAGCTTACTCAAGCAGTTCTGAATGGCGACGTTGTTCGTCAGATCGATCGGCAGATGTGTGAGCGGGCCGTTCGCAACGTCGGCGCTCAATGAAGGCTTGCGCCGCGAAATCGCGTAGACGTTCCAGCCCTGACGCAGAAGTTGTTCGCACAGCGGTGCGCCGGTGACGCCAGTCGCTCCGACAACAAGGGCTTTGCGGTCACTCACTTGAAAGCGCGCCTCCGCTCTCTCGCACCGCGGAATTTTTTAATGCGCGCGATGCGCGTATTTTTGGAGCGGGTTGTGCAGTGAAAGAGAGTGCGGCGTTTTTACAATGTCGTTTCGCGTTTCGCAATATCGGTGTATATGCGCGGAAAGACAAAAAGACGTTTCCGGGTGGTGACAATGAACAAACTCAAAATCGCAGTCGCATTCGCCGCGCTCATGCTCGCGCAAGGCGTCGGTACGCTCGCGCACGCGCAATCATATCCGTCGCGCCCGGTGCGTTTCCTTGTGCCGTGGCCTCCCGGCGGTGGGACCGACGCTGTGGCGCGCATCCTCGCGCAGAAGGCGGGTGAGGGGCTCGGCCAGCAGGTGTTCGTCGAGAACAAAGGCGGCGCCAGCACCATCATCGGCCTCGCGGCGATCGCGCAGGCGCAGAACGACGGTTACACCTTCGGTTTCCCGACGCAGAGCTATGCCGTCAACGCGACGTTGCAGCCGAAGCTGCCCTACGACACGCGCAAGGATTTCGACCCGGTGATCCTGCTCGGCACCGGCGTCTATGTGCTGGTGATCAACGCGTCGTTGCCGGTCAAGACGTTGCCTGAACTGATTGCGCTGATGAAGCAGCAGCCGGAGAAGTTCAATGCCGGCTTTACCGGCTTCGGCTCGCCGAGCCATCTGGGCCTCGTGCAGTTCAAGCGTGCGACCGGCGTGACGCCGGCGGAGGTCAATTACAAAGGCACCGGTCCGGC
>CAIYTE010000192.1 GCA_903929045.1 uncultured Hyphomicrobiales bacterium
CAGCGCACCTACGGCGCCATGACCAATGACGTGCTCATATCCATCCCACTCTTTGTCTTGATGGGATATGTGATGGAGCGCGGCGCGCTCGTCGACAAGATGTTCTATTCGATCCAGCTCGCGTTCCGGAACGTGCCGGCCTCGCTCGCGGTGGCGACGCTGATCGTCTGTACCTTCTGGGGCATCGCCTCCGGCCTGGTCGGCGCGGTCGTCGTGCTGATGGGCGTCATCGCCTTCAACCCGATGCTCAAAGCCGGCTACGACGTGAAGCTCGCCTCGGGCGTCATCACGGCCGGCGGTACGCTCGGGATTCTCATTCCGCCGTCGGTCATGATCATCGTCTACGCGGCGGTCGCCGGGCAGTCGGTGGTGAAGCTCTACGCGGCGGCGATGTTCCCGGGCTTCTTCCTGTCGTTCCTCTATCTCATCTACATCGTCGGCTGGGCGATGATTAATCCGAAGATCGCGCCGCCATTGCCGGAGGATAAGCGGAAAATCCCGGTGCCGGCCTGGATGCGCCAGTTCGAAGGCGCCTACGGCAAGAACGCCTTCGTTGCCACGCTCAAGTCGCTGTTCTCGCCGGGCAATGCGCTGGCGATGCGCACCGAAAAGGGCCCGGTCACCTACGGCATGCTGGTCTTCAATTTCCTGTCGACCTTGATCCCGTTCGTCATCGTCGCCGGCACGCTCTACACCGTCTACTGGTACGTCGTGATCCATCAGCAGTCCGGACCGGAGCAGGTGTTCTCGGGCGTCCAGGAACTGGGCTCGCCCGATCTGCCGAAAGGTCCGTCGTCGGCGGCCGAACTCGGGCCGCCGCAAGGCTTCTACTGGTGGTTCGGCGTCATCGCCGTGGTCTGCCTGCTGTGGCAGCTGAAATACTACTGGAAGCTCAATATCGACCGGCTTGAGGTCATCAAGCTGTTGTCGTCGTCGATCATGCCGCTCGGCCTGCTGACGGTCGTCGTGCTGGCGGTCATCCTGTTCGGCATCACGACGGCGACGGAGTCGGCCGGTGTGGGCGCGATGGGCGCATTCCTGCTGGCCTTGCAGGCGCGCACGCTCGACTGGAAACGGACGAAGGAAGCCGTGTTCCTGACCGCTAAGACCACCGCGATGGTGTGCTGGTTGTTCGTCGGCTCGGCGCTGTTTTCCGGCGTATTCGCCATTCTCGGTGGGCAGGCGCTGGTGGAGCAGTGGGTGCTGTCGCTCAACATGTCGCCGATCCAGTTCATGCTGCTGTCGCAGGCGATCATTTTCGTGCTGGGCTGGCCGCTGGAATGGACCGAGATCATCGTCATTTTCGTGCCGATCTTCCTGCCGCTGCTGAAGCACTTCGCCATCGACCCGATCTTGTGGGGCACCTTGGTGTTCGTGAACCTTCAGGCCGCGTTCCTGTCGCCGCCGGTGGCGATGTCCGCCTTCTATCTCAAAGGCGTCGCGCCCAAACACGTCACGCTCAACCAGATTTTCAGCGGCATGATGCCGTACATGTTCATCGTTATCATCTGCATGGTGATTATGTATTTCTGGCCGGGCATGACATTATGGCTGCCGAATTATCTGTACGGGAATTGAGCGGCCATCATGATCGAACTTTCCGCGACCGAAGCCGCGGCCGATATTGCGCGTGGCGCGGTATCCGCCGAGGACTACACCCGTGCCTGTCTCGACCGCATCGCTGCGATCGAGGACAAGGTGCAGGCCTTTGCCCACGTCGATGCCGAGCACGCGCTGGCACAGGCGCGGGCGCTCGACCGGCATAAAGCGGACGGCGGCCGTCTCGGCCTGCTGCACGGCGTGCCGGTCGGCATCAAGGACATCTTCGACACCAGGGATTATCCGACCGAGTGCGGTTCGCCCGCGCTGGCCGGCCGGCGGCCCGACATCGATGCGACGGCAGTTCGGCTGCTGCGCGAGGCCGGCGCTGTCATCATCGGCAAGACGGTGTCGACCGAGTTCGCCTATTTCCATCCGGGCAAGACGAAAAACCCGCGCGACCTGTCGCGCACGCCCGGCGGCTCGTCGTCGGGTTCGGCGGCTGCGGTGGCGGCGGGCATGGTGCCGCTGGCGATCGGATCGCAGACCAACGGCTCGATGATCCGCCCGGCGTCGTTCTGCGGCGTGTTCGGCGTCAAGCCGACGCACGGCCTGATCTCGCGCGCCGGCGCGCTTAATCTGTCGCGCACGCTCGATCATGTCGGCGCCTTCGCCCGCAGCGTCGAGGACCTCGCGCTCATTCTCGACGTCTTGGTCGCGACCGACGCGGCCGATCCGAATTCGCGCGCTTATGCGTCGCCGCGCTTCCGCGGCACGGCCGGCGAACAGCCGCCGCTGCCGCCGCGGTATGCCTTCGTGCGCACGCCGATGTGGGACAAGGCCGATCCGGACACGCAGAGTGCGCTGGAGGATATCGCCAAGGACGTCGGCGCGCAGGAAGTCGATCTGCCGTCCGACTACACCGGCGCATGGCAGGCCTTGCGCGCCATCATGTCGGCGGAGATGGCCTTCAATCTCGGCCACTACGTCGATCAGGGCGTCGCCAGCAAGGAGTTCACCGCGCTGATTACGGAAGGCCGCACGGTCACGGCGCCGCAATACCAGGCGGCGTTGCGCGACGCGCGGCGCTACGCCGAGGACATGACCTATATCTTCGAGCAATATGCCGACGCCATCATCACGCCGTCGGCGGCTGGCATTGCACCGCTCGGCATCGAGGCGACCGGCAATCCACTGTTCTGTTCGCTCTGGACCCTGGTCGGCTATCCGGCGCTGAATTTGCCGCTGATTGCCAATGCCGACGGCCTGCCGATCGGCGTGCAGCTGATCGGTGCGCCGGGCCGCGACGAGCGGCTGTTGCGCACGGCCCGCGCCTTGATCGGATCGCTCGGCTGACGCGTCAGTCGGCGGGCGGCGCGCCGAGGGTTTCCTTGAAAAAGGCGAGGGTGCGCGTCCAGGCCAGTTCAGCCGCCGCCTTGTTGTAACGCGCCGCGCCCGTATCGTTGAAGAAGGCGTGCTGCGTGCCTGGGTAGGTGTACATCGTGAACTTCTTGTTGTTGGTCTTGAGCGCCGCTTCGTAGGCGGGCACAGTGCTGTTCACGCCGTCGTCGGTCTCGGCGTAATTCAGCAGCAGCGAGGCCTTGATGTTCGGCACCTGTGCCGCCGGAACCTGCCGGCCGTAGAACGCAACGCCGGCATCGAGATCGGGGCTCGACGCGGCGAGCCGGTTCACCATCAGGCCACCGAAGCAGAAGCCGATGGCGCCGACCTTGCCGGTCGACTCTGCGTGCGTCTTGAGGAACGACACCGCCGACACCAGCGCGGTCACGGCGTCGTCCTGGTTCATCTTGGTGTGCAGCTCGCGCGCCGCGTCTTCATCGGCCGGCGTGCCGCCGACAAGCGACAGGAGGTCGACGGCGTAAGCGAGATAGCCCTCGGCGGCGAAGCGGCGGGCCACGTCTTCGAGATGCGGATTGAGGCCGCGGTTCTCGTGGATCACCAGCACCGCCGGACGGCGGCCTTTGGATTTCGGCCGCACCAGATAGCCGTTGATCTTGGCCTTAGGTGAATCGAAGGTGGCGCGCTCGCTCGAGAAGCGCGCATCGTCCGGCGCAATGATCGCTGCCTGCGCGTAATTGTTCTGCAGGATTGGCAGCAGCGCGACCGCCGCTGCGGTCGATCCCGCCACTTGGCTCAAGCGGTCGAGGAACTCGCGGCGGTTCATGCCGCCATGCGTGAAGGTGTCGTAGAGATCGATGATCGTCTGGTCGACTTTCGGACTCATGTGTCGCCTCCCGCGGATAAGATCGCGCGATTGTACCACAGCCGGCGCGGCCTTGTTTGGTGCTGCTCGCACTGCAGCATGAACGAGCCGCGACAAGTTGCAGCGGAGCGCCTAGGCTGGTACGGGGGCTCACGTGACATCGACAGTAACATTGCCGCTCTGGCTGGTCGTGATTGTCGGCGTACTGTCGGTGATGGCGGCGCTTGATCATCTGCTGCTGCCGAGCGCACGCTGGGTCATGCGCCGCCGACTCAACAGGGCCATCGACGAACTCAACACGCGGCTGAAGCTGCGCATCCAGCCGTTCAAGGTGGCCAAGCGTCAATCGCTGATCGATCAGCTGGTGTTCGATCCGGAGGTGCTGCGCGAGATCGAGGCCTACGCCGTCGCCCACAAGATGAGCCGCGCCGCAGTGCAGGATCTGGCGCGCGAATATGCCCGAGAGATCGTACCGTCGTTCTCGGCCTATGCCTATTTCGGCATTGGCGCGCGCATCGCGCGGTTTATCTCGACGGCTTTGTACCGCGTGCGGCTCGGCTACATGGACGCCGACGCGCTCAAGACGGTGGACCCCGACTCCTCCGTCATCTTCGTCATCAATCACCGCTCCAACATGGACTACGTGCTGGTCACCTTCATGGTGTCGGCAAGTTCAGCGCTGAGCTACGCCGTCGGCGAGTGGGCGCGGGTGTGGCTGCTGCAAAGCGTTATTCGCTCAATGGGCGCGTATTTCGTGCGGCGCGATTCCGGCGATGCGCTCTATCGCCGTGTTCTGGCGCGCTACGTCCACATGGCGGTGGCCGGCGGGCTGGCGCAGGCCGTGTTCCCCGAAGGCGGCCTGACGCGTGACGGCAAGTTGCAGCCGCCGAAATTCGGCCTGATCGGCTATATGGTGGCGGGCTTCGACGCCAGCGCCGCGCGCGATGCGGTGTTCGTGCCGGTCGGCATCAATTACGACCGCGTGCTGGAAGACCGGCTGCAGCTCGGCACCTTGGCAAAGAAGCAGGGGGCCACGCCGCGCCATCGCTTCAACTTCATCATGCTGATGAGGGCGTTTTTCTCGCACATCGCGCTGCGTGTGCGCGGCCGCTGGTATCGCTTCGGCTATGCCTGCGTCAGCTTCGGTGCGCCGCTGTCGTTGCGGAAATACGTGCAGGAGCGCGGCATCGATTTCCGTACGATGGATCACGACACGCGCTTTGCCGAGACTGAGCGGCTCGCCAAGGTGCTGATGCAACGCGTCGGCGCTGTGGTGCCGGTGTTGCCCGTCGCGCTGGTCGCGACCGCCTTGCGGCAGGCAGCAGCGCCGTTGTCGCTGCTGGAACTCAAGTCGCGGGTGCTGGCGCTGACGCAACTGTTCGAAGCCGCCGACGCGCATGTTCACATCCCACGCGGCGATCAGGACTACGCCATCGAGGTGGGCTTGCGTATGCTGACGCTGCGGCATCTTGTCGAAGAGGCCGATGGCCTCTATTGCGTCGTGCCCGAGGAGATTGCGTTGCTCGACTACTACGCCAATTCGATCGCGCATTTGCTGCCCGTGGCCGTCACGGTTCAAGCGGCGGAATGACATAAGTGTGACGCAGGCTTTGGACAGCACTGCTTGACGCCGCCGCCGTCAGCCTGCATTCACGACGCACGGCGACCAATCCGGAGCATCCGATGAGTTTCTTCCGCCTGATCGCAGGCCGGCGTTTTGTTGTCAGTGCTGTTGTGGCCGCCACGATGATTGTGCCGGCGCTGGCGCAGTTGCCGTCCTCGTTTCCGTTCGATCAGGAACTGCTGCTGGAAACGCCGCCGATGCGGCCGGGCAAGCGCATGCCGAGCCTCACCGTCGAGCGCAACGGCAATGCCATCATCGATTTGTGGTGCAAGAGCGTGCCGGCCCGGCTCGAATTGTCGGAAACCACGATCAAGCTCGACGCCGCGCCGCTCCCGGATGAACTGCCGCAAATGCAGAGCGCCGGTCAGTGTACGCCGGAGCGTCTGGCGGCCGACAGCGCCCTGCTGGAAAAGCTGACCCAGGTCACCGGCTGGCAGCGCCAGAGCGGCATGCTGCTGCTGGACGGCCCGTCGCCGATGCGCTTCCGCGCCGGGACCAACTAGCTCCGTTTCCCATGAGATTGCTGTGTTTGGAAGCAGCGCGCCCGTAAAGCGGGCACGGCTGCAATTTATTGCCGTGCCGACGGACGAGAATTGCAGACACGGGGTTGTACGATCTGGCCTGCCACTTGCTTTCTAAGGGTTCAAGGAACTTGAAGGCTCATACTGGGGGACATTTCAATGTCGGTTTCAACCGTGAACGGCTCTGCCTCTTCGGTCTCATCGGCGCGCTGGATTCAGCTCGTCCTCGGGCTCGTTGCCATGATGTCGATTTCCAGTCCACAATACGTCTGGACGCTGTTTACGAAGTCGTTCCAGGACAATCTGCACACGACCCTACCGGCGATCCAGATCACGTTCTCGATCCTGATCGTTTTGCAGACTTGGCTGTCGCCGGCGCAGGGCTACCTCGTCGATAAATTCGGTCCAAAGCTGCTGATTGCGGTCGGCTGCGCGCTGTCCGGCCTGGGCTGGGTCGCGTCGGCCTATGTCACCACGCTGATGGGCCTCTATTTGACCTACGGGCTGTTCTGCGGCGTCGGCACCGGCATCGTCTATGTCGGCATTGTCGGCCTGATGGTGCGCTGGTTCCCGGAAAAGCGCGGCTTTGCCACCGGCATGGTTGCTGCCGGTTATGGCTTCGGTGCCATCGCCACGACGTTCCCCATCGACACGATGCTCAAGAGCGCCGGCTATCAGCACACATTGGTGGTCTTCGGCATCATCATGGGCGTGATCGGCGCCGCTGCCGCGCTGATGCTGCGCACGCCGACGGCCGCCGATGTGCTGCCGCCGATCCCCGTGACGGCCAGCAAGATCGACGTCGCGCCGAAGGACATGCTCAAGACCAAGGTGT
The DNA here is from genome assembly GCA_903929045.1 of uncultured Hyphomicrobiales bacterium. Classification (GTDB taxonomy): domain Bacteria; phylum Pseudomonadota; class Alphaproteobacteria; order Rhizobiales; family Xanthobacteraceae; genus Pseudolabrys. Next base: position 6,744 of record CAIYTE010000192.1, read on the forward strand.
TCTGGCTGATGTTCGTCATGATGACCATGATGTCCACCGGCGGCCTCATGATCATCTCGCAGTTCGCGGCCTTCTCGCGCGACTTCGGCGTCGCCAATGTCATGGTGCTCGGCTTCGCGGCCTTGCCGCTGGCGCTTACCGTCGACCGCATCACCAACGGCCTGACGCGACCCTTCTTCGGCTGGGTGTCGGACCGCATCGGCCGCGAGAACACGATGGCCATCGCCTTCCTGCTCGAAGCGGTCTCGGTCACCGTCATGGTGTTGTTCCGCGACAATGCGCTGGTCTTCGTGATCCTGTCGGCGGTGGTGTTCTTTGGCTGGGGCGAAATCTTCTCGCTGTTTCCCTCGACGCTCACCGATACGTTCGGCACCAAGAATGCGACGACGAATTACGGCTTCCTCTATATGGCGCAGGGCATCGGTTCGGTGCTCGGCGGGCCGCTGGCGGCTTGGCTGCATGACGCCACTGGAAGCTGGCTGCCGGTGTTCGGCATCATCATCGCCTGCGATGCGCTGACCGGCATCCTTGCGCTGCTGGTGCTCAAGCCGTTGCGCAAGAGCTACGCCGGCATTGCGTGATCGCGCTTTCAACGGCGCAATAAAAAAGGGCGGCCCTGAAGGCCGCCCTTTGTATCGTGTGACGCGTCGGAAGGCTTAGAAGCCCATGCCGCCGCCCATACCGCCCATGCCGCCGCCGCCCGGCATCGCCGGGGCTGCGTCCTTCGGAAGTTCGGCGACCATGGCTTCGGTCGTCACCAGCAGGCCGGCCACCGAAGCGGCGTCCTGCAAAGCGGTGCGCACGACCTTGGCCGGGTCGATGATGCCCTTGGCGATCATGTCGACGTAGGTTTCGTTCTGCGCGTCGAAACCGAAGGTCTCCGACTTCTCGTCGAGGATCTTGCCGACGACGATCGAGCCTTCGACGCCCGCGTTTTCGGCGATCTGACGGATCGGGGCTTCCAGGGCCTTCAACACGATGTTGATGCCGGCCTGGACGTCCGAATTGTCGTGCGTGAGCTTGCCGACCGCCTTCTTGGCGCGCAGCAGAGCGACACCGCCGCCCGGAACGACGCCTTCCTGCACGGCCGCGCGGGTGGCGTTGAGCGCGTCATCGACGCGATCCTTCTTTTCCTTCACTTCCATCTCGGTCGCACCGCCGACCTTGATGACCGCAACGCCGCCGGCGAGCTTCGCCAGACGTTCCTGCAGCTTCTCCTTGTCGTAGTCCGAGGTGGTCTCTTCGATCTGGGCCTTGATCTGGGCCACGCGCGCTTCGATGTCGGCCTTCTTGCCGGCGCCATTCACGACGGTGGTCTTTTCCTTCTCGATGATGACCTTCTTGGCGCGGCCGAGCATCTGGATGGTGACGTTCTCGAGCTTGATGCCGAGATCTTCCGAGATCATCTGGCCGCCCGTGAGGATGGCGATGTCTTCGAGCATGGCCTTGCGGCGGTCGCCGAAGCCCGGCGCCTTGACGGCGGCAACCTTGAGGCCGCCGCGCAGCTTGTTGACGACGAGCGTCGCGATGGCTTCGCCTTCGACGTCTTCCGCGATGATGATGAGCGGCTTGCTGGTCTGAACCACGGCTTCGAGCAGCGGCAGCATCGACTGCAGGCCCGACAGCTTCTTTTCGTGGATCAGGATGTAGGCGTCTTCCAGCTCGGCGATCATCTTCTCGGCGTTGGTGACGAAGTAGGGCGAGATGTAACCGCGGTCGAACTGCATGCCCTCAACGATGTCGACTTCCGTCTCCATCGCCTTGGCTTCTTCAACCGTGATGACGCCTTCGTTGCCGACCTTCTGCATCGCCTTGGCGATCATGCTGCCGATCTGGGCATCGCCGTTGGCGGAGATGGTGCCGACCTGGGCGACTTCAGCGGACGAGCCGACCGGCTTGGCGCGCTTTTCGATGTCCTTGACGACCGCGGCGGTGGCGAGATCGATGCCGCGCTTGAGG
>CAIYTE010000193.1 GCA_903929045.1 uncultured Hyphomicrobiales bacterium
AGAGCGCGTCGGCGGCATCATGGACGAAATCCGCGGCCCCGCCGGCCGTAACATGTGGGAAAAGCTCGCCAACGTTCAGGAAGAGGTGCTGGCGAACTATCTCAAGAACGAATATCCGCAGACCGTCGCCGTGGTGCTGTCGAAGCTGCGCCCCGAACACGCCGCGCGCGTGCTGGCGATTTTGCCCGAGGATTTCGCCCTCGACGTCGTCACCCGCATGCTCAAGATGGAATCGGTGCAGAAGGACGTCATTGAACGCGTCGAGATGACGCTGCGCACCGAGTTCATGTCCAATCTGTCGCAGACCCGCCGTCGCGATCTGCACGAAATCATGGCCGAAATCTTCAACAATTTCGACCGCCAGACCGAAACCCGTTTCATCACCGCGCTGGAAGAAGAAAACCGCGATGCGGCCGAACGCATCAAGGCGCTGATGTTCACCTTCGACGACCTGATGAAGCTCGACGCCGGCTCGGGCCAGACGCTGATGCGCAATATCGACAAGGACAAGCTCGCCATCGCGCTCAAGGGCGCGTCGGAGCCGGTGCGCGAATTCTTCTTCAAGAACATGTCGAGCCGCGCCGCCAAGATGCTGGTCGAGGACATGCAGGCGCTCGGCCCCGTCCGTCTGCGCGACGTCGACGAAGCGCAGGGCCTTCTGGTCAATATCGCCAAGGATCTCGCCGCCAAGGGCGAAATCCTGATCTCGAAGAGCCGCGGCGACGAAGAGCTGGTGTTCTAGCATGGCCGCTTCCGCGAAATTCATGTTCGACGAAGACTTCGCCACCGGGACGAAGCCGACGATTACCGTCGTCAAAGCCGAGCGGCGCGCCGCCGACGCCGAGGCGCAAGCTCACCGCAAGGGTTTCGCCGCCGGCCAGGCGCAGGCGCGCAGCGAAGCCGAACAACGCATCGCCGCAGCGCTCGCCGTCATCGCCGAAGGCTTTGCGCGGCTCGACAATGCGCTGACCGGCATCGAAACCCGTCTTGAGACCGAAGCGGTCGAAGTCGCCGTCGCCGTCGCCGCCAAGCTCGCGCCGGAACTGATCGCCCGCGAACCTTTCGCCGAGATTTCGGCGCTCGCCAATGAATGCTTCCATCATCTTGTGACGGCGCCGCATATCGTGGTGCGGGTCGCGCCCGACATCTTCGATCATGCCCACGAAAAACTGACGGAGATCGCCGCCGCCAAGGGCCTCGAGGGCCGGCTGGTCGTACTCGCCGACGAGGCGATGAAGCCTGGCGACTGCAAAATCGAATGGGCCGATGGCGGCGTCAACCGCGATCAGGCCGCAACTCTGTCCGCTATCGATGACGTGGTCGGCCGTTACGTGGCCGCGCGCGCCGCGCAATAATCTGAAAGTCTGGAGATCAAGACGATGAGTGACGACGACGCCAAGGTACCGCTGCCCGATCTCGAAAACAGCGGCGAGGTGCAGACCATCGACAACGCGGCAAGCCTCGCGCCGGACGATTCCGTCGCCCGCGGCGCCGCCGACCTCGAAGCGCTGTTCGACGTCCCGGTCAAAGTCTCCGCCGTGCTGGGCCGCGCCCGCATGGATGTCGGCGAGTTGCTCCGCCTCGGTCCCGGCGCCGTGCTGGAACTGGACCGCAAGGTCGGCGAGGCCATCGATATCTACGTCAACAACCGGCTCGTCGCGCGCGGCGAAGTCGTGCTGGTCGAGGAAAAGCTGGGCGTGACGATGACGGAAATCATCAAGTCCGAGCAGAATTAAGATACGCGAATAACTGAAGGAATGATGCCATGCGCCTTTTGATCGTCGGCACACTGGGAGGCCAGCTCACCATCGCGAGCAAGATCGCGATGGACAAGGGGGCCGCGGTTACGCACGCCGATGGCAACGACCAGGCGCTCGCGGTGCTGCGCTCCGGTCGCGGCGCCGACCTCTTGTTCGTCGACGTCAATCTCGACATTCGCGATCTGGTGACGCGGCTCGACGCCGAACGCATTCATGTGCCGATCGTCGCCTGCGGCGTCACCAATGACGCCCGCGCCGCGGTGCGCGCCATTCACTCCGGCGCCAAAGAATACATCCCGCTGCCCCCCGATCCGGATCTGATCGCCGCGGTGCTCGCTGCCGTCGCCAATGACAGCCGCGACATGATCTATCGCGACGACGCCATGGCCGCCGTCGTCAAGCTTGCCCAGCAGATCGCCGGCTCCGACGCCTCGGTGTTGATCACCGGCGAAAGCGGCACCGGCAAGGAAGTGCTGGCGCGCTACCTGCACACTCGTTCCCAGCGTTCGAAGAAGCCCTTCATCTCGGTCAATTGCGCCGCGATGCCGGAGAACCTGCTGGAATCTGAACTGTTCGGCCACGAGAAAGTCGCTTTCACCGGCGCACTCGCTCGCCGCATCGGCAAGTTCGAAGAAGCCAATGGCGGCACGCTGCTGCTCGACGAAATCACCGAGATGGATGTGCGCCTGCAGGCCAAACTGCTGCGCGCCATCCAGGAACGCGTCATCGACCGCGTCGGCGGGGGCAAGCCGGTGCCGGTCGATATCCGCATCGTCGCGACGTCGAACCGCAACCTCACCGACGCCGTGCGCGAAGGCAAATTCCGCGAGGACTTGCTGTTCCGTCTCAACGTCGTGAATCTCAAGATTCCGCCGCTGCGCGACCGTCCGGCCGACATCGGCGAACTGGCGACCTATTTCATCAAGAAGTATTCGGAAGCCAACGGCCTGCCGGTGCGTCCGCTGTCGGCGGAAGCCCGCCGCTCGCTCAGCATCAACCGCTGGCCCGGCAACGTACGCGAACTCGAGAACACGCTGCATCGCGCGGTGCTGCTCTCGACCGGCGCCGAGATCGGCATTGACGGCATTCTCGCCCCCGATGGCGGCAGGCTCGATGCCGCCCGCTCGACCGGCGCCGCGGCGCTCGCCGCCGATACCGCAGAGCAGGTCACACGCAATCTCGTCGGTCGCACCGTCGCGGAAGTCGAGCGCGATCTGATCCTCGAGACGCTCAAGCATTGTCTCGGCAACCGGACCCATGCCGCCAACATTCTCGGCATCTCCATCCGCACCTTGCGCAACAAGCTCAACGAATATTCCGCCGACGGTTCGCCGATCCCGCCGCCGCATGGTGGCGAGGCGCTACGCGGCGCGGCTTAAACCGCGCCCCACATCACGCAATAAAAAAGCCCGGCACTCGTGCCGGGCTTTTTTGTACCGCAGAAATCCAATCGAGAGATTCTGGTGCAGCGCGTGCTGCCGTAACGGCGCTAGCGCGCCGTTTTCTGCTTCTTGTCGCGGGTGGTGTCGAGTTCGACGGCCTTGCCCATGAGCTCGTTGCTCATCGCTTCAAGGTCGGTGGCGATCTCGCGGCCCGCACGCGCCAGCCGCTTACAGCGGTCGGCGGCTTGGATAAGATAGTCCTCTGTGTCTGACATCGCGGCCCTTCTCTTTGAGGTTCATATGCTTCTCAAAGCGGGCGCAAACAAGGTTGTGCTCTGACCAAAATGCCCACCATCTACAAAATCCTCAGTGAAACGATGTGGAATAAAGCCAGGAAAGACGGCGTTTTTCAGGGCTCCGAGGTCGATTTGCGCGACGGCTTCATCCACTTTTCCACCGCATCACAAGCGCTTGAAACCGCTGCAAAACATTTCAGCAGCCAGCGCGATCTCGTTCTTCTGTACGTCGATACCGAACGACTCGGTGCGGCGCTGAAGTGGGAGCCGTCGCGCGGCGGCGCGCTGTTTCCGCATCTGTATGGCGATCTCGCGCTCACCGCCGTAACCGAGTCGGCGCCGCTGCCCCTCGGCGCCGATGGCATTCACGTCTTTCCATCGCTCAAGGATTGAGCGCGCAGAAAACGGTAGGGGAACTTCTGCAACGCCTTGCGCATTATATTGCATCGCAGCATGTTGGCGGCAGGAGCGTTTAACTCATGAGATTCCCGACCCAAGGCTTTGGCACGATGCATTCCTCGGTGTTCGGTCACGCCGCCAGTGCGGTCCGCCGGGCGCCGGCGACCATGCGCGGCCATGGCGCGCTGCGCTATCAGTGCCCCGTTACCAATAGTTTCATTCTGGTCACGGACGACGCTACGTTGGCCACGCTCGCCAAGACACAGCCCCGCTTGCGCTGTGCCGATTGCGGCGAAATGCATCTGCTGACCCACGAATAGGGTGATCCATCCCCCGGGCTGTAGCGTAAACACAAAGATCGGGACCTGAAGCCCGCTTTTGTGTTGGAAGCGTATGGCCGGCTCTATAGACCTCGACGCAAATCGGACTTTGATCGTGGCTGCGCTCGCCCGCATTCCCGCCGGCGACCGCGCGGCCCTGCAAACCGTTTATCGGCTGACCTCGGCGAAGCTATTTGGCGTGTGCCTGCGTATCTTGGGAGAACGCAGCGAGGCCGAGGACGTGCTTCAGGAAATTTACGTCACCGTTTGGCGCAAGGCCGCCGATTTCGATGCCGGCAGGGCGAGCCCCCTCACCTGGCTGATCGCGATCGCGCGCAACCGCTCTATTGATCGCCTGCGCGCCGGCAAACAAACCCGGCGCATGGCGCCGATGGAAGCGGCGGATCATGTCGCCGACAGCAGCCCCCTGGCCGACGTCGCGCTCGAGACCGCGCAGGATTACGCCAAGCTGCACGGCTGTCTTGACGGGCTCGACACGAAAGAACGCGCAGCCCTGCGCGGCGCATTCTTCGACGGCCACACCTACGAAGAACTGGCGGCGCGCACGAACGTCCCGCTCGGCACCATGAAGAGCTGGATCAGGCGGGCCATGCTCAAACTCAAAGGCTGCCTGCAACAATGAGCGACGTTACGGCACCAGTGCCCGAAGACGATCTGCTCGCCGCGGAGATGGCCCTGGGCGTTCTCGCGGGTGCCGAGCGCGTCGCAGCGCAAAGCCGCGCGGCGCGCGATCCTGCTTTTGCGAGCATGGTCGCGACGTGGGAAGAACGGCTCGCGCCCTGGGCCGCGGAGATTTCAGAAGTCCCTGCGCCGCCGCATGTCTGGGAACGCCTCGCTTCGACGTTGCCTGCTGAAAAGAGAACCAGCGGCTGGTGGCAAAGCCTCGCCTTCTGGCGCGGGCTTTCGCTCGCCACCGGCGCGCTGGCCGCGGCGTGCATCGGCGCACTGATTTATCTCGGCAATGCGCCACAATCCGCGCCGCTCACCGCCGGTATTGACGGCGATGGACGCCGCCATTTCGTCGCCACCATCGACACGCGCGGCGGCAGCATTGCCGTTGTCCCTGCTGCCTATAGCGCGGATGCGACGCGCGAACCCGAACTGTGGCTTATTCCCGCCGACGGCAAGCCGCGCCCGCTCGGCATGTTGCGTGGCGATCGCGCGATGACGATCAAAATTCCAAATGAGCTCGCCGCACTCACCACAAGCAACGCAACGCTCGCGGTGTCGCTTGAGCCACCGGGCGGCTCGCCAACTGGATCACCGACGGGCCCGGTTATTGCGGCCGGCAAGCTCACAACTCTGTGACGCGTTTGTTTGCGTCTTTGCGCCGCCGCGCTCCGTAACTCCGAATGTCTCCGCCCGGATTCACGGACAGGCAGACCGCAAACAGAGAAACCGGAGTAACGCTCATGAAGCAGATTAACAAAGTTGCCTTGGCGGGAGCCGCATTGGCTTTCGCGTTGGGCGTCAACGTCGCCGCTCAGTCGCCAAGCTTCGCGCAAGAGATGAATAAAGAGCAGACCAAGATGGTCGGCGGCGCGGCGATGTATCCATCCAAGAACATCATCGAGAACGCCGTCAATTAGAAGGATCACACCACGCTGGTCGCGGCGGTGAAGGCCGCCGGTCTGGTAGACACGCTGTCGGGCAAAGGTCCGTTCACCGTGTTCGCGCCGACCAACGCAGCTTTCGCCAAACTGCCGGCCGGTACGGTCGATACGCTCCTGAAGCCGGAGAACAAGGAAAAGCTCACCAAGATCCTGACCTGTCACGTCGTCGCCGCCAACGCGATGTCGAGCGCGATCGGCAAGATGATCAAGGACGATGGCGGCGCCCACAAGGTGAAGACCGTCGGCGGCTGCGTCCTCACCGTGAAAATGGCCGGCGACAAGATCGTCATCGTCGATGAAAAGGGTCAGACCGCGACCGTGACCATCGCCGACGTGAAGCAGTCCAATGGCGTGATCCACGTCATCGACACCGTCCTGTTGCCGGGCTGATCCGCATCCCCTGGCAGGCCCGCCAACGAGGCCCTCTCCCTCCCGGGAGAGGGCTTTTTCGTTTGATTTCAACGATTTCCGATGGCCGGCACGGCCGCGTTAACCTGCTGCTAACCATACAATGGGCAAATATTGCCGGGTTTGGCTGATCTCCCGTCGGCGCGGGCGAGACCTCCCGGGTATTTGCGAGCATGAGCGACGTCACGGCCGCACCGCCATCCCCATCGGGCGGGTTTAAGATTCCGACCATCGGCGAGATGGTCAAGGTCATCAAAAATGGCGACCTGGGCCTCGCCTTCGGCGTGCTTGCCATCCTGGTCGTGCTCATCCTGCCGTTGCCGCCGATCCTGCTCGATCTGGCGCTGGCGGTGTCGATCACGCTCTCGATCCTGATCCTGATGACGGCGCTGTTCATTCACACGCCGCTGGAATTCTCGTCGTTCCCGACTGTGCTGCTGATCTCGACCATGCTGCGGCTGGCGCTCAACCTCGCCTCAACCCGCCTCATTCTGTCGAAGGGCCATGAAGGCACGCACGCCGCCGGCCACGTCATCGAAGCCTTCGGCAACTTCGTGATGAGCGGCAACTTCGTCATCGGCATCATCGTCTTCGGCATCCTGGTGATCGTGAACTTCGTCGTCATCACCAAGGGTTCGGGCCGTATCGCCGAAGTCGCCGCCCGCTTCCACCTCGACTCGATGCCCGGCAAGCAGATGGCGATCGACGCCGATCTGTCAGCCGGCATGATCGACGAGACCGAGGCGCGGCGCCGCCGCAAGGTTCTTGAAGAGGAAGGCAGCTTCTTCGGCGCCATGGACGGCGCCTCGAAGTTCGTCCGCGGCGATGCCATCGCCGGTCTGCTCGTCGTGTTCATCAACGTCATCGGCGGCATGATCATCGGCATCGCGCAGCAGGGCCTGAGCTTTTCCGACGCGGCGACGCACTACACCATCCTCACCGTCGGCGACGGCCTGGTCACGCAGGTGCCGGCCCTCATCGTATCGACCGCGGCAGGCTTGCTGGTCGCCAAGGCCGGCATCTCCGGCGCCGCCGACAAGGCGCTGATGCGTCAGTTGTCGGGCTATCCGAAAGCGCTCGGCATGTCGGGCGGCGTCATGCTGCTCATGGCGTTGTTGCCCGGCATTCCGATGGTCCCGTTCCTCGCGCTCGGCGGCGGCGCCGCCGCCCTCGCCGTCATCTTCGACCGCCGCAGCAAGCAGGCCGTCGCCACCGAAAGCAAAAAGACCGAGGCCGCCAAGACCGAAGCGGCCGCCGACGAGCCGATCTCGGCCTCGCTCAAGATCGACGATCTCAAGGTCGAACTCGGCTACGCGCTGCTGCCGCTGGTCAATTCGCCGGACGGCACCGACCGCCTCACCGAGCAGATCAAGGCGCTGCGCCGTTCGCTCGCGACCGAGATGGGCTTCGTCATGCCGGCCGTGCGCATTCTCGACAACGTGCAGCTCGACGCCAACGCCTACGTCATCAAGATCAAGGAAGTCGAAGCGGGCTCCGGCAAGGTCTGGGCCGGCCAGTTCATGGTCATGGATCCGTCCGGCGGCCAGGTGAAGCTCCCCGGCACGCACACGACCGAACCGACCTTCGGCCTGCCCGCGACCTGGATCGAAGCCTCGATGAAGGAAGAGGCGTCGATGAAGGGCTACACCGTGGTCGACGCCGCGACCGTGATGTCGACGCACCTGACCGAATTGCTCAAGAACAACATGTCGGAACTGCTGTCCTACGGCGAAGTGCAGAAGCTGCTCAAGGAGCTGCCGAAGGAACAGTCCGAACTGCTCAAGGATCTGGTGCCGAACCTCATCACGATCTCGGGCATCCAGCGCGTGCTCCAGCTCCTGCTCACCGAGCGCGTCTCGATCCGCGATCTGTCGACCATCCTCGAAGGCATTGCCGACGGCATCGGCTCGTCGCGCAATCCGGGCACACTGGCGGAGCATGTGCGCGCGCGCATCCAGCGCCAGATTTGCGCCCAGCACACCAGCCATGGCGGCTATCTGCCGCTGATCGCGCTGTCGGCGAAATGGGAGCAGGCCTTTGCCGAAGCCATGATCGGCACCGGCGACGAACGGCAACTGGCGATGCAGCCGTCCAAGCTCACCGAATTCATCACGCAGGTCCGCGACAAGTTCGAAGCCGCGGCCCGCGAAGGCGAAGCACCGGTGCTGGTCACCTCGGCCAGCATCCGGCCCTTCGTGCGCGGCATCGTCGAGCGCTTCCGCTCGCAGACACCGGTCATCTCGCAGTCGGAGATTCACCCGCGCGCGCGGCTGAAGACGGTCGGCAGTATTTGAAGCTTCGCGCCCTCGCGTGATAGGGCGTCGACTGTCTTGTGGTGACGCCGGCATTCTCTAGATAATGGGGACGTATCCCCATCATCCGAGAGGGCTGATCCGATGGAAATTAAAAGAAGCGGCTCGCGGCCGTCCGGCAAAGGGCCCGCGGATTATTTCACCGGAACAGTACGCGTCGATCCGCTCTTCGAAGCGCCGGAACCCGCGCGCGGGCGCGGAGCGCTCGTCACTTTCGAACCGGGCGCCCGAACCGCGTGGCATACGCATCCCCTCGGGCAGACGCTGATTGTGACGTCGGGTCTTGGCTGGGCGCAGCGGCTGGACGGCCCTGTCGAGGAAATTCGCCCCGGCGACGTTGTCTGGTTCGCACCGGGCGAGAAACATTGGCACGGAGCGACTGCGACAACCGCCATGAGCCACATCGCCATTCAGGAAGCGCTGAACGGCAGCCCGGTCGATTGGCTGGAAAAGGTCAGCGACGAGCAATATCGCCGCTGATCAATTCCGGACCTGAGTTGACGTACGCGAGCGTGGTCGCCGTGTACGCCTGTAGACGGTCGGCAGTATCTGAAGCGCTAGTATTTGGTCGCGGCGCGCGACAAAAGCTTCCACTCGCCGCCCTGCTTCTGCCAGTTCATCAGAACGGCGAGATTGGTGGAGCTCTTTTTGCCGTCAGCGATCGCTTCGCTGTCGGCGATCCAGCGGAAGCGCACGATGGCAGAATCGCCGACCACGCGGATCGTCCGGTCTTCGTTGACCAGCCGCACGGTCTTCGTCTTGCGCACGGTCGCGTTCTTGATGAACGTCGCCTTGTCCTCAATGCGTCCGGCTTCGGAATGGCTGTAGCTGAGTTCCGGCGCGCAGAGCGCGTCCAGCGCCTTGGCGTCGGTGTCGATCTGCGCCTGACGGAAGGCTTCGACTTTTTTGGCGACGGCTTCTTCCTCGGCTGACGCGGCGAAAGCCGGCGCAATGCCCAACAGGCCGAGAGCGAGCGCGGGCAAAGCCAACTGACGGCGATCGAATTCCATAATTTCCTCCGTTTGTTGTTATGGGCGCGCACCCTAGCGCCGCATCGTCGGTTGTCGAGCCTCCGCTCCCTTTTGTTCGTCGTTGTTGACGCAATAGTTACGTCGCCGCGCGCTTTGCTGCGGCGCGGCAAATCCGGCAATTTTCGACGATGCCGTAACCGATCATTAGCGACGCCACGGCAAAGCGGCGGCTGCGCCGCAACCGTGTCAGAGGGCCGGCGTTAGGATCGGTCATGTCCGCTGTGTTCGAACTCGAAATTCTGAACTGCAAGTTCTGCCCCGGCATCCTCAAGCCGGACGTCGCCCGCAAGCAAAGGGCGCCGGGCTTTCGCTTTTATCGCTGCGAGGCCTGCGAAAGCCCAAATATCTTCGCATCCATGAGCGGTCCGGAACGAACGGCTGCCTCACAGCACGAATGAGCGCCAAAATCCGCTTTTCAGCGGTCTTTCAGCGAATCTTTCCCATGTTTCAGGGGTGGATTCTTTGCCGTTTCGTCCCCATATAGACCCTAACAGTTCCATTCATGGGCCCGGATGCGGGTCGCGGGAGTTTTGATGACCACATTCGATTTGAACGCACCGGCCGAGCTTTTCCCCTCCCGCAATCGCAAGATCGCCAGCAAGGTGAAGTATCGCCGCTTCGATCGCGCGTCGGACGCCATCCGCTTCGCGATGGAAGAGATGCCGGAGGCTTTGCTGCTCGGCGCCTATATCGAGATCAACGAGCAGCGGCTCGGCCACAAGGACATCCGCGCGCTGTACGAGAGCTCGATCCTGCCCGCCAAGGAAGTCGCGTAACTTCGGCGCAAATTGTCCCGTTCCGGGCCGATTGTTTGACGCTTTAGTGCGTTTCGTGTAGCTTCCGCGCATTGAAACTAATGTTTTTGGTTTTGCCTTGTCCTGGCTGCCCGGTTGGCCGCTTTCAAAGCACCTCTAAATCCGGATGTTTCGATCGCTCTCGCCGACGAAAAGGCAGAGCGCTCTCAAACAGCGCCAGCGTCTCAGCTCAGGAAAACTAAAATGGCTTCAGGTACCGTCAAGTTCTTCAACACCCAAAAGGGCTTCGGCTTCATCACCCCGACCGATGGCTCCAAGGATGTGTTCGTGCACATCAGCGCCGTCGAGCGCGCTGGCATGAGCACGCTCAACGAAGGCCAGCGCCTCAACTACGAAATCGTGACCGAGCGCGGCAAGCAGGCAGCGTCGAATCTGTCGAACGCCTGATCAAGCTTTTCCGTTTCGATAAAACGGCAAAACGCCCGGCCTCGTTGCCGGGCGTTTTCGTCATACGTCCCTGATTTTTCCGATTTGCTCGCTCTGATTTGCCAGAACCAAGAAAGCGTCCCAATGACTCACAAGTTCAAGTCTGGCCAGAGCGTCTATTACGAACCGACTTTCAATAACGCCGCCGCGCGCGGCAAATACACCGTCGTCCGCACCCTGCCCGTCGAAAACGACAGCCGCGTCTCGTACCGGATCAAGAGCCTGGCCGAGAACTTCGAGCGCATCGCCGACGAGCACCAGCTCAGCGCCGAATAGCCTTCCCGCCTCTTTTTGCGTGTTCCCTGCGGTAACCGCATGCCGGCGGGCGGCGGAATCACGTCCATTTTCAGCCCTTTAGCGGCCGATCACGCCCTTTCAAGGTTACGTGATGGGGGCTGGGGAACCGACGCCCCGCGCCTACGTTATTAGAGCGAACGAACGTTGAACCTTTTTCCGGGCCGGCACGACACAGAGATACGCCACCTTGGAGGATGCCATGAACTCTTCGATGTACACCGCGGATCGCACCACCCACCTCAAGATCGTGGTGGTCGGACTTGCTGCCGCGCTGGTGATCGCGGTGATCGGCATCTCGGCCCGCGAGCTGAACCTCGGCACCGACATCATGGCGGCGCAGGGCCCGACGGTGATCAAGGCCGGTAACCCGGTTGCCATGTCTGACCGTGGCGCGACCGTTATTCGCTAATTCCGCAGGCGACAGACTGCGGTTCTGGATGTGCGTACGCGTCAGTTGAGTTTCGTACGCGTGAGTTGAGTTGCTTCTTGTGAGTTCTATCGTGGAGCCCCCCCTCCCGCCTTAACGCGCCGCCTCATCAGCGGCGCGTTTTTCTTTATTTCAGGATCACGCTCGGCAGCCAGAGCGACAGCGCCGGGATGTAGGTCACCAGCATCAGCACGATGATCATCGGGATGTAGAACACGAGGATGCTGCGCGACACGGCTTCCATCGACACTTTGCCGATGGCGCAGCCGACCACCATGGTCGGGCCGACCGGCGGCGTCAGCAGGCCGATGCCGAGGTTGAGGATCATGATGATGCCGAAATGCACCGGATCGATGCCGAAGGCCTTGATCGCCGGCAGGAAGATCGGCGTGCAGATCAACAGCATCGGCGCCAGATCCATGAAGGTGCCGAGCAGCAGCAACAGCACATTCACCCACAGCAGGAACATGTATTTGTCGCTGGAGATATCGACGAAGAACTGCGTCGCGATGGCCGGCACGCGCAGGATCGCCATCATGTAGCCGAAGGCGATGGAGAAGCCGATCATGATCATGACCATGCCGACGGTGCGCACGACGCGGCCGATCAGCAGCGGCACCTCGCTCCATTTGACGTCGCGATAGACGAACATCGTCACCAGGAAGGCATAGACGCAGGCCACCGCGCCGGATTCCGTGGGCGTGAACACGCCGGACAGAATGCCGCCGAGAATGATGCCGATAGTGACAAGTCCCCACACCGCGTCGAGCGCGATCTTGCCGGCCTGGCGCAGCGACACCGTCTCGCCTTTCGGGAAATCGTCACGATGCGCGATGATCAGCACCAGCACCACCAGCGACAGACCCAGCAGCAGCGCCGGGATGATGCCGGCCATGAACATGCTGCCGACCGACACCGCGCCGCCGGCGGCGATCGAGTAGATGACCATGTTGTGCGACGGCGGCACTAGAAGCGGCTGCAGCGACCCGGAAATGGTGACGTTCACGGCGAAGAGCCGCGGATAGCCGGACTTGATCATCTGCGGGATCATCACCGAGCCGACCGCGGCGGTATCCGCCACCGACGAGCCGGAGATACAGCCGAACATGGTCGAGGCGATGATGTTCACCAGCGCCATGCCGCCGCGAATGGCGCCGACGAAGACCTTGGCGAGATTGACCAGCCGCTCGGCCATGCCGCCGACCGCCATGATGGCGCCGGCGAGAATAAAGAACGGAATCGCCAGCAGCGAAAAGCCGCTCATGCCACCCGCCACTTTCAGCATCACCGCTTCGAGCGGAATGTCGGTGTAGAGCGCGGCGATGATCGAGGCGAGGCCCAGCGCATAGGCCACCGGCATGCCCATCAGGCAGACGACGGTGAAGCTGCCGATCAGGACGAGGATTTCCATGACTATTCCGTCGTCAGCTGGCTGACGGTTTCAGCCTCGGCTTCCTGGAAGAACTTGCCCGTCATCATGCGCTCGATGACGAACAGGGCCGTCAGCCCGCCACCCAGCGGGATCGGCAGATAGGAAATGCCGACCGACAGAATGGGAAACTCGGCGATGACCTGGAAATAGGTCGCCTCGACGAGCTTGAGGCCCCACACCAGCATGAACAGGTTGGTGACCAGCATGCAGATTTCGAGAAACCAGCCGAGCCAGGTCTTGGCCGGTTCTTTCAGATAGACCGGCAGCACGCCGACACCGATGTGCAGGTATTCGCGATAGCAGACGATGGCCGCCATGAACGACATGACGATCATCAGCAAGGTCGCCAGCGGCTCCGGCCACGACGCCGCGCTGTTGAGCACGTAACGGGTGAAAACGCCGTAGGGGATAATGAGCGTTATGATGACGAGGCAGGCGCCCGCCACGATCAGGCAGGCGCGGTGCAAATGGTCCATCGCGCGGATATAGGTTGCCTTCATGCGGCCTCCCGTCACCTGCGGCGGCTACTTGGTGTCCTGGATGCGCTTCACCAGCGCGGCATATTTGGCGCCGTATTTGTCCCATACCGGCTTCACCGCGTCCTGGAACGGCTTCTTGTCTGAAATCGTAATGACCTCGATGCCGGCGGCCTTGATCTTCTGCATCGACGCCTCGACACGCTCATCCCACAGCTTGCGCTGCTCGAGCTGCGTTTCCTTGCCAAACTTCAGCACCAGCGCCTGATCGTCCTTCGACAGCGCATCGAACGACTTGCGCGAAAACACCAGCAGTTCCGGGATGATGAGGTGCTCGGTCAGCGAATAGTGCTTCGCCACCGGCACATGGCCGAAGGAATCGTAGCTCGGCGCGTTGTTTTCCGCGCCATCGACCACGCCGGTCTGCAACGCGTTCATCACCTGATCCATGCCCATGGCGACGCCGTTGCCGCCGAGCGCGTTCATGGTGTCGACGAAAATGGGATTGCCCATCATGCGGATCTTGAGGCCCTTGAGGTCTTCGACTTTCCGCACGTCGCGCACCTTGTTGTAGAAGCTGCGCGCGCCGCCATCCATCCAGGCCAGCCCGACGAGCCCAGTCTTCGGATTGTCGCCGATCTGCTTGAGCAGATCGTCGCCGATCGGCCCGTCGATCACCGCGCGCATATGCGCGATATCGCGGAACACGAACGGCAGGTTGAAGACGTTGAGGTCGTCGACAATGGTGCCGACCGGCCCGACGCTGACGCGCGCGATCTGGATGGCGCCGACCTGCGCCTGCTCGATGGCTTCCTTCTCGCCGCCGAGCTGCATCGACGGGAACATCTGGATGGTGATGCGCCCATTGGTCGCCGCCGACAATTTCTTGCCCATGCGCTCGACGGCTTCGACCGTCGGATAGCCGGTCGGATGCACGTCGGAGGCCTTGAAAACGATCTTCGACTGCGCGTGCGCGGCGGATGACAACGCGGCGGCGGCAAAGCCGGCCACGAGCAAGGCGGACAACACTTTCATGGCGATCGTTCCCTCCCAGGTTCGATTGTTCAGGCGGCGTCAGCGTTTTTGAGCGTTCCCTCGCACGGCTCATTGAACGGCCGCGCTTGTTATTTGGTTGTGGACATGCTGACTTCGCGCCGCCGCGCGGTCAAGCAATCCGCGGCCCATAACCGCAACATGCAGGCACAATAACTGGCCGCACTGCACAATCGATTCAGAGACCGCCATGAAAAAAATCTTGGTCACCGGCTCGGCGGGCGATGTCGGGTCGCGGTTGCGCAAGCTGCTGCCGGCGATTTATCCCGACATCCGCTGGAGCGACATCAAGACGCCCACCGATCTCAACGCCGGCGAGGAATTCGTCGCCGCCGACCTCAGCAAAATGGATCAGGTCGAAAAAGTCGTCGACGGCATCGACGGTGTCGTCCATCTCGGCGGCTTCTCGGTCGAAGGCCCGTGGGACACGATCCTGCAGTCCAACATCGTCGGCACGTACAATATGTTCGAGGCGGCGTATCGCGCCGGTGTCAGCCGCGTCGTGTTCGCCTCCTCCAATCACGCCGTCGGCATGTATCCGCGCAGCCAGCGTATTGGCGTGAACGTCACAGTTCGTCCCGACAGCCGCTACGGGGTCAGCAAGGCGTTCGGCGAGGCCATCGGTGCCATGTATGCCGACAAGCACGGCCTGCGCGTCACCTGTCTGCGCATCGGCAATGTCGGCGACGCACCGCTCGACCAGCGCCGCCTCGCCATCTGGCTGAAGCCGGAGGATCTCGTGCAGTTGATCCGCATCGGCCTTGAGCACCGCGACATCAAGTTCGAGGTGTTCTATGGCGCCTCGAACAACATCGACGGCTGGTGGGACAACAGCAACGCCCAGCGTTACGGCTACCATCCCATCGGCAAGGCCGACGACTACCGCGACCAGGCCATGGCGGCGCAGGCGAAACTTGGCTCCGACCCGGTCGGCGACAAGTTTCAGGGCGGCACGTTCAGCGGCGCGGAGTATGATGCGGAGAAATCGTAGGGCTTACAGGCGGCGCAATACGCTGCGCTATTGCGCCCTACAGGAGCGGCGAATGATTGCCAATTTGTAGGGCGGATTAGCGAAGCGTAATCCGCCGCCATAATCCGCGTCGGAGACGTCTTCTACTTCGCCTCGCCGAACTCTCCGATTTGCCCGGCATCACCTGCCCAGTCCTCCGCAAAAATCCCGGCGCGAACATCGCGATGAAATGAAGAATGAGGCCAGTCTCTGACGCGATTGACGAGGCCGTGCTTGACCGGATTGATGTAGCAATACTCGATGTGCCGCGCATAATCCGTCTCGTCCCGGATCAGATGCTCCCAGTATCGGCGCTGCCAAATGCCGCGCTCGCCACGGGCTTGTCTGACAGGGCTCAATCTCTCGTCTCTCGGAATCGATTTCGCAAAGCGAGATTTGATCAATCGCCATCGAACCGAAAAGTCGGAATCGTCCGGCGGCAAAGTCCATACCGCGTGAAGATGGTCCGGCAATACGACGAATGCGTCGACGACGAATGGATAGCGTTCGCGCGTCTTGACGACGGCGACACGGAGATCGTCAACCCTGTCGACCAACAAGGCGAGCCTCCGATCAAGGAGGTTCACGGTGAAGAACCAGCACCCACCGGGCACAAATGCGCGGCGATAGTTCGGCATGACCTAGTTTATGTGCACGCCGGACTTCGGCGCAATACGCTGCGCTATTGCGCCCTACGCAGTGGCGCATGATTGCCGGGACCGCCCCTACGGCACGAAATTCACGCCGCCGAAGGTCGCGTTGTCGAGCTCGCGGAAGCCGACGCTGTGCCACGGATTGGTGCCGTCATTGACGAAACGCCGAGGCACGTGCACTTCTCGAACTTGGGCTGTTCGACTTCGGCGACGAAAGGTCCGGCCCACACGGCGCCGTCGGAGGCTTCGGCGTGATAGTAGAACCAGCGGTTCGACGTCGGATTGTCACGCGATTCCGTTTCACCCGGATCGAGATTGATCCAGCCGAGCACATCCCACGGCTCGCCGCATTCGGACTGGCAGTTGAAGTCGCGCCGCATGTAGGCGACGAAGATCTTCTTGCCGTAGGAGTTGGTGAAGGAAACGCTGGAGTGACCGGTGCCCATGGTCAGCCTCCCTTCCTGGCGAAGCGCTCGGCCAACGTGCCCTTCTGCACGTCTTTCTGGTCGCTGTGCTTGAAGCGGTGATCGGTCGAGCCGGCCGCTTCCTTCGCCGTCATGCCGGCATCAAAACCGGGTTTATGCGCCGCGACATTCTTGACGAAACCGAAGCCGGTGTCGTTTTCGCTTCCTCTGCCCTTGCCTGCCATGGACGTTCTCCTCCTTGCTGGACGGTGCTGACGCAGTTTCAGAAGAAAGAATTACTCTTATAGGTTGTAATTTATAGTTTACTCTACCCTGTGGCAAGGGCGGCCCGATGACCGGGCTTAAGCCCTTGGGACGGTGGTCGAATCGCCACAAATGGCCGACATAGTCGGGCCATGGAGCCCAACCGCCGCGCCGTCCTCGCCAGCCTCGCCGCCGCCCTGCTCATCTCGGCGGCCACGCCGGCTTTGGCACAGAGCTACGAGGCGGCGCTGGCGCAATACAACGCCGCGCGCGCCCCCTATGAAGAAGCCGCCGGCGCCTATTGGGACGACATTTCCGACAAGCGCCGCATCCGCAACGCCAAGCGCCGCACCGGTGAGGCGATCACCGCCGACGATTATGTGCTGACGCATCCGCCGGTCTATTCCGGGCCCCCTCGCCCGGTCGATCCCAACGCGCCGCCGGGTCCGCGCCCGGACGAGCGCGCGCCGGTGCCTTTGGTCGCCGACTTCCTGCGCAACGCGCAGGAGCAGTTCGGTTTCGTGCCGGATCGCGTCAACGAGAGCGACTTCAAACGCGCCTATGCGCAGGCGGCGCTCGCCGCCGGCCTGACGCGGGACCAGATCGTCGGCGTCTATGCCTTCGAGACCGGCGGCAACGGCACCTACGACACGCAGGCCGGCGTCACGCCGACACGGCCAAACGCGATTTCGCCCGCTGTCGGCTATAATCAATTGCTGTCGACCAATTCAGTCTCGATCCTGTCCGAGCACGGCGGCACGCTGCTCGCCGTGGTGCGCGCGCGGTCGAAGACGCTCACCGGCCCGGCCAAGCTGGCGATGGACCGCAAGATCGAAGCCTTCAAGCGCATGATCAGCTTCAGCCGCACCGTGCCGCACAAATGGAGCGAGTTCGACCGCCTCGCCAAGACGACGCCCGGCGGCGTCGGCATTCATGCGGCCATCCTTGACCGCGACATCGGGCCGCTGCTGCAGGTCCACAAGCTCGCCAACTCGCTGCGCTTTGCGCGCAGCAAGCACTACATGCAGCCAATCAGCGCCGCCGAGCTGGAGCTGATGAATCTGACCGGCGACGGCAACGGCTTCGACATGCTGACCATGCCGCCGGATCTGCGGGCGCAGGTGCCGACGTCGAATTTCTTCCAGCAGAACGGTTATGAGCGCAATCCGGTGGCGCGCCGCACCGGGATCGTCGCCAACCTGGTCGCCGATATCGAAAAGCAGATGCAACGCGGCGCGCAGGCGCCCGGCGCGCGCGAGCTGGCGGCGGCGTTTTAGCGCCCAAAAAGTTCCATTTTAAAAGTTCCACAGACTATTGCTTCGTTTTGATTGCGTAACGGGCGGCGTTAGCGTTTGTTTGCTCACGTCATTGTGGGAAGTCAGTTGGTGTCCTTGAAAGCCGTAAAAGCACTGCTGCGGCTCACTGTTTTAATCGGCATGGCATGCGGTTCCGCGCCCGGTTGGGCCGCCGAAGGCAGCACCGTCGCCGGTCCGATCGGCGGCACCGATATCCGTTCTGCTTTCCACGCCGCGCCCGGGCTCTATGGCGCGCTCATTACCGGCGCCTCCAATGTCTACCAGTTGCGCGACGGCGCGGGCGTTCCGCGCGCGGGTCTCGATGCCGTACGCATAGACGCCGCCGTCGCCGGCCTCGCGCTGGTCTATGTCCCGGACGTCAAACTATTCGACGGCTCGATCTCGTTTCTCGCCGTATCCGGCGGTGGCACTGTGTGCGGCCAAATCGTGTCGGCCAATCCACGGCGCTGCAAAACGGGGCTCGGCGATTTCTACACGGAAGCGTCCTGGTCGCGGTTCTTCGGCTTCACCCGGCCGTCGCAGGAAAAAGGCGCGGCGCCGATCCGGCAGGGCCTGGCGATCAGCGCCGGCCTCGGCGTGATGTGGCCGATCGGTCTTTATGACTCGCGCGTGCAGGCCAGCAACGGCGTCACTGTCGGCAGCAATACGCGCGACGTCGCGCCGTCGATCGCCTTGACCTACACGACGCCGCCGCTGCTGGCCGAAGGCACCGAATTCAGCGCCAAGATTTATCTGAACAATTACGCCCGCAATCCGGCCACCGACTACACCAGCGGCCGCAACCTCAACACCGACTTCGCGATCTCCGAGCATATCGGCCGCTGGCAGGTTGGCGTCGCCGGCTATTATCTCAATCAGTTCGAGGACGACGTGCGCGGCGGCGTTCCGATCGCGCCCGACGGACGGCGCTCGCAAGTGCTGGCGCTCGGTCCCCTTCTCAATTACGACATGCCGGAGCACAAAGCGGCGATCAAATTCAAATTCCGCACGTCGGTGTTTGCCTACAACACGGCCATGGTGTCGGCGTTCTATCTGACCTTCGCCAAGAAGCTGGAGTGACAATGCGCCGCCTCTTCGCCACCGCCCTGTTGCTGATCGTGCCGATGACGTCCGCCGTCGCGCAGGATATTCGCGGCATGGAGAACTGCACCGCCGAAAAGCAGATGGACCGCCGCACCGGCTGCCTTCAGGCCAATGTCGAATTCCTACAGCAGGAAATGGCCAAGCTCAAACGCGAGCTGCAAAATCAGATCACCGCCGCCGCCCGCGATCTCGCCGCCGCCAAAACGGACAACGCCGCCCTGAAGGCGGCGCTGACGAAACTCGAAGGCGATGTCGCGGCGTTGAAGGCGAAGGCCGAGCCCGCCAAGAAATAGTTTTACTGTTCGCCGTGCTTCAACAGCACCGGCACCGGGCGCTCATTGGTCACGCGCCGCATCGCCGGCCGCTCGCTGCGGTCGCGCGACAGGAACAGCACCGTGCCGACCAGCATGAAAAGCACGAGCAGCTTCGGCTCGAACCATTCGGGCATCTCGATATTCGTCATCCATTCGAGCATGGATCTCTCCCCTACCAGCGGTAATTCAGACCGGCGCGCACGATGTCATCGGTGATCGGCACGTTGAGCGTTTGCGTTCCCGAGGCCGCGCCCATGAAGGACGCGGTACCGAGATCGATATGCAGATATTCGAGCTTGGCGCTCCAGTTGCGGGTGATGCCGTATTCGACACCGCCGCCGAGAGCCCAACCGGTTTTGGTCGTCGAACTGGTGCCGTTCGCCTGATCGGCGCGGACGTCGCCATAGGCCACGCCGCCGGTGACATACGGCAGCCAGCGATCGAACGAGTAGCCGAGGCGCGCGCGCGTTGAGCCGATCCAGCTCTGCTTGGTCTGACACTGGCCGGCACCGTCGGTGAGACACACGCCACCGGCGCCGCTCGTGCCCTTGGCGTTGAGCCAGTTGAGATCGGTTTCGATGCCGAGGACGGCCGGACCGGTCTGCCAGTTGTAGCCGACCTGGCCGCCGAGCGTGCCGCCATTGGTGTTGAAGCGTCCGGAGTCGGTGCCGACCGCCGGATCGCTCCAGCTCGAACGCCCGAAGCCGTAGCCGCCATTGATACCGAGATAGAAGCCGGTCCAGTCATACGCCTGCGCGACAGGCTGCGCTTTGTAGATCGGCGCGGCGCGCTGCATGTCGGCCGCATACGCCACGTTCTGCGCAACGGACAGCGCGCTCGCGGCGGCGACAACAGCGGCAATGGCAATGGACAGGGAGCGGTACATTTCGGTTCTCATCACTCGACAACGCTCGACCCCGCAAAAGGTAAGCACCCGTGTGGTGATTTTGTGAAGTTAAAGTTCCGCAATGAATATGCGGTGTTTACAGCATTGCGGCGTGGTGTCGCGGCGGCATCACGCATTTGCCGCAATTGAAAATCCAATGCGCCGGCAACTGATGCAAAATGAAACAGAGCAGAGCGATCGACGCCAAGGGCGGCGCGCCACCGGCATCGGCACGCCACAAAATAGGCAACGGGGCGCGTAATTAAGCCCGGCACGCGCAAAGCGCGAATTTCGCACGTGGAAAAGCCGAGGGCTTTTACATCGCGAGATTGCCTTTGCCATTGCGCAACGCGCTTGTTTCGGTAGCCTAAGAGAAATTTTCGATTGGGGGGTTCAATGCACCGATTGTTTTCTGTGGTTTCCGTTTGCTCCGTTCTCAGCGTCGCCGCCGTCTCGACAGTCCAGGCTGCCTCGGACTTCCCAACCCGCCCTATCAGAATGGTGGTCGGCTTCGGCGCCGGCGGCGCCACCGACACCTTCACCCGCATTTTCGCCGGTCCGCTGCAGACCGCGCTCGGTCAGACGGTGTTCGTCGAGAACGTCGCCGGCGCCAGCGGCTATATCGGCTGGCGCACCGTCGCCTCGGCCACGCCCGATGGCTACACGCTGCTGATGTCGGAAAACGCCATCGTCATGCGTCCCGGCTTTAAAGATGTGAAGCCGACCTTCGATCCGGCCGCCGAACTGGAGCCGGTGGCGTTCATCGCAACGTCGCCGCTCGCGGTCTGCGTCAGCAATACGGTCGCCGCCAATACGATGAAAGAACTGGTCGACCTGTCGCATTCGCCGACGGCGAAGAAACTGACCAATGCCTCGGCCGGCGTAACGTCGGTGTCGCAGCTGTCGTGGGAAGTCATCCGCGACGCCACCAAGCTCGACGTCCTCGACGTGCCCTATCGCGGCGGCGGCCCGGCCATGGCCGATCTCATCGCCGGTCACGTCGACATCAACGTCGCCTCGAGCCAAGTTGCAAAGCCCCTGACCGAGACCAAGCAGATCAAATGTCTCGCCGTCACCAGCGCCAAACGCTCGGCGGCGCTGCCGTCGGTCCCAACCTTGGCAGAACAAGACATCAAGACCGCGGACGTCGATCTGCGTTTCTGGTTCGCAATCTTCGGGCCGAAAAACCTGCCCGCCGAGGTCAAGACCAAGATTCAACAGTCGGTGCAGAAAGCCTTGACCGATCCGACATTGGCGGAGCGGCTGAAGGGCCTCGACATCACGCCGGAATACGGTGACTCGACCGTTCTGGCCGCGCGCCTTGCCAAGGACATCAAGAACTGGGGCGCCTTCATCGAAGAAAAAGGCCTCAAGGGCCAATAGCCTTCATCAATACACCTTCCGCGCCGGCCGCAAGGCCGGCGCATTCTTGTCTGGGAAAGAGGAGATCACTGTGCACGACGATCGCAGCCGCAAGGCGCACAAATGGGTCAACGAGGAATTCTACAAGGTCCTCGACGTTTTCGGTTTCCGCTCGGTGATGTTCGTCGAGTGGGGCTTCCGTCCCGCCGACGTGCGCCGCACCACCGAACGCATCAAGCTGCCGCAGGCGGTGGTGAAGCAGTGGGTGAAAACCGCCGAGCAGGAACAGAAGCTCGCCGAGGAAGCCGAGGCCAAGGGCCACCGCGAAAGCGCCGCCGAATTCTATTACCGCGCCGCGCTGTATTATGGCCCGCCCTGCGGCGTGCTGCATTCCAATACGCCGCGCAAGCTCGAACTCTACAAGCGGTTGGTGCATTGCTACACGCGCTTCACCGAACTGTTCGACGAAGTGACGGTGCGGCGCGTCGAAATCCCGTTCGAGAACGGCAAGACCATTCCCGGCATTCTGCAACTGGTGCCGGGCGTCGAGAAGGCGCCCTGTGTGCTCGTCATCCCCGGCATGGACACCATCAAGGAGTACATGCCGAGCCCGTATCACAATCACTTCCGCCGCCGCGGCATGGCGACGCTCACCATCGACGGCCCCGGTCAGGGCGAGAGCAATACCCGCGAAACCTGGGTGACGCTCGACAATTTCGAGCGCGCCGGCAAAGCGGCCATCGACTTCATGGAGAAGATTCCGCAGCTCGATACCACCAAGCTCGGCGTCTACGGCTGGAGCATGGGCAGCTACTGGGGCCCGCGCGTCGCCGCCTTCGATTCACGCGTGAAAGCCTGCGTCGGCGCCATGGGCGTATTCCTGCAAAAGGACACCATCTTCAAGCAGTCCAAACCCGCCTACCGCACCAACTACATGTATATGTCGAACATCTATGACGAAGATGAATTCGACGCGATGGCGGAGAAGATGACGCTGGCGCCGATCGCCGACAAGATCAAATGTCCGACGCTGCTGGCGATGGGCGAATTCGACGAACTCTGCCCGCTCGAAGACGGCGTGAAGTTCTTCGACATGCTCGGCGGGCCGAAAGAACTGTGGGTCTATGAAGACGAGACGCACACCTTCGGCAGCCGCCTGCCCGACTTCTATGTGCACGTCGCCGACTGGATGCGTGACGCGCTCGAGGGCAAAATTCCGGCAGGCCACAAGAAGCGCGTCGACTTCGCCGCGCGCTAGAACTCGTTGCGATAAGCTTGAATCGTCATTGCGAGGAGCGCGTCAGCGCTTGCGCTCGCAATGACGGTTTCAATTCAATCTGAATTCATCGCCGGCTAGATCGACGGATAGGCGCCGCCGTCGACGGTAAAGGCCGCGCCGGTGATGAAGCTGGCGCGATTCGACGCCAGAAACGCCACCAGCCCGCTCACCTCTTCCGACGTACCGGCCCGCCCCAACGGGTTGGTGACCTTGCGCGGCGGCGCGTCGGTCGCGCCAGCCATCGCCTGCGCCAAGCGTTCCGACGCGATGCCCTGCGGCAGAATGGCGTTGACCAGAATGTTGTCGGGCGCGAGCTCGGTCGCCATCGCCTTGGTCAGCGTCAGCACGGCGGCATTGTTCAAGCCGACACCGATGCGCGCCGAGCGCGGCGTGCGCGCAGCCCCGCCGGAGAAGTTGATGATGCGGCCCCACTTGCGCTTGCGCATGTCGGGCACGACGCGGCGAATGAGTCCGGCTGTGCCGTTGAGCTTGTTCTCGAACAAAGCCGCAAAGCCGTCTTCCGACAGCTTGAAGAAGTCGTCGTCGATGATGGCAGCGCCGCAGTTCACGAGAATGTCGATCTGGCCGAAGGCCTTCAGCGTCTGTGCGACGACGCGGTCCATCGCGGCGCGATCTTCCAGATCGGCGGCGATGCCGATGACACGGCCGCTCGCTTTGGCTTCCAGCGCCTTCGCCGCCTCGGCATTGCGTTCCGGGTTCTGGCTGACGATCGCGACCTTGGCGCCCTCGTCGAGAAATTCCGCCGCGCAGGCGTAACCGATGCCGCGGCTGCCGCCGGTGATGATCGCGACCTTGCCTTCAAGTCCAAGCTTCATTGCCTCAAGCCCCTCATGTCCAATGCCCGCGGCGCTTCTAGCGTAACGCCGCGCAAAACAAAAACGGCGCCCGAAGGCGCCGTTTTCAATATCACGATTGGAAAACGCTAGATCAGCGCGCCGCCGGTCGAGAAGCGCATCGCGGCGATGCGGTCGAGCTCCTGCTGCTCGCGCGCATTGGCCTCGGCCTTTTCGCGGGCGTGGTCGCGCTCGTCGAGCATCTCGACCTTCTTGAGTTCTTCGAAAGCCTCGCCGAGCGCCGCCTTGGCGTCGTCGCACTGCGCCTTCAACTCGTCGGTCGAGCGCTTGAGGTTTTCGCGGCGGCCCATCGCGGCCTTGGCATAGGTCGGATAGGCGAAATGAGACGGATCGTGGATGCCGGCGCGGTCTTGCTCGAGCTTGATCTCGCGCTCGAGCTCGGTCGCGATGCGATCGAATTCGGCGATCATGGCTTCGATCTGCGCGACCTTGCGGCGCTTTTCGTCGACCTGAAATTTCTTCAGGCGGATGAGCGTTTCGCGTGACTTCATCGACTAAATACTCCCCCGAAGCCCCGAATAGGCGCCCGCCCTAGCCCAATACCGTGAGCCGCGCGGACGTCCCCGGACGTTCAGCGGGCTGACTCTGGAGCAATATCGTTAGTTTTGTGTTGCCAAGCTGCGCTAAACAACGGCTTTCCCCAAAAGACGAAGGCCGGGACACCCTCCAGCTTCGATGGCCTCAGGCCGCGCCGGCGAGGATCTGTTCGAGCCGCTCATAGCCCTCGGCCATACTGGTGGCCTCGTCCTTCATCTGGCGCAGGAAGTCCTCGAGCGGCTTGTGGAAGCCGATGGCCTCGTCGACCTCGGCGCTGGAACCCGGCCGGTAGGCGCCGAGCCGGATCAGTTCTTCCATGTCCGAATAGGTCGCCATCACCTGCTTGGCCCGGGTGATGGCCGGCAGGTACTGCGGATTGGCGGCGCGCGGCATGGTGCGCGAGATCGATTTGAGGATGTTGATGGCCGGGAACCGGCCGCGCTCGGCGATGGCGCGTTCCATGACAATGTGGCCGTCGAGAATGCCGCGCACGGCGTCGGCCACTGGCTCATTGTGGTCGTCGCCGTCGACCAGCACGGTGAAAATGCCGGTGATGGTGCCGCGGTCGGTGCCCGGCCCGGCGCGCTCCAGAAGGCGCGGCAGTTCGGTGAACACCGTCGGCGTATAGCCCTTGGCGGTCGGCGGCTCGCCGGCAGACAAGCCGATTTCGCGTTGCGCCATGGCAAAGCGCGTCACCGAGTCCATCAGCACCAGCACGTCCTTGCCGGCATCGCGGAACGACTCCGAAATCGCCATGGTGAGATAGGCCGCCTGGCGGCGCATGAGCGCCGGCTCGTCCGACGTCGAGACGACGACTACCGAACGGGCGAGCCCCGCCTCGCCGAGATCGTCCTGGATGAACTCCTGCACTTCGCGGCCGCGTTCGCCGACCAGGCCAATGACCGACACGTCGGCCGACACGTTGCGCGCCAGCATCGACAGCAGCACCGATTTGCCGACGCCGGAACCGGCGAAGATGCCCATGCGCTGGCCGCGGCACACCGTGAGGAAGGTATTGAGCGAACGAACGCCGAGATCGAGCGGCTCGCCGACCCGCATGCGGGCATGCGCCGGCGGCGGCGAGGCGCGGAACGGATACGGCGCAGCGCCCGCGGCGATCGGCCCCTGCCCGTCGATCGGCTCGCCCATGGCGTTGACGACGCGGCCGAGCCAGACTTCCGACGGACGGATGGCGCCCGCCGACGACGACACCACGGCGCGGCAGCCGCGCCGCACGCCGTCGAGCGCCGCGAACGGCATGGCAAGTGCATGGCCTTGATGGAAGCCGACGACCTCACAGGGGATCGGCTGGTTCGCCGTTTCGATGACCAGACGGGCGCCGACCGACATGGCGTGAATCGGTCCGGCGATCTCAACCATTAACCCGCGCACCGCCACGACCCGGCCGTAGATCTCGACGCCGTCGATATCAACGATTTGTTCAGCCAGGGCCTTCACGCGATCCGCCCCGCAAAATCAGCGCAGAAAAAACGTAAACCCGCCCTTAGGCTTACCGGTGTAGGGACGATATTAACTTGGTGTTTACCCGGGTCGTTAATCATTGGGTCATCGTCCAAGGGACTACGGCTGACGAATCGCCCGGCCAGGACGGTGAGGCGAGTCACGAGGGTCGGTTTATTCCGACTCTTAAATGAAGGCATGAAGCGGAACGTGGCCAAAAAACCACTCCAGAGCAGCATCTTAGGGCGATTCGTCTTGCAATCGCCAGCGAATGCTTGCATGGGAGAAGCAGGTTTTGTTAACCATGTCCGAATAGTGTCGAATCGGTTTGTCCCACCGCGTTATTTCACACTCGCCGCCTTTGCGGCGCTGACCTTAAGCCCGGCTGCGGCGAGATAGGGGACTGGCATGCGCGTTTTACTTATTGAAGATGACAGCGCGACCGCTCAATCAATTGAGCTGATGCTGAAGTCCGAGAGCTTCAACGTCTACACCACCGATCTGGGTGAAGAAGGCGTCGACCTCGGCAAACTGTACGATTACGACATCATCCTTCTGGATTTGAAACTGCCCGACATGTCGGGTTTCGAGGTTCTGCGCTCCCTGCGCGTCTCGAAGGTGAAAACCCCCATTCTGATCCTCTCCGGCCTCGCCGGCATCGAGGATAAGGTCAAGGGCCTCGGCTTCGGCGCCGACGACTACATGACCAAGCCGTTCCACAAGGACGAGCTGATCGCCCGTATCCACGCGATCGTGCGCCGTTCCAAGGGTCACGCCCAGTCGGTCATCAACACCGGCGATCTGGTCGTCAACCTCGACACCAAGACCGTCGAAGTCACCGGCCAGCGCGTCCACCTCACCGGCAAAGAATACCAGATGCTCGAGCT
>CAIYTE010000194.1 GCA_903929045.1 uncultured Hyphomicrobiales bacterium
GACACGCGCGGATTCATTTCGATGACGATGAGGCGGCCGTCTTCCGGGTTGACGGCGAACTGCACGTTCGAGCCGCCGGTCTCGACGCCGATCTCGCGCAGCACGGCGAGCGAGGCGTCGCGCATCATCTGGTATTCTTTGTCGGTCAGCGTCAGCGCCGGCGCGATGGTGATGGAGTCGCCGGTGTGCACGCCCATCGGGTCGATGTTCTCGATCGAGCAGATGATGATGCAATTGTCATTCTTATCGCGCACCACCTCCATCTCGTACTCTTTCCAGCCGAGCACGGACTCTTCGATCAGCACTTCATCGGTCGGCGAGGCGTCGATGCCGCCTTCGACGATCTCGATGAACTCCGCCTTGTTGTAGGCAATGCCGCCGCCGGTGCCGCCCATGGTGAAGGAGGGGCGGATGATGGCGGGCAGGCCGATATCGTCCAGCGCCTTGAGGGCGTCACCGAGCGTCTTGACGTGATGGGAGCGCGGCGTCGACAGACCGATCTTGGTCATGGCGTTGCGGAACAACTCGCGGTCTTCCGCCTTGTCGATGGCTTCGGCGGTCGCGCCGATCATCTTCACGTTGTATGTGTCGAGCGTGCCCATCTTCTTGAGCGACAGCGCGCAATTCAGCGCAGTCTGGCCGCCCATGGTCGGCAGAAGCGCGTCCGGGCGCTCTTTCTCGATGATCTTGGCGACGATCTCCGGGGTGATCGGCTCGATGTAGGTGGCATCGGCCAGATCCGGGTCGGTCATGATGGTCGCCGGATTGGAGTTCACCAGGATGACCCGGTAGCCCTCTTCCTTCAGCGCCTTGCAGGCCTGGGTGCCCGAATAGTCGAATTCGCAGGCCTGGCCGATGACAATCGGGCCGGCGCCAATGATCAGGATCGACTTGATGTCTGTTCGTTTCGGCATCGGGCTCCAAGAACGGCACACAAAAAAAGGGCGCGCTTGCGCGCGCTTTCGGGCCCCCCGGCGGGGGATCGCCCCGCGCGAGGGGTCTCTAGACCAGAATCGGAGGGGTGGGAAGGGTAGTCAGCGGGCTGGCCACAGGTCTGTCGCAACTAAGACGGTACCGTCGACGTTATGCCTTTATGTCGTTGGCGGATCGCCCATTTCAAGGACGCCGGGTGCCGGGCTGGCTGGCCAGTCTGGCCATTGTCGGCAGCGCCGCGGCCATCGCGACGTTGGGGCGCACGGTGCCGCGATCCCGGGCGGCAAAGGCGACCTCACGACCGCGACGAGGCTGGTCAATTTGGCGGCACATCCTTTTCCGCACTTATGAAGAGATCAACAACGACCGGCTGCTGGCGCTGGCGGCGGGTGTCGTCTTTTACGGTCTGCTGGCGCTGTTTCCCGCCATCACTGCATTGGTTTCGAGCTACGCGCTGTTTGCCAAGGCCTCGACCATCAACGCGCATCTCGCGCTGATCTCGAGCATGATGCCGGCCAGCGCCTACCAGATTGTTGACGAGCAGGTGACCCGCATCGTCATGCGCGGCACCGGGGGGCTCGGCACCGCATTCTTCGGCGGCATGGCGCTGGCGCTGTGGAGCGCCAATGCCGGCGTCAAGGCGGTCATCGACGCCCTCAATATCTGCTACGGCGCCAAGGAGCGTCGCGGCTTCTTCAAGCTCAACGCCATCTCGCTTCTGTTTACCGTTGGCGCCATCTCGACGTTGCTGCTGGCGATCGCCGCGGTCATCGTATTGCCGGTGGTAATGTCCTTCCTGCATGTCGGCCGCTATGGCGATGTCGCGGTCGCCTGGTTGCGCTGGCCGCTGCTGCTCTTGCTGGTACTGCTCGGTCTTGCGGTGCTTTATCGCTTCGGCCCGGACATCGATAATGCGCGCTGGCGCTGGATCAGCCCCGGAGCCGTCTTTGCAGCCTTGGCCTGGCTCGGCGGCTCGGCGTTGCTGTCGTGGTATCTGGCGAGCTTTGCCGATTACGACAAAACCTACGGCTCACTCGGCGCCGGCATCGGCCTGATGATGTGGCTCTGGATGACGTCCATCGTCGTGCTGGTCGGCGCGGAATTGAATTCGGAAATCGATGCCGTCGATACGCCGGAGCAAACGGCCGCTTTTTGAGCAATAGACTTTCTATCCCGAAACGCATTTGTGGACGAGTACACGTGGCCCATCACATTGATCCACTTCTCCGGAGACTCAACATCGCGTCGGCTCTGCCTGGCGAAGATGTCGAGCTTTTGCAGAACGTGCGCATGACGGTGCGAAATCTGGCGCCGGGGGAAGACCTCATTCGCGCCGGGCAGGTGTCGCACTTCTCCGCGCTCGTGCTCAGCGGCATGGTGTGCCGCTACAACATGCTCGGCAGCGGCGCGCGCCAGATCATGTCGTTTCACATTCCGGGCGACATTCCGGATCTGCAGAGCCTGTTTCTCGAACGCATGGACCACACCGTCTGCGCCCTCGGACCGGCGAGCATGGGGCTGATGCCGCACGAAGACCTCGAGAGGGTCTTCCGCAGGTCGTTCAATCTGGCGTCGCTGATGTGGCGCGAGACGTTGATCGATGCCGCCATCTTCCGGCAGTGGATCGCCAATATCGGCGGCCGTCCGGCGCTGTCCGCCATGGCGCATCTGTTCTGCGAAATGATCAGCCGCGCCCGTGCGGTCGGTCTCGTCGGCAGCGACAACAGCTACCGGCTGGCGTTGACGCAACAGGACATCGGCGACGCGCTCGGTCTGAGCATTGTTCACGTCAACCGCACCATCCGGAAGCTGCGCGAAATGGGCTGCATCTCCTGGGAGCCCGGACTGCTGACGGTGCTGAACTGGGATGCGCTGCGCGAAGCCGGCGATTTCGACCCGGCCTATCTGCACACGAAAGCAGGCTAGCCGGCGTCGGGAATCTCGTCGGCTTTCATGACGCGATCGCGCGAGCGCTCCACCTGCTCGGCATTGCGTAAGCGGCCCAACGCCTGCTCGGCGATTTTATGCGGATCGCGCTCGCCGCCGTCGAAAACCGCCTGAATGTGCTGGCGCAACCGTTGCGGCGCCAGACGCCGCTCGGGCAGCGTCTGCGGAATACGTTCGAAGTCTTCCCACGCGCGGCTATAGGCGGCTTGGATGATGTCGTCGCGGTCGGCCATGACGAATCCCCCGCTGTTGCATCCCCGTGACGAGCATAGAAATTGCGTCCGGCACCCGTCATTAAACTTTGATACAGCCCGGCATCTTTCGGATAATGATGCGGCGAAAGCTGGGCTGGGAATTTACGGATAACTTTATGACAAAGCCTTTCAGTCTCTCATTCGCGGCGGAAAGCGGCCAAATCCCGATTATCGGCTTTGGAACTTCACCGCTGACCGGTGGCATGACCACGGATGCGGTGGTTGCCGCACTGAAAACCGGCTACCGCCACATCGACACCGGCCGCAAATACGGCACCGAGGATGCGGTGGGCGAGGCGATCCGCAAATCGGGCGTGCCGCGCGAGGAGATTTTCCTTGTCACGAAGGTCAGCCACGAGAACCTCCGCCCCAAGGACTTCGCCAAGTCGCTCGAGGACAGCCTCGCCGCGTTGAAGGTCGATTATCTCGACCTGCTGATGATCCACTGGCCCAATCCGGCCATTCCGCCGCGCGAATGCATTCCCGCATTGGCCAAGGCGAAGAAGGACGGCAAGGCGCGTCACATCGGCGTCGCGAATTTCAACATCGCGCTGCTCGACGAGGCGATGGCGATCTCGTCCGAGCCCATCGTCGTGTTGCAGGCCGAGTACCATCCCTATCTCGACCAGACCAAGCTCATCGCCGCGGCGCGTCGGCACAAGCTCGCCTTCGTCGCTTATTGCCCGTTGGCGCGAGGGCGCATGTTCGAGGACAAGGTGCTGGGCGACATCGCCAAGGCGCATGGGCGGAGCATCGCGCAGGTCGCGCTGCGCTGGCTCATTCAGCAGGATGTCGTGGCGATTCCGTTTTCCCAAAACCCGCAACGCATCGCCAATAATTTCGACGTGTTCAATTTTGAGCTGACTGATGACGAAATGCAGCGCATATCCGCGCTCAAGCGGCCCGATGGCCGCATCGCCACGCCGGTCGAACGCGTCGCCGGCGGCTGGGATTGATCCAACTCCGCTCATTCCCGCGCAAGCGGGAATCCAGGAGCCGAGAAAGAAAAAAGAATTAGGTCCCCGCTTTCGCGGGGACGAGCGGAAGCTGCGTTACTCCGGCTTCCTATTCGGGCCGCGCCAGAAACGTCATGCGCCACGGATTGTGGCCGATGTTGCGCTCGGCGCGCTTGGCGGCATAACCGGCGGCCTTGAGATGCGTCAGCATTTCTTCTTCGCTGTAGTGCGAGAGGCCATGCGCTTTCTTCAGCACGAAATAATCCGACAGCAGAATCCGGATGAGGCCGCCGACCGCGGCCCAGAAGAAGCCGTTGGCCGCTCCGAACTTCAGCAATGAAAGCGCGGCGGCGGGCGCCGCCAGCTGCGGCGGCACGATGTCGCCGATGATGACGAGCCCGTCCGGCTTCACCAGCCGCCGGAAGACGCCGAGCAGGCGGTCGAGTTCGGCGGCGGTCAGATACTGCGCCACAGAATGCATGACGATGAGGTCGAACGAGGCGGGCGGTTGCGCCGAGGCTTCGTCCGGCGTCATCACCGAGATTTTGGCGTTCGTGGCGTAGCGCGCGGTCAGCGCGGCGCGGACATTGGGCGCGGCCTCGACCAGCGTGAGATGTGCGGCGACATCGGCAACGAGATGCGCCGATGTCGCTTCGCCGCAGCCATAGTCCAGCACCTGCGCCGAATGCGGCGGCACGTAACCGGCGATGTCCTGCGCGATGGTGCGGTAATGAACGTCGCGATGACGCTCATTGACGTAGATTATCGAGTGCTTGAAATCGTAGAAGCTGATCCAGTCCATGATGACCTTGTAACTGTCAGCCTTAATGGCGCGCGAGCGGGCGCGTTCGCTTACTTCTTCTTCGCCTTGCGCATCGCGTCGACGAAGCGCGTGAAGAGATAATGACTGTCGCGCGGGCCGGGCGAGGCCTCCGGGTGATACTGCACCGAGAACACCGGCTTGTCCTTGAGCGCGATGCCGCAGTTCGAGCCGTCGAACAGCGACACATGCGTCTGCTCGACGTTTTGCGGCAGCGACTCTTTATCGACGGCGAAGCCGTGGTTCATCGACGTGATCTCGACCTTTCCGGTGGTGAGATCCTTCACCGGATGATTGGCGCCGTGATGACCCTGATGCATCTTCATGGTCTTGCCGCCGACCGCGATGCCGAGCATCTGGTGGCCGAGGCAAATGCCGAAGGTCGGCGTACCGCTGTCGATCAAGGTCTTGATCACCGGCACCGCGTATTCGCCGGTCGCGGCCGGATCGCCCGGGCCGTTCGACAGGAATACGCCGTCGGGCTTGAGCGCCATGATGTCGTCCGACGACGTCTTCGCCGGCACGACCGTCACCTTGCAGCCGGCGCCCGCGAGCAGGCGCAGAATGTTGCGCTTGATGCCGTAGTCGACGGCGACGACATGGAATTCCGGTTTGTCCTGGCGGCCGAAGCCCTTGCCCCAGACCCACTCGGTTTCGTCCCAGGAAAAGCGCTGGCCGGTGGTCACTTGCGGCACGAGGTCCATGCCTTCGAGGCCCGGCCACGCGCGCGCTTCCTTCTTCAGCTTGTCGATGTCGAATTTGCCGCTGGCATCGTGCGCGATCACGGCGTTGGGCATGCCCTTTTCGCGGATCAGCACGGTCAAGGCGCGCGTGTCGATGCCGGCCAGCCCGATGATGCCGCGAGCCTTCAGCCAGTCATTGAGATGGCGCGTGGCGCGGTAGTTCGACGGCTGCGTGATGTCGGAGTGCAGAATGACGCCGCAGGCCCCGGGCCGTGCCGCCATGTTGACGCTCTCGATATCCTCGTCGTTGGTGCCGACGTTGCCGATATGCGGGAAGGTGAACGTGATGATCTGCCCGGCGTAGGAAGGATCGGTAAGGATTTCCTCGTATCCGGTCATTGCGGTGTTGAAGCAGACCTCGCCGGTGGCGGTGCCGGTGGCCCCGAGACCGAAGCCCTCCAGAACCGTCCCGTCCGCCAATACCAAAAGGGCGGTCGGCTTGGGCTCGGCCCAAGCTCCGCTGCCGGGTGAAGTTCCGGTGGAAGGCGCTTGTGTCTGGGTCATGGCCTCTTAGTTGCGTATTATGGTGGGCGAGGCAAGGGGCCGATTCACGCCGCCCCCAACTGCATTTTTGGCCAAAAAGAGGACCTGCCCGTGATCCGCGACGACATGAATAATGCCTTGAAAGAGGCGATGAAGGCCAAGAACGAGCGCGCGGTCTCGACGCTGCGCATGGTCAATTCGACGCTGAAAAATGCCGACATCGAGGCCCGCGGCTCCGGCAAGCCGGCGCTCGGCGATGCCGAGGTGCTGGCGATTCTGCAGAAGATGATCAAGCAGCGCCAGGAATCGGTTGAGATGTACAAGAAGGGCGCGCGGCCCGATCTGGTGCAGCAGGAAGAAGAAGAGATCGCCGTCATCTCCGGCTACCTGCCGAAGCAGATGGCGGACGCCGAAGTGACCGCCGCCATCGAGGCGGCGATTGCCGAGACCGGCGCTGCCGGCATGAAGGACATGGGCAAGGTCATCGCCGTGCTGCGCGGCAAATATGCCGGGCAGATGGATTTCGGCAAAGCCAGCGGGCTGGTGAAGGCGAAGCTGGGCTGACGCTGCCTCCGCTCATTCCCGCGAAAGCGAGAATCCAGAGTCGCAAGCGATGAGTTTGTCGTTGCCCTGGGTCCCCGCTTTCGCGGGGACGAGCGGGCTACAAGCCCGCCGCCTTCGGCAGCACTTCGGCCAGCCGGTTCGCCCAATATTTCTGCCCCGCTTCGTCGCCGATCAGGTCCTGACGAATTTCGATCGCGACATGAATCAGCCCGCGCCGCTCGCCATGCACCGGGATGGTGTAGTCGCTGTCATCGGTGACGCTGTAGGGCTCGTTGTCGCCGACGACGAGATCGCCGGGCGCGGCGAGCAGGTCGCGCAACGCGTGCGCCATCGTGCTGTATCGATTGTAGAGAACGCCGGCCTGCCACGGCCGCTTCACGCCGCCATAGACCGGCGTGAAGCTGTGCAGCGAAACCAGCAAAGTCTGCTGACCGGATTTTTTCCGCACGTCGAGGCAGCGTTCGATCGTGCCGTGATAGGGCGCAAAGATTTCGCGCACGCGCGACGCCGCGTCATCCAGTGAAATGGTGTCGTTGCCCGGAATGGCGGTGCCGTCGCTCACCGGCGCGATCGACGTTGGACTGCCGGGCGGCCGATTGCAGTCGATTACCAGCCGCGAATAGATCTGCATGATGAGATGCGCATCGAAGCGCTCGCTGAGACGGCGCGCGACGCCTTCAATGCCGATATCCCACGCGATGTGCCGCGAAAGGTCGGGCTCGTGAAGGCCGAGATCGTGCAGCGCGCGGGGGATGCGCTTGCCGGCATGATCGCAGACCAGCAGAAATGGAGAGGCGCTCCCGGTGCGAAGTTCGACCACCGGCGACGGTTCGTCGGATGCCAAAAGCGTCGATTCTACGGGGGGCATTGGTGGATTGCCTTGTTCGGGTCAGTGTAGTGCGAGCGCGAAACGAAACGCCAGCAACGTTAAGACGCAGGGGCAGGATACGCACAAAGCCATGACGGCTCTGTTTTATTTGGCTAGACTGCGCGCCAGCCCACCGCGAAATAAAGCAAGAGAGTGGGCGTATGGAGGAATGCGCCGTGAGATTTCTGTTCTCGTTCGTTGCCGTTTTGGGTCTGTTGGCAGGACAAGCTCAGGCCCAGACCTATCCGAGCCGGCCGATCCATGTGCTCACGACGTCGAGCGCCGGCGGCATCAGCGACATCTTCATGCGCGCGCTGGGCGAGGAGATGCAGAAGCGCACCGGCCAACCGCTGATCATCGAAAATCGCCCCGGCGCCTTCGGCAACATCGCCGCGCGGGCCTGCACCGAGGCGGAGCCGGACGGCTACACCATCTGCATCCTGATGGCGGACGCGCTGATCTATAATCAGTTCCTGTTCAAGAAACTGCCCTACGACCCGGACAAGTTGCAGCCGATCATCAACCTGTTTCACCTGATCCAGATATTGGTGGTGAATTCCGATCTCAAAGTGAACACGGTCGACGAGCTCATCGCGGCCTCGAAAGCCAATCCCGGCAAATTCAATTATCTCACTGCGTCGCTGCCGCTTGCCGTGTTCATGGACAGCCTGGTCAAGGATAAGGGCGCCGACTGGGTGCGCGTGCCGTTCAAGGGCGGCGGCGAAGCGACGACCTCCATTCTTTCCGGAACCACGCCGATCGGCCTGATCGGTCTCGGCAACGTCAAGTCGCAGATCGACGCCGGCAAGATGACGGCGCTGGCGCTGACCAACAACATCCGCACGCCGCAACTGCCGAAGACGCCGACCTTTGCGGACATCGGCTACAAGGGCGCGCCGTCGCAGACCTGGTACGGGCTGTTTGCGCCGACCGGCACGCCGAAGGCGATCATCGACAAGCTCAACGCCGAAATCATGCTCGTGATGAAGGACCCCGCGTTCCAGGAAAAATTCATCACCAGCCGCGGCCAGGTCACGGCGATCAACACGCCGGAAGAGTTCGCCAAACAGATCGTCGAAGAGCGCGCCGGGGCGAAGGAAGTCGTCAAGCAAAGCGGCGTCGAGCCGCAATAGGGCTTGGCTGCGCGTTCCTCGACGGGAATGCCCCGGAACCAGACTTCCCTGTGATGAGCGGGGAAAAAGCCGTGATTCCGGCAACCTTCCTCCGTCCTCGCGCTACGCCCTAAAAAGCTGCCCGTCGAAGGCCTATTATCAGAGCCGAATCGATAGTCCCGGGTCCCTCGAACGCCGCGCCACAGCGCGGCGAAAGAACCATGCGCTTCACGCCCCAGTTTCTCGACGAGTTGAAGGCCCGGCTTCCGGTTTCGGACGTCGTGGGCCGCCGCGTGAAATTGCAGCGCTCGGGCCGCGAGTTCAAAGGCCTGTCGCCCTTCGGCAAGGAAAAGACGCCGTCGTTTTTCGTCAACGACCAGAAGGAAGCCTGGTTCGATTTCTCCTACGGCAAGAACGGCAGCATTTTCGATTTCGTCATGCTCACCGAGGGCGTGACGTTTCCGGAGGCGGTCGAGCGGCTGGCGCAGATGGCCGGTGTCGCGCTGCCGACCGATTCGCATGAAGACCAGCAGCGCGACGCGCGGCGCAAGACGTTGCACGACGTCATGGACCTCGCGGCGAAGTTCTTCGAGACGACCCTCAACGCGCGTGCGGGTGCCAAGGCGCGGGGCTACCTCGCCGACCGCGCGCTGACGCCGGCGACGCAGGTGAAGTTCCGGCTCGGCTACGCGCCGGCCGAACGCTTTGCGCTCAAGGAGCATCTCGGCTCGCACGGCATTCCGGTCGAGGACATGATCGAGGCCGGCCTGCTGATTTCCGGCGCCGACATTCCCGTGCCGTATGACCGCTTCCGCGACCGCGTGATGTTTCCGATCACCGATATTCGCGGCCGCGTCATCGCCTTCGGTGGCCGCGCCATGGATAAGGATGCGCCGGCGAAGTATCTCAACTCGCCGGAGACGCCGCTCTTTCACAAGGGCCACACGCTCTACAACATCGCCGCGGCGCGTCAGGCCGCGCATGACGGCGCGCCGGTCATCGTCGTCGAAGGGTATGTCGACGTCATCGCCATGGTGCTGGCCGGTTATGCCGGCGCGGTGGCGCCTCTCGGCACGGCGTTGACTGAGGATCAGCTGGCGCTGCTGTGGAAGATGGCGGACGAGCCGGTGCTGTGCTTCGACGGCGACAAGGCCGGCATTCGCGCGGCCTATCGTGCCGTCGATATCGCGACGCCGAAGCTCAAGCCCGGCAAGAGCCTGAAATTCGCGCTGCTGCCGAACGGTCAGGATCCGGACGATCTGCTGCGCTCGTCGGGCCGCGAGGCGGTGGTAGAAGTGGTCGAGGCGGCGAAGCCTTTGGCCACGATGCTCTGGACGGTCATGACCGAAGGGCATGATTTCGGCACGCCCGAGCGCCGCGCCGCCCTCGAAGCCCGCATCAACGAGGTGACGACCGGCATCGCCGATGAATCCGTGCGCAAATATTATCGCCAGGATTTTCAGGACCGGCTGCGGCAGCTCTTCGCTACGGCGCAAGGTCAGGGATACGCGCAGCGCGGCAATTTCCAGCCGCGCGGACAAGCTGGCGGCCAGGGAAACTGGCGGGAAAATGCCAGCGGCAAGTCCGGCAACCTTGGCAACGGCGGCAAGTTCGGCGGGAAAAACTTCGGCAACAACCGTCCCGAGGTCGGCAGCCGCAACACGCCCTATGTCGTCGTCAGCCAGCAGCTGGCGACGAGCTCACTGCACCGCGGCTTCCGCACGGCGGTGCCGCTGCGCGAAGCGCTGATCCTGCAGGCCGCCATCAACCACCCCTGGCTGCTGCACGACCACATGGAGGAACTGAGCCAGCTCGAGTTCCGCCACACCGATGCCGAACGGCTGAAAGCCGCCCTGATCGACATCGCCGCCGACGCCGCGGCGGCGGACGCGGTCGCCATCAAATCCGATCTGGCGGCCCGGGGCCTTGCCGACATCCTGCAGCGTATCGAGGCAGGGATCACGACCTTCTCGGTCTGGGGCGCCCGTCCGGAGGCCGCGCCGGAGGACGTTTTGGTGACCTGGCAGCAGCTCGTCGCCTTGCATCGGCAGGGCCAGCAATTAGTTAAGGAGCTCAAGGACGCAGAACTGGCGCTGGGTCTCGAACCGAGTGAAGCCAACTATCTGGCGCTCCGCGACGTGAAACACCGGCTGGAGACGATGGACGGAACCGAAGCGCTTATTGAAGGCTTCGGGGCTTCATCCGGACGAGGGGCCAAAAGCCTGTAGCGCGCCTGGTGTCAGGCCGGACGGGCCGCCCCTCGAAAATTCGCCTCGGCACGGGCCCTTCGGGCCGTCCGAGCGGCAAATCGACCGATAAAAGCTGATTTTCAGCGACTCTAAAGACTTGACCGCCGTCCCTTAAGGCGGCACGAAAACCCGAAGAAATACCAAGGACCGGCAGGAATATGGGTCTTTTTCCACCGGTTCGCTCAGGGTTAATTGGAGCTTAAGCGGGCTCCGGCGACACTAAAGACCTGATTCGAGGGCGGCGCCCGGTTGGCGCGGCCCTTTTGGCCATGAGTGCCGCGGCCTTTGGGCCGTTAGGCAGTGACAGGGACCGCGGACACCCCGCGACAGGACAGACGCGATGGCCAAGAAGGTCCAGGAGACGAAGACGATGGCGGCGAAGGCGGTAGCGACCAAGGCAACGGCGGCCAAGGGCAAGGACGAAGCCCCCGAGAAGGAAGCCGAAGGCGCGCCCGATACGCCGCTGCCGCTGCTCGATTTATCCGACGCCGCCGTCAAGAAGATGATCAAGGCCGCCAAGAAGCGCGGCTATGTCACCTATGAACAGCTCAACGCCGTGATGCCGTCCGAGGAAGTCACCTCGGAAGCCATCGAGGACACGCTCGCCATGCTGTCCGAAATGGGCATCAACGTGGTCGAGACCGAAGACGCCGACAGCGACGAGGAAGGCGAGAAGGCCACCGACGAGCAGGATGACGATGACGACGACGACACCGGCCGCGAGGTCGTCGAGACCAAGGGCAAGGCGCTCGCCACCACCGAGAAAAAAGAGCCCTCTGAGCGCACCGACGATCCGGTGCGCATGTATCTGCGCGAAATGGGTTCGGTCGAGCTGCTGTCCCGCGAAGGCGAAATCGCCATCGCCAAGCGCATCGAGGCCGGCCGCGAAGCGATGATCGCGGGCCTCTGCGAAAGCCCGCTGACCTTCCAGGCCGTCATCATCTGGCGCGACGAACTCAACGAAGGCAAAGTGTTCCTTCGCGACATCATCGATCTCGAAGCGACCTACGCCGGCCCCGACGCCAAGCAGATGCAGCAGCCGGTGATGATGGGCCCCGACGGCAAGCCCGTCGCGCAGTCCGTCGGCACGCCGGTGCCGGGCGCGCCGCATCTTCAGGTCGTGCAGCCCGCCGCAGCGCCCACCGCGCCGGCGCAGGCCACGCCCTTCAAGACGGGCGATGCCGAAGGCGAGAAGGATCCCTCCGAAGCCGCCGCCGAAGGCGACTACGACGACGACGACATGGAGAATTCGCTGTCGCTCGCCGCCATCGAGGCCGAGTTGAAGCCGAAGGTCGTCGAGACCTTCGACAATATCGCCGACGCCTTCAAGCGGCTGCGCCGCCTGCAGGAACAGGACATCGAATTCCGCCTCAAGAACACGACGCTGTCGCCGGCCCAGGAGCGCAAGTACAAGAAGCTCAAGGGCGAGATCATCGGCGAGGTGAAGTCGCTGCGCCTGAACCAGGCGCGCATCGACTCGCTGGTGGAGCAGCTCTACGACATCAACAAGCGCCTCGTGTCGAACGAAGGCCGCCTGATGCGCCTGTCGGAAAGCTACGGCGTCACCCGCGACGATTTCCTTAAAAACTACATGGGCTCGGAGCTCGATCCGCGCTGGCTCAACCGCATCTCCAAGCTAGCCGCCAAGGGCTGGAAGAATCTGGTCGCCAAGGAAAAGGACAAGATCAAGGAAATCCGCGGCCTCGTGCAGGAGCTTGCCGGGCAGACGGGCGTCGAGATCACCGAATTCCGCAAGATCGTGCAGATGGTGCAGAAGGGCGAGCGCGAAGCCCGCCAGGCCAAGAAGGAAAGGGTCGAGGCCACCCTGCGCCTCGTCATCTCGATCGCCAAGAACTACACCAACCGCGGCCTGCAATTCCTCGACCTCATCCAGGAAGGCAATATCGGCCTGATGAAGGCGGTCGATAAGTTCGAATACCGC
>CAIYTE010000195.1 GCA_903929045.1 uncultured Hyphomicrobiales bacterium
CGTTTGTAACGTCGACAGGGCCTCGCTGTGGCAGGCCAGCATCGGATCACCGACTTGTCCTCGACGGCATTTTCTGGATCGCCCGGACGGGTGCTCCGTGGCGCGATCTTCCTGATTATTTTGGCAAATGGAGCTCAGTTTACCGGCAGTTCCGGCGGTGGTCATTATCAGGGCTATGGGACACCATGCTTGAGGCGTTGAATGCAGGCGGAACTGACCACCAAAGCGTTCAAATGGTCGACAGCACTGTGATCCGCACCCACCAGCACGGAGCTGGTGGAAAAGGGGGGCTCAAAAACAAAATATTGGCCGTTCGCGTGGTGGCTTATCGACTAAAATCCACCTGAGGACAAACGGTCTTGGTCTGCCAGTCGCCGTGACGCTATCGCCTGGCGAAGTCTCCGACATGAAAGGCTTCGGGCCTGTGATGGCCGAGCCCGGCCCGATTCCAAAAGTTCTCATTGCAGATAAGGGTTATGACAGCGATCTCATCCGCAGTTCGCTCGCTGAAAAGAGGATTGAGAGCATCATCCCACCTCGTCGAAACAGAAAAATCCAACACGAGATTGACGGCCACATTTATGCGTTGCGCAACCTCATTGAGCGATGTTTTGCCAAACTCAAACAAAGCCGAAGATTGGCGACGCGATATGACAAAACAAGCGCCAGCTATGTGGGATTCGTATTGATCGCATCAACTCGGTTGTGGATCAGACACTTTGTCAACACGCCCTAGTCTTAACAAGGGTTTTAGCCCCTGAAACGGGCCATTTCCGGCGTATCCGCCGGTCTTGTGGAGGAAACGCATGGAGCTCGGCGCCAAAGAGATGTTCATGCTGTTCCCGACGCCGTTGTTTACGGGGAAGCTGATCGACATGTCGGCGTGTGACCGCATCGAGAAGTCGCTGCGCGACATGTAGAAGATGGGCTCGGGAACGGCCTCGCAGGCCAAGGCCGCGGCCTACATGACGCCCGACAATCTGCAGAACCACCCGGACATGAAAGAGCTGACCGCGCTGGTGATGGCGGAAGCCAACCAGGTGCTGGACGCCTTCAAGATCAAGCGGGACTCGCACTACATCACGAATATGTGGGGAAACATTACCCACCCCAACCACCGCCATCACATGCATGTTCATCCGAACTGCCTGCTGAGCGGCATCATCTACATCAAGACGCCGCTCAACTGCGGCCCGACCATGTTCGCCTCGCCGCGGCAGCTCGCGCGCATGCTGGAGCCGACCTATACGGCCAAGAACGAGATCAACTCCGACGTCTTCGTCTTCCCGGCCGAGAAGGGCCGCATGCTGATGTGGCCGAGCTATTTGCCGCACGCCGTCGAACACGGCACGGCCGATGAAAACGAAGACCGCATCGTCGTCGCTTTCAACGTCATGATCCGCGGGCTGACCGATCAGCTCACCATGCGGATGGACTTCAAATAACCGGCCTGCACGGTCTTCGCCCATAAGTCGCACGGCCGGAGCGGGAACCGCTTCCGGCCGGTTGCGTTAGGAGTGCTCCGCAGCGCAGAATGTTGCGGCACTACTTTTAAGGGCGGCCATGAAACTGTTTGAATGCCAATCGTGCGGCAACGTTCTCTATTTCGAAAACACCTCATGCACTAAATGCGGGCACCGGGTGGCGTACATGCCCGAGCGCAACGCCATGACGGCGATCGAGCCTATGGCGGACGACATGCGCTGGGTGCCGCTGGCCGACATCGATCAGCCGCGCTTCCTGTGTGAAAACGCGCAGCAGGATGTCTGCAACTGGCTGGTGCCCCCGGGCACGCGTGACGCCTACTGCCTGGCCTGCCGGCATAACCACGTCATTCCATCGATCGCCGATCCGGCGCAGCACGCGGCCTGGAAGCTGATGGAAATGGCCAAGCACCGGCTGTTCTATTCGCTGCTGCAATGGAAGCTGCCGCTGAAGACCCCGATCGAGGATCCAGCGCACGGCCTGTCGTTCGAATTTCTGGCAGACCCGCCGCAGGCAGGGCCGAAGGTTCTCACCGGCCACGACGAGGGCAAGATCGTCATCTCACTGGTGGAAGCTGACGATGCCGAGCGCGAGAAGCGCCGGCTGGCCATGCACGAGCCTTACCGCACTTTGCTCGGCCACTTCCGCCACGAGGTCGGGCATCACTATTGGGACATTCTCGTCCGCGACCAGAACAAATTCTAGGCCTGCCTCGCGGTGTTCGGCGACGACAGCCAGGATTACGGCGCGGCACTCCAGCGCCACTACGACCAGGGCGCGCCGGCCGACTGGCAGGAGCATTTCGTTTCGTCTTACGCCACGACGCATCCGTGGGAAGACTTCGCCGAAACCTGGGCGCACTATCTCCACATCGTCGATACGCTGGAGATGGTGGCGGCGTCGGGCATGTCCGTGCGCCCCAAGATCGACAAGACCGGCGAGTTCTCTGCCCGCATCACGTTCAACCCGTATCGCGCCGAGGCGGTCGAGCCGATCGTCGATGAGTGGTTGCCCTACGTGTTCGCGATGAACAACGTGAACCGGGCCATGGGACTCGCCGATCTTTATCCGTTCGTCATTGCACCGCCCGTGATCGCCAAGCTCGGCTTCATCCACGCGCTGGTGCACGGCAAGGTTTAGAAGACGGGAAAAGTTTTATCCGCTCATGCCCGCGAAGGCGGGCATCCAGTGTTTGGCCCCTGGGTCCGTGCTTTCGCGGGGACGAGCGAATAAACCTACTTCACGCCGAGCAGTTCGACGTCGAACATCAGCACCGCGTTCGGCGGAATGACGCCGCCGGCGCCGCTCGCGCCATAACCGAGCGCGGGCGGAATGATCAACGTGCGCTTGCCGCCGACCTTCATGGTCGCGACACCTTCATCCCAGCCCTTGATGACGCGGCCGC
This sequence comes from uncultured Hyphomicrobiales bacterium, assembly GCA_903929045.1. GTDB lineage: Bacteria > Pseudomonadota > Alphaproteobacteria > Rhizobiales > Xanthobacteraceae > Pseudolabrys. The sequence continues at coordinate 2,891 of CAIYTE010000195.1, forward strand.
GGCCGATCGGGAATTCGAACGGCTCGTTGCGGTCGACCGAGGAGTCGAATTTCTTGCCCTTGATGCCGTTCGTATAGAGCCAGCCGGTGTAGTGCATGACGCAGGTCTGGCCGGGCTTGGGGCTTTCGCCGGTGCCGACGACGGTATCGGTGATCTGAAGTCCTGAGGCTGTGGTCATGGTTTTCTTGGCCTGCGCCGCTGCGGGGGTGAGGGAGCCGGCGGCGAGGGAAACAGCCAGACCGGCAGTGAAGGTGAAGGCCACGAGGGCGCTTGCACGGATAAAGGCTCGCATAGGGGCTCCGGGGTCAATTCGGCGGAAGCGCCGGGAACTTTCTTGGTTAACCATCTCTAAACGGCCTTCTCTGTACTGTGGTGCCACCTACGGTGTCTAGCGACCGCCAATATCTGGCGACTGGGTTGCCCCTCCGTGTTTCAGGACAAGCCATCTGGCGCCGCCGATGTCTCGTATTCCGAAATTCAGCGGCCTGAAATTGCGCATAGGCAGCAAGCTCGCGCTGACCGTGGGCATCGGCGTTGTGCTGGTCGCCGCCATGGTCGGCAACCAGCACCGCAACAACGCGCTGGTCGCCCAGCAGGCCGAGATGGAGCGCATCGAGCAGGGCGCAACCGCCGATCTGCTGCGGGCCAGCATCGCCTTGCAGCGCATGCAGATCGGCACGCGCGAAATCCGCCTCGCGATCTCAGAGCGTGAGGCCGAGAAGGCTTTGGCCGAGCTCGAATATAATTCCGGCCGCGCCGACGTGCTGCTCAACGGCGCACTGCTGCAATGCAGGGACGCCGCCGACTGCGACCGGCTGATCGCCATTCACAATCTCGCGCTGCTTTACGGTCAGACCGCAGCCGAAATGACGAAGCTGAAAAAGGACTACGCGGAAATTACCGTGCCGCTGGCTGCTAATGACAAGACCGGCAAGGAAATCGACAACCTGGTCGAAAAGGCGATCTCGGCGGCACAGGATCGCACGGCCACGCGCATGGCATCGGCCACTGACCGCATCGAGCACAGTGCCAGCGTCAATCTCGGTGGCGGCATCTTCGTCGTGGCGCTCCTGTTGGGCGCGGCCGTGTTTGGTGTGATGTCGATCGGCCGGCCGATCCGCCGGCTCACCGGGAAACTGTTGAAGCTCGCCGGCGGCCATCGCGGGCTCGAAATTCCCTTTACCGCACGTGGCGACGAGATCGGCGATGCGGCAAGGGCGGCGCAAGCGCTGCAGGACAATCTGATGCGGCTCGAGACCGTCGAGGCCGAGCAGAAGCAGGCGGCCGATGAACGCGCGAAGGAACGCGAATATTTGGTGCGCGACATCGCCGACAAGTTCGAAAGAGCCGTCGGCAATATCGTCAGGACCGTGTCATCGGCGGCGCTCGACCTCGAGACCGCTGCGGGCACGCTGACGCGCAACGCCGGCGCAACGCAGGATCTGTCGGCCGAAGCAACGTTCGTCTCAAAAGAAGCCTCCGCGAACGTGCAGTCGATCGCGCAAGCGGCCTCCGAGTTCGGCTTTTCGATTGCCGAGATCAGCCGCCAGGCCAACCGCTCCACCGAAATCGCCGCGGAAGCCGTGCGTCAGGCGGAAGAAACCGACAGCCGCATCGACCGGCTCGCCAAATCGGCGCACCAGATCGGCGAAGTCGTGGCCATGATCAGCGCCATCGCGCGCCAGACCAATCTGCTCGCGCTCAACGCCACCATCGAGGCAGCGCGCGCGGGCGACGCCGGCCGGGGCTTTGCCGTGGTGGCCGGCGAGGTGAAGAATCTCGCGACTGAAACCGCCAAGGCCACCGAAGCCATCAAGATGCAGATCGCCGGCATTCAGGAAACGACGGAAGAGTCGGTCGCCGCCATCAGCCGCATCAGCGGCACTATCGGCGAGATCGCGCAGATTTCAGCGACCATCACCGCGGCGGTGAGCAGCCAGAGCGCCGTGACGCAGGAAATTTCCGACAATATCGGCCAGGCCGCGCAACGCGCCGACGAGGTTGCGAGGAACATTACCGCCGTCAATCGCGACGCCTCCGAAACAGGCGCCGAGGCCGCCAAGGTGCTGCATGCGGCGCAGCTGCTGTCGCGCGAGAGCCGGACGTTGCAGGGCGAGCTCGACAACTTCATCAAGACCGTGCGCGCGGCTTGAGGCCGCCTTATTTTTCCAGATCGATATCACGGGTTTCCGGCGTCGTGACGATCGCATAGATCGCCAGCAACGCGTAGAGCATCACTAGCCCGCCGATATAGAGATAGGCTTCCTTGACCCCGTACGACTTGAGAAAATAGCCCGCCACGATCGGGATCAGGCCGCCGCCGTACACTTGAGCGATCTGATAGCCGGCGCTGGCGCCGGACGCGCGATAGCGGGTCGGAAAATTCTCGGTGTAAAACGTCGGAATGGCGCCATAGCCGAAACCGAACACAAAGCCGAAGCCGATGACTTCGGCAACCACCGCCAGCCAGAAGTTGCCGGTGTTGATCAGATGAAAATAGGGGATGGCGAAGATAAAGAACGTAATCGCCGCGATCAGCAGAATGAGCCGGCGATTGATCAGGTCGGCCAGCAATGAGCCGATGATCATGAACACGAGCATGAAGGCCGCGGCGATCAGGCCGATCAGTTCAGGCGTGTCACCCTTGAAGCCGACCGCCTTCATGTAACTCGTGCCGAACACGAAATAGAGAAAGAACGCGCCGCCGAACATGGCATTGACCAGCGACGTGCGCAGGATGGTCAGCGGCATTTCGGTCCAGACCTGGCGCGCCGGGCTGTCGAGCACCGTGCTGCCGTTCGAGTGGTTGGCGAAGACGAAGCTCTCTTCGGTGCGGCGGCGAATGAAATAGCCGACGATCGCGACGACAAAGCCGATGATGAAGAAGATGCGCCAGCCCCAATCGTTGAACGCTTCCGCCGTCATCTGCGATTTCACGAATAGGACGGAGCCGAAGCCGAGCAGCAAGCCGATCGGAATGGCGAAGCCGACCCACGCGCCCCAGAAAGCGCGATGCTTCGTGCGCGCCGCCATTTCGACCACCCAGGTCGACGCTGTGCCGAACTCGGCGCCGAAGCTGACGCCTTGGATGATCCTGAAGACAATAAGCAACACCGGCGCGACGACACCGATGCTGTCATAGGACGGTGTCAGGCCGATCGCCAATGTACTGCCGCCCATCAGGACAAGGGCCCAAACCATCGCATCCTTGCGGCCAACCCGGTCCGCGATATGGCCGAAGATGTAGGCACCGACCGGACGGATGATGATACCGATGCCGTAAACGCTGATGGCCGCGGCTACGGCGGCAAGACCGGGCAACTTGAAGAAGACGCCGCCCCACACCGTCGCGGCAATGACGCCGGTGATGAGGAAGTCGTATTGCTCGATGACCGAGCCGATGATGCTGGCCAACGCGACCTTGTAGATTTGCTTGTTGGTCGGGCTGCCTCCGGTCCTTGCGGCGGGACTGCCTCTTGAAACGGTTGCATCGGTCATCGGACGTCCCCGGCTAAAATAATTGAACAATGTCAGTCAAACGGCGGCGACGGAGGAGAGTTCCAACGGACATGGCTGCATGTCCATGGCTGCGGGACGAAACGCAGTGCGAAAAATGTTAGACTTTGGATGAGCGGCGTACGGCCAAGGTATTGCGGGCTGCGGCGATTGACTCGCTGCGCAGTGGCTTGAGCTAGAGCCGTCGAGATCGTGCGCGCCACCTGACACCGGCGCGAACCTTTGCGTCGTCTCAACTCAGACGGTGGCCGTTCGCCGCCTGCACCGCAGGGCAGGCGGGGGCAAGCACTTTGTGTTTGCAAAGGGCCGCGACAGCGTAACTTTTCACCAAAACTAATTTTCCTGTTGAACCAATCGGTCGCGGCGCGGTTATCGCCTGTCTCGCGGCGGCGGCCTGCTATGAAGCCGGCCTCGGCAACGAGCGAAATAAAAAAACGACCGACATAAGAAAAGAGACTTCGATGCCGCACCGGCTGCCAGCTCCCGACAAGCGCCTTATCGCACTCGTCGTCGTCGCCTTGATTGCGCTGTTGACCTTTGCAGCCGTGGTGCAGTCGCCTGCCGCCTTGATGGCGGTGGCGCAGGGCACGGAAGCGGCGCGGTAGTCGACGTGAGCGAGGATGAGGAGGCATTGAGGTGGGAGATCGCGTCGTTGCGCGCGGCGATCTCGGCCGACTGGGTGGCGCTGGCGTCGCGGGCGGCGTCGGACCCGGAAAAGCGCAAGGCGCTGCGCGATCATCTCGACATGAGCACCTGCGCGCTCCGTGCCGCGACGGAAAAGCTCGAAGCCTATCTTAGAGACAAAACCGATCAGCGCGGCCGGCGCGTCGCCATCGATCTGGACAGACTGGCGGATGAGATCATGGTGCCTGCGCTGGCGTCCTGAGGCTTACGGCGCTTTCGCCGCCGCCATGCGCTGCGCGATCATGTTCACTTTCTTGTAGCTCGAATCCTTCGTGATCTCGGCGCCGATCCACTCCGGAAATACAATGGTCTGATCTTCGCTTTTCAGCTCGACTTCGGCGAGCATGATGCCTTCCAGGATGCCGTCGTAGACGTCAACCTCCCACACCAGCCCGGCATGGGGCACGAAAGACCGTGTTTTTTCGAGGATGATGTCGTCGCAAATCGTGCGGAGCATTTCCTCAGCGTGTGACACCGGAATGGCGTATTCGAACTCGGCGCGGCTGAAACCGCGCTCCTTGCCCTTGACCGCGATGGTGCCCCGGCCGTCCATGATGCGGACGCGCGCCTTGCGGCCGTTCGAATGCGCGATTAGTCCGTCGCGGATCTTGACGCTATCCGTGCAGGCCAACTTCCAGGCGTCATTTTTAACGAGAAACTTGCGTTCGATTTCAACCGGCATTCAGCCATCTCGCGAGTGCTTATCTGATCGCTAGAGGTGGGGCTGAAACGCCGCCGACGCAAGTTCAATTTTTCACTCCGCCGCTTCAACGCCGGGCAGGCGGTAATCCCGGAACTGCTTGCGTAATTCCATTTTCTGAATCTTCCCGGTTGCCGTGTGCGGTATTTCGTCGACGAAGGCGACGTCATCCGGCAGCCACCATTTCGCGACCTTGCCCTGCATGAAGCCGAGAATGTCGTCGCGGGTCGCGCTCTCGCCTTTCTTCAGGACAACGACGAGCAAAGGCCGCTCGTCCCATTTCGGATGCGTGATGCCGATGGCCGCGGCCTCGGCGACTTTCGGATGGCCGACGGCGAGATTTTCCAGATCGATGGTCGAAATCCATTCGCCGCCGGACTTGATGACGTCCTTGGCGCGGTCGGTGACCTGCATGTAACCGTACTGATCCATCGTCGCGACATCGCCGGTGTCGAACCAGCCGTCGGCCTCGAACACTTCGCCGCCTTCGCCCTTGTAGTAGCTCTTGGCGACGGCGGGCCCGCGCACCTTGAGGCGGCCGAAGGTCTTGCCGTCCCACGGCAGGTCCGTGCCCGCGTCGTCGGTGATCTTCATGTCGACGCCGTAGGGCGGATGGCCTTGCTTCATTTGCACGTCGAGCCGCGCATCGCCGGTGAGGCCGGCATATTCCGGCTTCATGGTGCAGAGCGAACCGAGCGGCGACATTTCCGTCATGCCCCACGCATGCACGACTTCGACGTTGTATTTTTCCTGGAACGTCTGCGTCATGGCGCGCGGACAGGCGGAGCCGCCGATAACGACGCGCTTCAGGTGCGGCAGCTTCGCGCCGGTCTTTTCCAGATCCTGCAGCAGCATCAGCCACACCGTCGGTACCGCAGCGGTGAAGGATACCTTGTAAGTGTCGAGCAGTTCGTAGATCGACGCGCCGTCCATTTTGCAACCGGGCAATACGAGGGTCGCACCGACCATCGGCGTCGAGAAGGCGAGCGACCAGCCGTTGGCGTGGAACATCGGCACCACCGGCATGCACACGTCGGCGGAAGCGAGGTTCTTGGAATCCGGCAGCGCCGCCATGAAAGCGTGCAGCGTGTTGGAGCGGTGCGAGTAAAGCACGCCCTTGGGATTGCCGGTGGTGCCGGAGGTGTAGCACATGCCGGCCGCGGTGTTCTCGTCGAACTGCCGCCACGCGAAGTCGCCATCGACTTCATCGATCCAGTCTTCATAGGCGACGGCGTTCTTCAGCGTCGTCTGCGGCATGTGTGCGCCATCGGTGAGAATGACGTAGCGCTCGATGCCCGGCAGTTTGTCGGCAATCTTTTCCAGCAATGGCACGAAGGTCAGATCGACGAACATCATGCGGTCGCCGGCATGATTGACGATCCAGACGATCTGTTCGGGAAACAGGCGCGGGTTCACCGTGTGATAGATCGCGCCGATGCCGAGAATGCCGTACCACGTCTCGAGATGCCGCCACGTATTCCACGCGAGTGTTGCGACGCGGTCGCCGAGCTTGATGCCGTCCTTCTCCAGCCGCTGCGCGACTTTGAGCGCGCGGCCGCGGACTTCGCGGTAGTTCGTTTCGTGGATCGGTCCCTCGACCGAGCGGGTGATGACCTTGCGCTCGCCGTGGAACTTGGCGGCGTGGTCGATGATGCGGTGAAGCAGCAACGGCCAGTCCTGCATCAGGCCCAGCATGGCGTTCTCTCCCGGTTTTTATGCGCGATTTACTCGCGCTTTATTCGGCGTTTGCCGCCGTTTTCAGCCAGCCCCACGCTGGCCATAGCGAAGGTTAGCGGGCATTGGGGACGGCGGGCAACCTCGGCCTCACAACCAACGCGTCGTCTCGCGGAACGATCCGTTTTGTGGCACACATCGCCCCGATGAAACTTGGAATCACATCCTTTGTGCTGGCCGCGCTGTGCTGCCGCTTTTCGGGACTGCCGGCGGTGGCACAGGATTCCGCGCCTGCCGCCGCTCCTCTCGCGCAGCCGGTTCCGCTGCCGCGTTCACGGCCGCATCAGTCCGCCGCCAAACCGGGATGGCCGGAGCCGCAAAGCTTCCACGAGGCGGTCGCCGGGCTCGACTTCAAATCGGAGGATGTGACAAGCGCGCCGTCCGAATGCCGCCTGCGGCTGGAGAAGATTGCGGTCATCGCGCCGCTGCCGCGTCTCATGGGGCCGGGCACCTGTGGCGGCGGCGACATGGTCGAACTGTCCGCCGTGAAGCTGTCGACGACATTGCAGGTCATGGTGAAGCCGGCGCCGACGATCCGCTGCTCGATGGCCGAGTCATTGACGCTGTGGATCCGCGACGAGGCGGTGCCGCGTTTCGCCAAGACCGGCGCGGCGCTGCGCATCGTCGATACCTATGACGACTACAACTGCCGCGGCCGTAACCGCGTGATTGGCGCGCGCATGAGCGAACATGGCCGCGGCAATGCCGTGGACATCCGCTCCTTCACTTTGGCCGACAGCAAGGTCGTGTTTCCGACCGACATTCATGCGCCGAAGGATCTGCGCGTCGGCTTGCGCGAAAGCGTGTGCAGCCGTTTTCCGACGGTGCTGGGCCCGGGCTCGGATGGCTATCACGAGGAGCACATCCATCTCGATCTGGCCGAGCGCAACAACAACTATCGCATCTGCCAGTGGGACGTGCGCGAACCGCCGCCGCCACCGCCGCCGAGCGAGGAACAGGCGCTGATTGCCGCCGAACTCGCCGACAAGCCGCTGCCGAACCCGTTAACGACGAAGGTCGGCGGGCAGGGTGCTTCGCGCCGTAAACTGTAAACGCGGTTTCAAATAGCCGCATTTCCGCACCATGCTATCCACCGTCCGTTCACGGTTTAATGGCTAGCTGGCCTGCATGACGATCGTTAATCCCAAGGTTATGACGCCCACGAGGCCGCTCCAAGTGTCGCGCCGCGGGTTGCTGACACGCGGGCTGATGCTGGGCGGTGTGGCTGGCCTTGCCGGTGCCAGCAGCGCGGCCTATGGCGCCGTCGAAGCCGCCACCGGTCTCACGGTGACGGACTATGCGCCGGTACCACCGAACTGGCCGGCGCGGCAGAAGCTCACCATCAGCGTCATCGCCGATATCCATGCCGGCGGCCCGAACATGGGGATCGCGCGCGTTCGCGAGGTCGTCGATACGGCGCAGGCGCTACAGTCGGATCTTATCGTCGTTCTCGGCGACTATTTCGCCACGCATCGCTTCATCACCGAGCACGTGCCGCATGCGGCCTGGGCTGCCGAACTGGCGCGGCTCAAGGCGCGCTATGGCGTTTACGCCATTCTCGGCAATCACGACTGGTGGCACGACCCCGACGGCGTGCGCGTGGCGCTGCGTCAGGTCAAAATCCCGGAACTGCGGAACGATGCCGTGCTGCTCGGCGAGCGCGGATCGCGTTTCTGGCTCGCCGGCATTGACGATCAACTCGCGCATTATCTCGGCCGCGGCAACTTCCGCGGCGCGGACGATTTGCCCGGCACGATGGCGAAGATAAAGACCGACGATCCGGTGGTTCTGCTGGTGCACGAGCCGGACATTTTCACCGAAGTGCCCGCGCGCGTGGCGCTGACGCTGGCCGGTCATACCCATGGCGGCCAGATCAGGTTGCCTTACGTGCCGCCGGTCTGGACGCCGTCGGCCTATGGCGCGCGCTACGCCTACGGCCACATCGTCGAAAACAACCGCCATATGATCGTCTCCGGCGGTCTCGGCACCAGCAAAGTGCCGCTGCGCATCGGCGTCACGCCGGAAATCGTGCGCGTGACACTCGGCGCGTAGTTCATCCTTCGCTCATGCCCGCGTAAGCGGGCATCCAGTTCTTTGGCTCCTGGGTCCCCGCTTTCGCGAGGACGAGCGGACGTAGAAACAAAAACGGCGCCCGAAGGCGCCGTTTTCAAATCGATAGGGTGTTGCCGCTTAGCGGAACAGGCTCTCGCCCGCACCCGCCATGCGCGGGCTGTACGGCGAGTCGCCCTGCTTGGGCGCCAGCACGACCACGACGGCGCCGGTCTTGACCCGCTTGTACAGGTCGATGACGTCTTCGTTGGTCAGACGGATGCAGCCCGACGAAATCGCCTGGCCGATGTATTCCGGCTGGTTGGTGCCGTGAATGCGGTACATCGTGTCCTTGCTGCCGTCGTACAGATAAAGCGCGCGGGCGCCCATCGGGTTCTGCGGGCCCGAGGCAACGAAGTCAGGAACGTCCATGCGCTTTTTGATTTCGGCGGTCGGCGTCCAGGTCGGCCATTCGGTCATGCGGCCGACTTTGGCAACGCCCGACCACGACAGAGCTTCGTCACCGACGGTCACGCCGTAGCGGATCGCCTTGCCGCCATCCATCACGTAGTAGAGGTAGCGCGCGTCGGAATCGACGACGATCGTGCCCGGCAATTCCTTGCGGTGATATTCGACGATGTGGCGGCGATAGGGCTCGGCGACCTCGACCTTTTCGTAAGGCGCGGCGGCCAGCAGCTTCTTGTCGCGCGGCGTCAGGTTAGCGTCGGAAGACGCCTCCATGGTCGACTGCATGCAGCCGCCGAGCGTCAACGCCAAGCCTACCAGAACAAGCCCGAAACCCTTGATCGCCATTGTTTTTCCTCAGTTTTTACGGTCGCTCGAATCAGCGCCCGGTTCGCATCACCATTCAGAGCGCAATTAACCGAAACAGCCCAGTAATAGCTACGCTTTCACGCCTTCTCACTGTGCCTTCCTGTGAACGTGTGGCCATTTTGTCGCACCACTTTAGACGTGCTCTAGATCCTTAAGCCGCAGGCGGTCACGCCCAAAATCCAATTTAGGACCAAGGCGTTAAGAGATGGTCAACCATAATCCATGGAATATGAGTGAAATTGTCGGTAACCGGGTCGGCTTTCCCGAATCGCCACGATAGGACACCAAAGCCCGCTCAATTCTGCCCCACTTGATGGCCAGATTTGGTGATGAGGCAACCAACCAAGGAACGGATCGGAGAAGTATCGTGACGACGCAAGTGAAGGCGCAAGAACAAAAAAACGTGCAGAAACACTCGCAAGAGTCCCAGCGCGCCCAGACCCAGCTCGATAACCGCTACGGCAAGATCGGCATTTCGGCTGTCGCCGCTGCCTGCGCTCACACGCAGAAGCAGGAAGGCACCACCGAGTACCGCGTTCCCTACGATCGCGACTAACGGTTAGCCCGGGCACATTCTGACGGACCGCGCGTCGGGCGCGGTCGTCCTGTCCCGCTTTCATGTTTTGGCATGTCGATGCACGCCGCTGCCCGCAAGGCCGCGGCGTTTTGTTTTTGAGGGCAGGGCAGTGCCGGCGGGCATTTATCGGTTGCACCGCCGCACGCGATAGGGTTTTTGGAGATAACGTCGGGCCGGCGCATCGCCCGGATGCGCCCGAAAAAAGCATGGCTGCATGATCTCAGTCTACGTTCCGTAGGGCACTTCGCTCGAGCGCATCACGATCGAGCCTGGCGAAGCCCCGCCGTCCGCGGCGGTGTGGATCGATCTGGTCACGCCGACCGTGCAGGAAGACAAGCTGACCGAGCAGTTCCTCGGCATCGCGGTTCCAACACGCGAAGAAATGCAGGAGATCGAGGTCTCCAGCCGGCTCTATGTCGAGAACGGCGCGCGCTACATGACCGCGACCTTGATGTGCCAGTCGGATACGCCGGTGCCGAAGACCACGGCGGTGACCTTCATTCTGTCGAGCCACCGGCTCTGCACCGTGCGCTATGACGACCCGCGGCCTTTCGCCATCGTCGAGCACAAACTGGCGCGCAACTGTTCGCCGAAGGTGTCCGGCGAGTCCGTGCTGATCGATCTGCTCGACGCCATCATTGATCGCTCCGCCGACATTCTCGAGCGCATCGCCGCCGAGGTCGATCAGGTGTCGCACACCATCTTCGAGCCGGAGGACGCCGGCGGCGCGCCGGTCTACAAGGAAATTCTCAAGACGCTCGGCCGCAAGGGCGATCTCACCTCCAAGGTGCGCGAGAGCCAGGTGTCGGTCGGCCGACTGCTGTCGTTCCTCGCCAACGAAGCCGAGGGCATGAAGTGGCCCAAGGACAACAAGCTGCAATTGTAATCGATGCAGCGCGACGTCATCTCGCTGTCGGATCACGCCACCTACCTCGCCAACAAGATCGCCTTCCTGCTCGACGCGCTGCTCGGCAGCGTCAGCATCCAGCAGAACGACATCATCAAGATCTTTTCGATCGCCGCGGTGGTGTTCATGCCGCCGACCTTGGTGGCGTCGATCTACGGCATGAATTTCCATTCCGGCATGATCGAGCTGGACTGGGCCTACGGCTATCCGTGGGCGCTCTTCCTGATGGTGATGGCGGCCATCATTCCGTTGATGATCTTCAAATGGAAGAAGTGGCTGTAGGCCTGTCTCGAAGGATGAGGCCCGGCTGTTTCTGCCGCTCATTCCCGCGCAAGCTGGAATCCAGGGGCCAAGTTCACTGACAGAAATTTTCGCTCCGGGTCCCCGCTTTCGCGGGGACGAGCGGCACTAGCGCATCAAACGTGCTGACCGCCGTTGATGTGGATTTCCGCGCCGTTCACATACGAACTCATTTCCGTGCACAGCACATAGATGATCTTGGCCACTTCGTCGGTGGTGCCGAGGCGCTGCATCGGAATCTGCTCGACGATCTTTTCCGTGCCCGGTGACAGGATCGAGGTGTCGATCTCACCTGGCGCGATGGCATTGACGCGAATGCCGAGGCGGCCGAAGTCGCTCGCCATCTCTCGGGTCAAAGACGCCAGAGCCGCCTTCGACGTCGCGTAAGCAGCGCCCGCGAAGGGATGCACATGCGATCCGGCGATCGACGTCACGTTCACCACCGAACCCTTGGCGGCTTTCAGTTCATCGACGAGGCCGCGCGCCAGCATGATCGGCGCAAAGAAATTGACGCGAAACACCTGCCGCCAGACTTCGGTCGCGGTGTCGAGCGAGCCGAGGCGCTTGCCGCCTTCGGCCTTCGGCGAAATTGCCGCGTTGTTGACGAGCGCGTGCAGTTCGCCGTTGAGGCGGCGCTTGATCTCGGCGATGGCCTCGACGGTGCTGTTCTCGTCGGACAGATCGACCTGAATGTGATCTTCGGGACCCGCGCCCCACGGGCAGTTTTCCGGAAACGCGTGACGCGAGCAGGTGATGACGCGCCAGCCCGCGGCCGAAAAGCGCTTCACCGTCGCGTGCCCGATCCCGCGGCTGGCGCCGGTGAGCAGCAGCGTGCGGGGCGGCTGGTTGGTTTGCGAAGTCGACATTGCGCTATTCAGCTTTCTGAAAGACTACGGGTAAAGCCGCGTCTTCGTCCAAGGCGCCACAGGCGTATCACGCTTGAAGACGATGCGGTCGTGCAGGCGGAACGGCCGGTCGTGCCAGAACTCGAACGTCGTCGGCACGATGCGGAAGCCGGACCATTGCGGCGGGCGCGGCACGGTGCCGAGCGCATATTTCGCCGCCGTGACGGCGATGGCCTTTTCGAAGGCCATGCGGCTTTCCAGCGGTCGCGACTGCTTAGACGCCCAGGCGCCGATCTGGGCCTGCTTCGGCCGCGAGGCGAAATACTCGTCGGCCTCGGCGTCGGTGACGTGCTCGACGGTGCCGCGCAGGCGGACCTGCCGGTTCAGCGACTTCCAGTGAAACACCAAAGCCGCCTTGGCGTGCTGGGCGAGCTCCTGGCCCTTCTGGCTTTCCTTGTTCGTGTAGAAGACGAAACCCTGCTCGTCGGCGCCCTTGAGCAGCACCATGCGGGCGTTAGGCATGCCGTCGGCGTCGACGGTCGCCAAAGTCATGGCGGTCGGGTCGCGCGGTTCCAAGGCGGTGGCGTCCTTCAGCCATGCGGCAAATAGGCGAAATGGCTCGTCGGCGGCGGTGAAATCACCACTCGTTAACCAGTTAGGCTGTTCTATTGAGGCTGTATCGGACATTTGGGGTGCTCGCGTGGACGGCCTTAAGACCCGTCGCTTGTCTCGGGTTCTATATAGTGGATGCGAGGCGTCGCGCCTATGGCGCGCGGTTGCGGCCTCGTGCGTGGCGAGCCTGGCGCTGGCCTGCGGCGGCTGCAGCGTTGGCCAGCTGGATTCCATCTATGCCTCGGCCGACAAGTCCGATGTGACGGGCTCGATCACGCCGGCGGCCAAACCGGCCGGCGACAAGCCGGTCGATCTGCCGCCGGAAGCCGACCTGGTCTTCACCAAAGCGGCCGTCCGGCAGGTGCTCGAAAAGCGCAGCGACGCCAGCGAGTCGTGGGAAAATCCGCGCAGCGGCGCACGGGGCACGGTGACGCCGCTCGCGGCGGCCTACACGCAGTCCGGCCAGACCTGCCGCGATTTCCTGGCGAGCTACGTCAACGGCCCCTCGCAGGCCTGGATGCAGGGCGAAGCCTGCAAGCAGAAGCACGAGAAGGGCGCCTGGGAAGTCCGTTCCCTCAAGCCCTGGAAACGCTCCTAAAACCGCGCGCTCGCGCGTCGTAGCCCGCAGGGCGAAGACGCGTTGCATCCGGGCAACAGGAACCCCACATTAGCTGCGAGTCGCCGGCATCAGCCGGTGGGGACAATTTCAACCGGAGTTCGACCAAATGCGTGACCCCTACGACATCTTGGGGGTTTCTAAGAGTGCGAGCGAGGCGGAGATCAAGAGCGCCTATCGCAAGTCTGCCAAGAAGCTGCACCCCGACGCCAACAAGACCGATCCGAAGGCGGCCTCTCGCTTTGCCGAATTGAACGCGGCCTATGAGATCGTGGGCGACAGTGACAAGCGCAAGGCTTTCGATCGCGGCGAGATCGACGGCGAGGGCAAACCGCGCTTTCAGGGCTTCGGCGGCCAAGGTGGCGGCCGCGGCGGCGCGGGCGGGTTTCATCCGGGCGCTGGCGGTTTCGAAAATTTCTCTTTCGGTCATGACGGTTTTCAGCGTCGCTCATCGGGCGGCGGCGGTGCGGGAGGCTTCGAAGACATCCTGCGCGGCATGTTCGGTGGCGGCGGCCGCGCACAGCCGCAGTTCGAGCAGGAAGAATTCGGCTCACCGTCGGCACAGAATCTCGAAGCGTCGCTCAGCATTTCGCTCGAGGATGCGGCGAAGGGCGCCAAGACCCGCGTTCACTTGCCGACCGGCAAGGACATCGAGGTCAAAATTCCGGCGGGCATTACCAGCGGTCAGCAAATCAGGCTGAAGGGGCAGGGCTATCCCGGCATGGCTGGTCGCGCCGGCGACGCGATCATCACGGTGACGATCGCGCAGCATCCGGTGTTTACGCCGGACGGTGCCGATCTGCGGCTCGATCTGCCGATCACGATTTACGAAGCGGTGCTGGGTGGCAAGGTTCGCGTGCCGACGCTTGGCGGTGCCGTCGAACTGGCGATCCCGCCCGGTACTGACTCGGGCCGCACGTTCCGGCTCAAGGGCAAGGGTTTGAAATCGAAAGACGCGGCCGGCGATCTTCTCGCCACCGCGCGCATCATCATGCCGCAGAAGCAGGATGATGAGTTCAAGGCGATGATGGAAAGGCTGCGCGACGAGCAGCCGTATGATCCGCGGAAGGATCTCGGCTGACAAACTCCGCTCATTCCCGCGTAAGCGGGAATCCAGAGCCCGAGCATTCAAGAGCATTATTGTTGCCCTGGGTCCCCGCTTTCGCGGGGACGAGCGGAATTTTTACGACTTCTTCCCGCCGGTCTTGTCGAGCTGCTCGTAGACCGTCTTGGTGACGTCCTCGAGCTTGCCACGGTCGGCCGGGCCGCTGACGACGTAAGCGACCTTGTCATCGACCCAATAGAACGCCGCCGAACCCGACGTATTTCCCTTGCCATCCTTGAAGTGCAACGCGGTTTGCGGCGAAGAATCCGCTTTGCCACAGTAGACCGTGAAACGCTCGCCCGATGCGCCTTCGTACATGTAGAACGCGGCAGCGCCGGTCGGTCCCGGCAGCAGCCGGCCGCCGACCAGCTTGAGGCCGAGCGATTGCAGGTCGGGCACGCGCAAGTCCGCGCCCAATCGCTTCGACAGCCATTGCGTCATGTGCGCTCGTTCGTCGCCCGCCACTTCAACCGGGTGACGCACTTCAACGACATAGAGCTTGTAGGCGTCGAGCGCCTCGGCGGTGAAAGTTTCGAAATTGCTCGGCGCCACGGAAGCCGCGCCGCGCGCGACCCAGCCGGCGCCGCCGCCGACGAGGAATGCGACCATGGCCGCGATCGACGCCCAGGCCTTCCACGGACGGACAGCAGCGCGGTCTTGCTTCAGCACCTGATCGAGCTGCAGACGTTCCGGCACGGGCTCATTGGCGGTTGCACCATAGCGCGCGCGAATGCTGTCGGCCTGCGCACGCCATGCCGCGACCAGCGCGGCCTGGTCCGCATGCTGGTTGAGCCAGGCGTTGACCGCGTCCAGCCGGTCGGCGGGCAATTCGCCGTCGACAAAAGCGTGAAGCTCTTCCTCGGTCACGGGTGAATCGCGATCGATCATGGCACGTCCTTCTCTATTTCACGCGGCGCAGCGCCGGGCGCTCGCCGTCGAGATAAGTTTTGATCTGCACACGCGCACGCGCGAGACGCGACATCACGGTTCCGATCGGTACGCCTTGTACTTCCGCGACTTCGCGGTAACTCAAACCCTCAAGCACCACGAGCAGCAGAGCATTGCGCTGGTCTTCGACCAGGGTCGCCAGCGCGCGCTCGATATCGCGGCCGCCGGCTTCGGGGCCGGCCAGATCCGGCGCGTCATTGTCCTCGATCGAGGACATGGGCGGCCGTCGCGACAAAGACCGCAAGCGGTTGCGGTTGAGATTGGTCAGGATCGTGTAGAGCCAACTGCGCACTTCGCCACCATGGAACAAATGTTCTGAACGCAAGGCCCGTACCAAAGTGTCCTGGACCAGATCGTCGGCGATGTCCGAATCCCGGGTCAGCGCCCGCGCGTAGCGGCGCAGAGCCGGAATGGTCGCTTCGACGTTCTGCTGAAACGTGGGCAAACAGGTCCCCTGATCGAGCCGGTAAGGCGCGGATACCGCAAAGGTATCCACCCTTGTCTTCTCACAGAAAAACCCCCGGTAGACGGACATATTCCCAAAAACGTAATCGGGGTTAAGGCCGGGCGGGGCGGGCGGTTGCTTGAAGGTCCCAAGGACCCTATGCCATAGGGAGCGGCGGCGGTTTGCCGCGCAAGGACGGGAAGTTCGATGGCGGAAGTCTCAGGAATGATGCGCGGCAAGCGCGGGCTGATCATGGGCGTGGCCAATAACCGCTCGATCGCCTGGGGCATTGCGCGGGCCTGCCGCGACCACGGCGCCGACCTCGCTTTTACCTACCAGGGCGACGCCCTCAAGAAGCGCGTCGAGCCGCTGGCCGAAGAGGTCGACGGTCTCGTCGTCGGCCATTGCGACGTCACCGACCCGGCTTCGATGGATGCCGTCTTCGCGCAGGTGCAGCAGGCCTGGGGCTCGCTCGACTTCATCGTCCACGCCATCGCCTTTTCCGACAAGGACCAGCTCGACGGCCGCTACGTCGATACGACGGAAGAAAACTTCACCAAGACCATGCTCATCAGCTGTTACTCGTTCACGGCGATCGCGCAGCGCGCCGAGAAGCTGATGACCAATGGCGGCTCGATGCTGACGCTGACCTATTACGGCGCCGAGAAGTGGATGCCGCATTACAACGTCATGGGTCTGGCCAAGGCGGCCCTTGAATCGTCGGTGCGCTATATGGCGGCCGATCTCGGCGTGAAGAACATCCGCGTCAACGCCATCTCCGCCGGTCCGATCAAGACTTTGGCCGCGTCGGGCATCGGCGACTTCCGCTATATCCTGAAATGGAACGAATATAATACGCCGCTGCGGCGCAACGTGTCGCTGGAGGATGTCGGCAAGGCCGGCATGTTCTTCCTTTCCGATCTGTCGAGCGGCATCACCGGCGAAATCCAGCACGTCGATGCCGGTTATCATGTCGTCGGCATTAAGCATCCCGACGCGCCGGATTTTGAAGTGAAATAAGAATGACGGGTGCGGCCAAGCCGACCGTCTATTACCTCCGTCACGGCGAGACCGACTGGAACGTCGGCGGCCGCCTTCAGGGCCGCCGCGATATTCCGCTCAACGCGAAGGGCCGCGGGCAGGCGACGCATTGCGGCGAGATCCTGCGCGACCTGTTCGCGCGCGAGGGCATCGATCCGGCTTCGCTCGATTACGCCTCAAGCCCGCTCGGCCGCGCCACCCAGACCATGGAGCTGGCACGCGCCGAAATCGGTCTGCCGGCGCAGGGCTATCGTCTCGATGAGCGCCTTGCCGAATTGTCGTTCGGCGAGTGGGAAGGCTTCACTTTGGCCTATCTGCGCAACCACGATCCCGTGCACATTTCGCAGCGCGAGCACGACAAGTGGCACTTCGTGCCGCCCGGCGGCGAGAGCTACAAGATGGTCTCGGCCCGCATGGCCGAATGGTACGACAGCCTGACCGGCGACACGGTGGCGACGGCCCACGGCGGCACCGCCCGTGCGCTGATGGCCTATCTGGGGATCGCCAAACCGGCCGCCGCGCCGCTTATCGATGTCGCTCAGGGCGTGGTTTACGTGTTCCGGGGCGATAAAATGACCCGTTACGCATGATTTCGGGTTCGATTTGACCCCCGCAAGGCTGCGGGGTACCTAAATCCGCAACAGCGGAACCTCTATGTCCTTCAACACCTTCGGCCATCTTTTCCGGTTCACCAGCTTCGGCGAAAGCCACGGGGCGGCAATCGGCTGCGTGGTCGACGGTTGCCCGCCGCGCCTTCCGCTGACCGAAGCCGACATCCAGCTTCATCTCGACAAGCGCCGCCCCGGCCAGTCGCGTTTCACGACGCAACGCCAGGAGCCGGACGCGGTGAAGATCATGTCGGGCGTGTTCACCGGCGAGGACGGCGTTCAGGTCACGACCGGGACGCCGCTGATGCTGATGATCGAAAACGTCGACCAGCGCTCCAAGGACTATTCCGACATCAAGGCCAAATACCGGCCCGGCCACGCCGGCTATGTCTATGACGCCAAATACGGCATCCATGATTATCGCGGCGGCGGCCGCTCCTCCGCGCGCGAGACCGCAGCGCGTGTGGCGGCGGGCGCGGTGGCGCGCAAGGTTTTGCCGGGCGTTAGCATCCGTGCGGCGCTCGTGCAGATGGGTCCGCACAAGATCGATCCTGCACGCTTCGACTGGAACGAGATCGACAAGAACCCGTTCTTCTGTCCCGATGCCAAGCAGGCGAAGTTCTTCGAGGAATATCTCGATGGCGTGCGCAAATCCGGCTCGTCGATCGGCGCGGTGATCGAGGTCGTCGCCGAAGGCGTGCCCGCCGGTCTCGGCGCGCCGGTCTACAAGAAGCTCGATGCCGAACTCGCCAGCGCGCTGATGGGCATCAACGCCGTGAAGGGCGTCGAAATCGGCGATGGCTTTGCCACCGCGGCGATGAACGGCGAAGACAATGCCGATGAGATGCGCATGGGTAACGCCAAAAAGCCGGTATTTTTGTCCAACCATGCCGGCGGCATTCTCGGCGGCATTTCGACCGGTCAGCCGATTGTCGCGCGCTTCGCCGTCAAGCCGACCTCGTCGATCCTGACGCCGCGCAAGACGGTGGACCGGTACGGCAACGACACCGATATCATGACCAAGGGCCGTCACGATCCCTGCGTCGGCATACGCGCTGTGCCTATCGCCGAGGCGATGGTGGCATGCGTGCTGGCCGATCACTACATGATGCATCGCGCCCAGGTCGGCGAAGGAACGGCGTGGCCGTTCAAGCCCGGCACCTGAGCCGCGTTCGAGGATTTTTCAGTGTCCCATAATCACGCAAGCGTCGATGCGGCCATCAAGGCCTTTGCCAAAGGCGAGATCGTCGCCGTCACCGACGACGACGACCGCGAGAACGAGGGCGATCTCGTTCTCGCCGCGGTTCATGCCACCGCCGAGAAGATGGCCTTCATCATCCGCAACACCTGCGGCATCGTCTGCACGCCGCTGACGCGGGAGACCGCGCGCCGCCTCAATCTGGCGCCGATGGTGGCCGACAACGAGTCGGCGCACAGCACGCCGTTCACCGTTTCGGTCGACTACAAACACGGCACGACGACCGGCATTTCGGCCGACGACCGCACGGCGACCGTGCGCAATCTCGCCAATGGCAATGCCGGCGCTGCCGACTTCGTGCGCCCCGGCCATATCTTTCCGCTGATCGCCAAAGAGGGCGGGGTGCTGATGCGCTCGGGTCACACCGAGGCCGCCGTCGATCTCTGCAAGCTCGCCGGGCTGGAGCCGGTCGGCGTTATCTGCGAAATGGTCAATGACGACGGCACCGTGATGCGCGGTCCGCAGATCAACGCCTTCGCCGAGAAGCACAGCATCAAGCGCATCTCGGTTGCCGACCTGATCGCCTATCGCCAGGCGCGCGAGAAGCTGATCGAGCGCGTCGGCGAATTTACGGTGCCGTCCGAGATCGGCACGCTCAAGGGCTACGCTTTCGTTACGCCCTATGACCGCGTGCACCACATGGCCTTCGTCCATGGCGACATCGGTGACGGCAAGAATGTACCGGCCCGCTTGCATCGCGCCGACGTCATCGGCGATGTGTTCGGTGGCGGCAAGTCCATCCACGCCGCGCTGACGCGCTTCAAGACCGAGGGCCGCGGCGTCATCGTCTATCTGCGCGACGGCACTGCCGGCGTGCCCGTGGTCACGCCGCAGGACGCCGAGAGCGGCACCGAAGCCGCGCGCACCAACCAATGGCGTGAAGTCGGCCTCGGTGCGCAAATCCTCAAGGATCTCGGCATTTCCTCGATCCGGCTGTTGGCCTCCAGCAAGCGCACTTATGTCGGCCTCGGCGGCTTCGGTATCGAAATTGCCGCGACGGAAACGCTGGATAGCTGAGCACGCGGCTCTTTTTTTCGTTCCGCCCGCGTGCCACCATTCCGGAGGCTACGGGAGAGCGATATGGCGCGAAACCGTCTGTTGTGGTCTGCGGCCGGTGCGGTGATCGCCGGCTTGTGCGCGGTGGCGGCGCTCGCCGCCCCGACGCCTTTTCGCTTTGCCGATCGCAGCCCCAGCGCCGTTCCCGTCGATGTCGAACTGGTGCTGGCGGTCGATGTTTCCTACTCGATGGACCCCGATGAACAGGCGCTGCAGCGCGAAGGCTACATCAAGGCGCTGACCTCCACTGAATTCCTGCGCGCGCTGCGTGAAGGCGCCAACGGTAAGATCGCTGTCACATATTTCGAATGGGCCGGCGCCAACGACCAGAAGATCGTCATGCCGTGGCGATTGATCGATGGGCCGGAAGCGGCGGATGCGGTTGCCGCCGAAATCGCGCGCGCGCCATATCGCCGCGCCTCGCGCACCTCGATTGCCGGCGCGCTGAAATTCGCCCAGCCGCTGTTCGACAATAGCGGCTATCGCGGTCTGCGCCGCGTCATCGATGTTTCCGGCGATGGCGCCAACAATTCGGGCCCGCTGCTGACGCCGATGCGCGATCAGATCGTCAATGCCGGCATCACCATCAACGGCTTGCCGATCATGCTGAAGCGCGCCAGTTATGCGACGCTCGATATCGAAGAGCTCGACATCTACTACGAAGATTGCGTCATCGGCGGGCCGGGCGCCTTTGTTATTCCGATCCGCGAGCGCGAAAAATTCATCGAAGCGACGCGCACCAAGCTGATCTTGGAAGTCGCGGGCCGCCAGCCGGAGGCGAAAGTTATTCCGGCGGCCTCATCGGCGCCGCGCATTTCCTGCACCATCGGCGAAAAGATGTGGCAGGAGCGCTGGGGCGGCAGCGGAATGGATTTTCGGTGATTTACTCGTCATGCCCGCGTAGGCGGGCATCCAACAATTTCTTCGAAGCCAAAGTGCTGGATCATCCGCTTTCGCGGATGATGAACGTCAGCGTGTGAACTTCGCTACCAGCTCGACATGATGCGAATAGCGGAACTGGTCGACGGGCGTCACGCCGGCGAGCGTGTAGCCGCCATCGACCAAAACCCGCGCATCGCGCGCAAAGGTCGTCGCATCGCACGACACCGCAATCACGACCGGCACCTTGCTCTTGGCCAGCTCGCTGGTCTGCGCCTCGGCGCCCTGGCGCGGCGGATCGAACACGACTGCATCGAACACCTTGAGCTCGCTCGCCATCAAAGGGCGGCGGAACAGATCGCGCGCCAGCGCCTCGACCTGTTTCAAGCCCGGCGTCATATGCGCGGCTTTTTCCAGCGCCTTGATGGCGGGCGCTTCGCTGTCGACGGCGGTGACGCGCGCCTGTTCGGCCAGTCTCAGCGCAAACGTACCGATGCCGGAAAACAGGTCGGCCACCCGTTTGGCCTTGCCGGTATGCTGCAGCACCAGTTTCGCCAACGCGGTTTCGCCTTCGGCGGTGGCTTGCAGAAACGCGCCGGGCGGCAGGGTCACATGCGCCTTGCCGACCTTGAGCGTCGGCGGCGCGCTTTGCGCGACCAGTTCGCCGTGGCGGGTGAGGCGGGCCAGTTTGTGCTTTGCGATCAACGTCGCCACGACGCCGGTCAGCTTTGAATTCAGTGGGCCCGAGCCGCGCACATCCATGTCGATGCCGGCGTCGGTGGCTGTGACCTGAATGTCGAGCGGCTTGTTGACGGGCTTGAGCAGTTCGGCGACCGCCCATGCGGCCTGGACCGCGCCGTCGAGGCCCTTGCTCAGGATCGGGCAGACGTCGATGGCGACGATGTGATGCGCACGGGGCGCGGCAAAGCCGACCTCGAGAATGTCGCGCTGGCCGCGCCGGGCGTGGAACGTGGCGCGGCGGCGGCCCTGACCGTGCGCATCGATCAGATCGGCGACCGGCGCGATGAGATTGGCATGCGCCAACGCCTCGGCGACGAGGCCGCGCTTCCACAGATGGTACTCGGCCAGCGACCAATGCTGCATGGCGCAGCCACCGCAAATGCCGAAATGCTTGCAGATCGGTGCGATGCGCTCATGGCTCGGCGTATCGACGCGCAGCAAATGCCGGCGTTCGGCATGACCCTCGACGCGCTCCGCCGTCACCGTTTCGCCGGGCAAAGTGTAGGACACGAACACCGGCCCGGTGTTGGTCTCGGCAATGCCGTCGCCGCGATGGCCAAGCCGGGCTATGGTGAGCTGTTCAGTCATGTTGTTCATTCATGCGCCGCACCTAGCAGGAATTCGGCGTTGCCGTCACCGCCGGTGATGGGCGAGGGGATAACATCGAGCACCCGCCAGCCGAGCGCGATCACACACTGCGCAATATCGGCACAAACGGCGTCATGCACCGCCGCATCGCGCACGATGCCGCGTTTGAGCGCGGCGCGGCCGGCTTCGAATTGCGGTTTGATCAGCGCGACGAGCTGTGCCGGCATCTGTGCAAGCGCCAGCGCAGGAGGCAGGACGAGCTTGAGCGAAATGAAGCTGACATCGATGACGACGAGATCGGGCTTGTCGCCGGGGAGGGCGAGGGTGCGGATATCGGTTTCTTCCAGCGATACAATTTCAGGCCGCGCCCGCAGGCTGGCGTGCAATTGGTCGCGGCCGACATCGACCGCGTAAATCTGTCTGGCGCCACTTTCCAGCAGCACCTGCGTGAAGCCGCCGGTCGAAGCGCCGACGTCGAGGCAGACGCGGCCGCGCGGATCGAAGGTGAAACGGTCGAGCGCCGCGGCGAGCTTCAAGCCACTGCGCGAGACGTGCGGGTAAGCGGGGCTTGCCTGCAGCGCCGCGTCGCTGGCGAGGACCTCGGACGCCTTGCGCACGACGACATCGTTGGCGGTGACGAGCCCGGCTTCGATGGCGGCCTGCGCCTTGGCGCGGCTTTCGAACAGGCCGCGCTCGACGAGCAAGCGGTCGGCGCGCTGGCGCGGGGTCATGGTCCGGCTCCGGGCCGGGAACCAGTTTTACAACGGATTGTTATCGCCAACGATGCGGGAGAAAACATTTCAGGAGCCAGCATGGCACGGAAATATTCCAAAGGCGCCTCCAAGTCCGTCGAGCTGGCGATGAAGAAGCGCAAGAAAGGCACGCTCAAGAGCGGCAGCGGCCGCAAGGTCAAAAGTAAGAAACAGGCGATTGCGATCGGGCTGTCCGAGGCGCGCAAGAAGGGCGCGAAGGTCCCGCGCAAGAAACGGCTCTAGGCAAGCTTGACGGTTTCGGCGGTCGCGTCTTTGCCGAGCGCCTCGAAGACCTTCTTGACGATGCCCTTGGCGTCGAGCCGGGCCTGCGCATACATCGCTGCCGGCGTGTCCTGATCCTGGAAGACGTCGGGCAAGGTCATGCAACGTACCTTGCAGCCGGTGTCGAGCGCGCCGTGCTCTGCCAGAGCCTGGAGTACGAACGACCCGAAGCCGCCGATCGAGCCCTCTTCGATGGTGACCAGCACTTCGTGCTCGCGGGCCAGCTTGAGGATCAGCGCGAGATCGAGCGGCTTGGCGAAACGGGCGTCTGCAACCGTCGTGGACAGGCCCAACGCGGCCAATTCGTCGGCGGCCTTCAGACATTCCGCGAGCCTTGTGCCGAGCGACAGCAAAGCCACCTTGTGGCCCTCGCGGACGATGCGGCCTTTGCCGATTTCGAGCGGCGTGCCTTCCGCCGGCATTGCAACGCCGGTGCCTTCGCCGCGCGGATAGCGCAAGGCGGACGGCCGGTCATGAATCGCCACTTGCGTCGCCATCATGTTGACGAGCTCGGCCTCGTCCGCCGGGGCCATGATGACGAAATTCGGCAGGCAGCCGAGATAAGCGAGGTCGAAGGCGCCCGCATGCGTCGGGCCGTCGGCGCCGACCAAGCCGGCGCGGTCGAGGACGAAGCGCACCGGCAAATTCTGGATGGCGACGTCATGCACGACCTGGTCGTAGGCGCGCTGCAGGAAGGTCGAATAGATCGCCACGAACGGCTTGAAACCCTGTGTCGCCAGACCGGCCGCGAAAGTCACAGCGTGCTGCTCGGCAATGCCGACGTCGAAACAGCGATTGGGAAATTCCTGTCCGAACAGGTCGAGCCCGGTGCCGGAGGGCATCGCCGCGGTGATGGCAAGAATCTTGTCGTCCTTGCGCGCTTCCTTGATCAGGCTGTCAGCGAACACCTTGGTGTATTGCGGCGCGCCGCCCTTGGATTTGGCCTGCGCACCGGTGGCGACGTCGAACTTGACCACGCCGTGATATTTGTCGGCGGATGTTTCCGCCGGGGCGTAGCCCTTGCCCTTTTGCGTCACGACGTGAACGAGGATAGGGCCGATTTCGGCATCGCGCACGTTGCGCAGGATCGGCAGCAGGTGATCGAGGTTATGGCCGTCGATCGGCCCGACATAATAGAAGCCGAGCTCCTCGAACAACGTGCCGCCCATCATGTAGCCGCGCGCATGCTCGACAGCGCGGGTGATGGCGCGATCCCAGCTCTTGGGAAGATGTTGCGTCAGCTGCTTGCCGACGTCGCGCAGCTTCAGGAAGGTGCGCCCTGAACCGAGGCGCAACAGATAGGCCGACATGGCGCCGACCGGCGGCGCGATCGACATGTCGTTGTCGTTGAGAATGACGATGAGCCGCTCGTTGCGCGCGCCGGCATTGTTCATGGCTTCGTAGGCCATGCCCGCCGACATCGCGCCGTCGCCGATCACGGCGATGACGTTGTTCTTGCCGCCCTTGAGATCGCGCGCCACGGCCATGCCGAGCGCAGCGGAAATCGAGGTCGAGGAATGCGCCGCGCCGAACGGGTCGTATTCGCTCTCGGCGCGCTTGGTGAAGCCGGACAGTCCGCCGCCCTGACGCAAGGTGCGGATACGGTCGCGGCGGCCGGTCAGAATCTTGTGCGGATAGGCTTGGTGGCCGACGTCCCAGATCAGCTTGTCGTCCGGCGTATCGAACACGGCGTGCAGCGCGACCGTCAGTTCGACGACGCCGAGGCCCGCGCCGAGGTGGCCGCCGGTCTTGGCGACGGCGTCGACAGTCTCGGTGCGCAATTCGTCAGCGAGCTGCTTGAGCTGCTCGAGCGACAAATTCTTCATGTCGCTGGGCACGAGGACGCGGTCGAGCAGGGGCGTTTTGGACGATTCCGGCAAAAGCGAACTCCACGGCGCAGGCGGCGCCGGCCTCATTAATATTCAACTCCAAAGGCTTACACCCTTGGGGAGGGGCGGGCAATTCGCCCTGTGTCGGCCGGATTTCGGGCTTTTTCCGGGTTCCCCAACGTCAGTCGACGTCGAGCGGCTCGCTGCCTGAGGGCTTGCCGGAGGCATCAAGGGTGATCTTTTCCACCCGGGCCTCGGCTTGGCGCAGCAGCTCCTCGCAGCGGGCCTTGAGCACCTCGCCGCGCTCGTAGATCGCCACCGATTCCTCGAGCGGCACCTTGCCTTCCTCGAGCCGTTTGACGATCGATTCCAGTTCCTGGATCGCCGTCTCGAAGGGCATTTTCTTTACGTCGGTGTTGCTGTCGGCCATTGGGCTTCCGTGGCGCGGGTGGCTGCGGTCATGGGATGACGTAGATCGCCGGGGTCGTCAACGGCTCCGATGAAACCAGTTCAGGCGCCATTCAGCCACGGCCGACATCAGGGTCCGGGGAAACAGCCGTGGCGTTAGGCTGGCGACGCGATTGGGGAAGCCGGGGACGACGACACGGTGGCCGCCCATGAGCGCGTTGTAGCCATCATCGGCCACGCGACCGGCGGAGCGGCTTCAGGGTGTCCTTGCTCTCCCTCCACTCGAGATTGGACCGTATCATCATCGCACGTGGTGCGGCGAAAGCGCGGTCTGTTATAAAGCATCCCGCTTCTTTTTCA
>CAIYTE010000196.1 GCA_903929045.1 uncultured Hyphomicrobiales bacterium
CATGGCGGCGAGCGCGATCACGGAGCGCGTGGCGCCGCGATGCGTCAGCTGGCGGTCCATCTTGTCGGCGATGGTACGCTCTTGCAGCATCACGACGACATGGTCGGGATATTCCGCAAGCGGCGCGACGTGGAGATCGACGAGACGTTCACCGGGATTGCGCGGCGTCGCCAGATCGACCTTGTATTCGTTGACCGCAGAGCCACGCTGGCGGACCTGCTCGATCAACGCCAGCAACGGCGAGCCGAACGGCACGAGTTCGCGCAGGAGATGGCGGCGCAGCATCGGGATCGACGCTTCGAAAAACTGTTCGGCCGCGACATTGGCGTCGGCGATCCTGCCATCCGGCGACACCATGAGCACGGGATGCGGCAGTGCATGCAGCACCGCATCGGCCGGCGAGTTCACCGTGGCGCTGAGGGCGTGAGCGGGACTCATGGCACAAAACTCATGCTGCGGCCTTCCAGGCAAAGGCATCGAATGCGTCGGTCAACAGCGTGCGTGCCTGCGCCGGATCTTCGGCGGTCAGAACGCGCGCGCGATGGCGCTTGAGGGTTTCGATCGGAACGCCGGCGCTTTCCGCCGCGGCATCCAGCGCCCAGCCGAGATGCTTGCGCGCGTGCTTGCGGCCGATGGTGAGGCCGTGATGCGCGATCATCTCTTCGTAGAGCGCGTCGATCATCGTGAATTGTTCGAACAGATGGGGCGTCGCGCCGCGTTTTCCGGTCGCGAGGAATTGCGCGATCTGGCCGGGCAGCCACGGACGGCCCTGCACCGCACGTCCGATCATGACGGCATCGGCGCCGGACGATTCAATCGCGGTCGCAGCATCGTCGAACGAGCGAATGTCGCCATTGACGACAACGGGGATCGTCACGGCCTCTTTCACCGCGCGCACCGCCGACCAATCGGCAGTCCCGGTGTAGAACTGGCACCGCGTGCGGCCATGCACCGTGATCAGCTGAACGCCGGCGTCCTGCGCGCGGCGCGCGAGCTCCGGCGCGTTGATGCTGCCGTGATCCCAGCCGAGACGCATCTTCAGTGTGACGGGAACGTTGACCGCGCCGACCGTCGCTTCGATCAAGGTCAGAGCGTGATCGAGATCGCGCATCAGCGCCGAGCCCGACGAACCGTTGGTCACCTGCTTCGACGGGCAACCCATATTGATATCGACGATCTGCGCGCCGTTCGCCTCGACGATGCGGGCGCCCTCCGCCATCCAATGCGCTTCGCAGCCGGCCAGCTGCACGACGCGAATGGCAACGCCGCTGCCTTCGCTGCGGACGCGGGCCTCGCGCTGGCCCTGCGCCAGCGCGGCACAGGCGGTCATTTCAGAGACGACCAAGCCTGCACCCAGGCGCTCCGCCAGGCGGCGGAACGGCGTATCGGTGATCCCCGACATGGGGGCGAGAACGACCCGGTTCGGCACTGTGACAGTGCCAATACGGAGGGATACGCTCGGAAGTGGCTTGGTGTTCGTCTGCACGGATTGACTGCCTAGCATTTAGGCGGCCCCTTTCATTGCCCAGAGTTTAGCCATTTTGACAAGGCGCGCAAGTGCTGCACTGCAATAAATTGGATAAGCTTAAGACCTATGCGTGAATCTTAGGCCTCGGGGAATACCCGCTTTTCCCGTGCCAATCCTAGGCATGATGCGCTATCCAGCGAAGCGATTGGGAGTATCCAGGGAATGCCTGACATTGCCGCCGTGATTGTGGCCGCGGGGCGCGGAACCCGCGCCGGCGGCGATTTGCCGAAGCAATTCAGGCAGATCGGCGGTGAGGTCATGCTGTCCCGAACCTTGTCGGGCTTCTTGGATCACCAAAACATCGGCGCCGTATTGACCGTGATCAACGCCGGCGACCAGGAACTTTATGCACAGCTCCGTACGGACCTTGCGGGTCATCCGCGGCTGCTGTCGCCCGTCGCCGGCGGCGCGACCCGCCAGGCGTCCGTCCGCGCCGGGCTTGAGGCGCTCGCCCCGCGCAAACCGGATTACGTCCTCATCCACGACGCCGCCCGCCCCTTCGCCAGCCCCGATCTGCTGTCGCGCGCCATCACGGCGGCGCAGAAAACGGGAGCGGCTATCCCGGCGCTGCCGGTGACCGATACGGTCAAGACAGTCGATAGCCTCGGCCGCGTCGATAAGACGTTGGATCGCGCGATGCTGCGGCTCGTGCAAACGCCGCAGGCCTTCGCCTTCGAGCCGCTGCTCGCCGCACATCGCCGCGCGCAGGCGGCCGGCCGCGAGGATTTCACCGATGACTCCGCACTCGCAGAATGGGCCGGCATGAAAGTCGACGTCTTCCCCGGTGAGCCCGGCAATATCAAAGTCACGACGGCCGAGGACTTCGCGCGCAGCGAAGCGATGCAGTTCGCCGCCATGGGCGACATTCGCACCGGCATGGGCTTCGACGTCCACGCCTTCGGTCCGGGCGATCATGTCATGATCGGCGGCGTGCGAATTACACACGACCATGCGCTGGTCGGACATTCGGACGCGGACGTCGGTCTGCATGCCATCGTCGACGCCATTCTCGGCGCTTTGGCCGACGGCGATATCGGCTCGCACTTTCCGCCGAGCGATCCGCAGTGGAAGGGCGCGGCCTCCGACAAATTCCTGAGCTACGCCGTCGAGCGCGTTGCCGCGCGTGGCGGACGCATCGCGCATCTCGATCTCACCATCGTCTGCGAGACGCCGAAGATCGGCCCGCATCGCGACGCCATCCGCGACCGCATCGCCACAATCTGTAGCCTCGGCACCGGCCGCGTTGCGGTCAAAGCCACCACCAGCGAGAAGCTCGGCTTCACCGGACGCGGCGAAGGCATCGCGGCTTACGCCACGGCGACCGTGCGCCTGCCCTGGAGCGCGCTGTGACGCCCGATGTGACCGCCGCCGCAACGGCCGTGCTCGAGTCCTGCCGCAAACGCGGCTGGAAAGCCGCCACGGCGGAATCCTGCACGGGCGGTCTCGTCGCCGCTGCGTTGACTGAAATTCCCGGCTCGTCGGACGTCGTGGACCGCGGCTTTGTCACCTACTCAAACGCCGCCAAGGTTCAAATGCTCGGCGTATCGCAAGACATGCTGGACTATCCCGGCCCGGGCGCCGTCAGCCGCGAAACCGCCGAAGCCATGGCGCGCGGCGCCTTGGCCCATTCGAATGCCGATGTCGCGGTCGCGATTACCGGCATCGCCGGCCCCGGCAGCGACGGCAACAAGCCGGAAGGTCTGGTGCATTTCGCCGCCGCATCCCGGGGCGGCGCGCTCGTTCACGTCAAAAAGGAATACGGCGCGCTTGGGCGCGCGAACGTGAGGCACCAATCCGTGCTTCAGGCGTTGTCGATGCTTCAAGACCTGGCCGGGCAATAACGCCGCGGCTCATTGCAGAACGATCACATGACCGACAGTGCAAACGCCGGATGGCGCCGTCCCCTCACTTACATCGCATATGCCATCGTTCCCGTGATCGCCGCGCTGTTGCTCGGCCAACTGGCGACCTTTTCCAATCTGCCGTGGCACGCCACTTTGGTGAAGCCGTCCTTCAATCCGCCGAACTGGGTGTTCGGTCCGGTGTGGACCACGCTTTATGCGCTGATGGCGTTTTCGGTGTGGCGCATCTGGCGCTTGGCGCCCTCGCCGGCACGCCGCACGGCCTTGATCCTGTTCTATGCGCAGCTGGCGCTGAACGTCGCCTGGTCGTGGATGTTCTTTGCCGCGCACAGCCCGCTATTGGGGCTAGTGAACATTGCACCGCAATTTTTGTTGGTTCTCGCGACCGTCCATACGTTCCGGCTGCTCGACCCGATCGCCGGATGGGCGCTTGTCCCCCTGGCGGCGTGGGTCGGTTTTGCCGGCGTGCTGAACGCCGCGATCTGGTCGTTGAACTAGCGGTTGATGCCGCGCACCGGATCAAGGATCGCCTCGCGCATCAGGTCGTTCTGCGTCTTGCCCTGATGCTCTTCGACGGCGTCGGCGATGTCGTGGATCATGGCGCGCGCCGGACGGCCTGCGGACTCTTCCTTGGCGATAAAGGTATCGACCACGGGCCGTGTCGCATCGAAGATCCTGCCGAATTCCGCGACGCTGAAATTGACGAACTGCATGCCGCCTTCCTTGAAGCGGTCCCGCGCCCGTGCACCAGCGACGCGATAAAATACCTGCGTCTCGGCCTGCGCCTCCGCGCGCAGCCAGGCATCGACGATGGTCTGGAGATCCGGCGGCATCGCGGCCCACGCCGCTTTGCTCAAGCCGAATTCGAGGTTCTGCCGCACCAGGCTCAAAGCGGTGCGATATTTCGCCACCTTGCCGATGCTGAACACCTCGGCCGATCCGTCGGCGAGATGCATGGCGTCGATGCGGCCTTCCGACAACGCCGGATTCATCTCCAGCGATGACAGGCTGACGGGGATCGCGCCGAGCGCGCGCATGACGTCGGCCTCGACGCCTTCGGTGGTGCCGACACGCAAGCCCTTGAAGTCGTCGCGCGTGCGCACCGGCTTCATGCTGAAGATGTGATAGGCGCCGGACGCTTTCATGCGCCCCATCAGGATGCCCTGACGCTCGACATCGGCGCGGAAATATTTATCGTAGAGCTGCTCCGACACCAACGTCGCCATTTCCGAATTCGGAAACAGCCCGGGCAATTGCAGGCCCTGCACGAGCTTGTATGCGTTGCTGTCCCAGCCGGAATAGATCGGCGCGAAGTGCGAGCGGCCGTCGGTAAGCGCCGCGACACCGTCGCGATCGCGATGACGGCTCGCGCCCCAATGCTCCTCGACCTTGATCTTGCCGCGCGACATCGTCTCCAGCACCTTGAACGAGGGCTTGAAGACATCGACGACGGCAGAGGCGGTCTCCGGCGGATGGCCGGTCACAACAAAGGTGATCGGCTCGCCGCTGTAAGTGACCGGATAGCTGACCTGATCGACGAAATCGCTATTGAGCCAGCCCCGCGCAACGCTCGCCTGCTCGCGGGCCTCCTCGAATGTCGGCTCGTGCTCCGGTGAGCGCGGTTCAAGTTCAGGTTCGGTCGTCACTCGAAACTCCGCTCATTCCCGCGAAAGCGGGAATCCAGGACCACGGCGAATAATGTGTGTTGCGCTCTGGGTCCCCGCTTGCGCGGGGACGAGCGGCTTGTTTCAGAATTGGCCGATACCAAGTTTCTTGACGATCGGGCCAAGGCGCTTGGCTTCGCTTTCAAGCGCGGCGTTGAGTTCAGCGCCGGTCGAGGTGCGGGCTTCGAGCCCTGCCGCCTCAAGACGCTTGATCACTTCCGGCTTCTTCAGCGAGGTCGTGATTTCCTTGTGCAGGTAAGCGACGACGTCCGGCGGCGTGCCCTTCGGGGTGAACAGCGCGAAAATCGGCATGTAGTCGTAGCCCTTGATGGTCTCGGCGACCGTCGGCACGTCCGGGAAAATCTTGGTGCGCACATCGTCGCCGACGGCGATGGCGCGCACGGTCTTGGCCTCGATGAAGGGCTGGGCGACCGACACCGCGATCCAGAACACGTTGACCTCGCCGGTCGCGATGGCCTGCGTCGCCGCAGCGCCGCCGCGATACGGCACATGCGTCATCTCGATGCCGGCATCGGCCTTGAGTTGCTCCATGGCGACATGCTGCGGGCTGCCGACGCCGACCGAGGCGTAGTTCAGCTTGCCGGGCTCTTTCTTCGCCAGCGCGATCAGGTCGGCGACGTTTTTCACCGGCAGGTCGTTGTTGACGATCAGAACGCTGGGGAAGCGCGCCATGACGGTGATCGGGATCAGATCTTCGAACGGCTCGAAGCCCATCTTGATCGCCGTGAATGGCAGAATGGTATGGATGCCGCTGTTGAAGGCGCCGATGGTGTAGCCGTCGGGCGTGGCGCGTGCGACGCGGGTGGCGCCGATGCCGCCGCCGCCGCCGCCGCCGATGATGTTTTCGATCAGCATGGTCTTGCCGGTACGCTCGCCGAAGTCCTGCGCGATAATGCGCGCGACGAGATCGGAGGCGGTTCCGGCCTGCAGCGGCACGATCATGGTGATCGGGCGGCTGGGGTAATTCGACTGCGCCGAAGCGGCGCCGCCCATGGCCAGCGTTGCGCCGAGCACGAGGCCGGCAAAGCCCTTGCGGAAATCCATCGTCTCACTCCCCATCGTATTTTTTATTATTGGTTAGCAGAGATCGCCGCGCCCGCGCTACTTCTCCGGCAGCTTTTGCTTATACCAGCTGAAGTCCTGACGGCCCGGCGCAAAGACGTCGAGATATTCGGCATCTTCCAGAACCTCGCCGCCGTGCGGCACACCGGCCGGCATCAGCAGGACGTCGCCGGGCGTCACGATGCGCGGCTCCTCGCCTTCAATGACCCAGCGCATCTTGCCGGCGAGCATATGGGTGATCTGGTCGAACTCATGCGTGTGCATGTTGATCGGCCCCTTCGGCGCCTTGATGCGCGCCATCATGGCGTTCGGCACCTCAACGACGCGGCCCTTGATGAGCGGGTTGAGCGGCACCTCTTCGAGGTCGGACCACTTGTACATCGGCATGTTGGCTTCCCTGGTGTTTCCCGTTGACCTATTTGCAATGAGAATAGATCAGGTCGCGAAAGCGTGCTTTCGCGATGGCAAAAACACCGGGGTGCCAGCCACTCTCGCTAGTTGTCCTTGCCGTAGACTTCGTCCGCGCGTTTTTCGAACGCGGCGGCAAAGCGCCGGAATGCGGTGTCGAACATCGCCCCCATCAGCATCGCCAAGGTGCGGCTTTTGAATTCGTACTCGATGTAGAATTCGACGTTGCAGGCGTTGTCGCCGGTGGGGTGAAAGGTCCAGCGGTTCTGCAAGCGGCTGAACGGGCCGTCGAGATATTCGACCAGGATTTTCAGATTGGTTTTGTCGAGCGTGACGCGGCTGGTGAAGGTCTGATGCACCAGCTTGTAGGCAACCGTCATGCTGGCGACGAGGACAGTACTCTCGCCCTTCTCGGTGCGGCTTCGGACTTTGAGGCTTTGGCACAGCGGCACGAACTGCGGATATTTTTCGACGTCGGCGACGAGGTCGAACATATTCGCCGCGCTGTGGCGGACGCTGCGCTTGTTGGTGAAGGAAGGCATCAGGTTATCCCTCCCCTGCAAGGGGAGGGTCGATTGCACGAAGTGCAATCGGGGTGGGGTTTGTTCTCC
This sequence comes from uncultured Hyphomicrobiales bacterium, assembly GCA_903929045.1. Taxonomy (GTDB): domain Bacteria; phylum Pseudomonadota; class Alphaproteobacteria; order Rhizobiales; family Xanthobacteraceae; genus Pseudolabrys. The sequence continues at coordinate 7,157 of CAIYTE010000196.1, forward strand.
GCATTGCGCCAATCCCCCACCCGGCTCGCTTGCGCTTCGCCACCCTCCCCCTTCGGGGGAGGGATAAAGAAGGGCACGTTGCTCACTTATTTGTTCGCTTGGGCCAACCGCGCCGCCTTCAACCGCGCGAAGTCGTCGCCGGCGTGATGCGACGAACGCGTCAGCGGCGATGCCGACACCATCAGGAAGCCCTTGGCATAGGCGACCTTTTCGAGCGACATGAATTCATCCGGCGGCACGAAGCGTTTCACTTCGTGATGCTTGCGCGTCGGCTGCAGATACTGGCCGATGGTGAGGAAATCGACATTGGCGGAGCGCAGGTCGTCCATCACCTGCAGTACTTCATTCCGCTCTTCGCCGAGCCCCAGCATTATGCCGGACTTGGTGAACATCTGCGGATCGAGCTCCTTCACGCGCTGCAACAGCCGCAGCGAATGGAAATAGCGCGCGCCGGGCCGCACGGTGAGATATTGCGACGGCACGGTTTCGAGATTGTGGTTGAACACGTCGGGCTTCGACGCCACGACAACTTGGAGTGCGCCTTCCTTGCGCAGGAAATCGGGCGTCAGAATTTCAATCGTCGTGCCGGGCGCGTGCGTGCGGATGGCGCGGATGGTCTGCGCGAAGTGCTCGGCGCCGCCGTCGGCCAGATCGTCGCGGTCGACCGAGGTGACGACGATATGGTTGAGGCCGAGCTTGGCGGTGGCTTCACCGACATGCACCGGCTCGGTCGGATCGAGCGCCGCCGGCAGGCCGGTCTTGACGTTGCAGAAGGCACAGGCGCGCGTGCAGGTGTCGCCCATGATCATGAACGTGGCGTGCTTCTTCTCCCAGCACTCGCCGATGTTCGGGCAGCCCGCCTCCTCGCACACCGTGACGAGCTTGTGCTCGCGCATCAGGGCGTGCGTCTGCGCGTAGCCCGGCGAGACCGGCGCCTTGACGCGGATCCAGTCCGGCTTTTTCGCCAAAGGCGTATCCGGCCGGTGCGCCTTTTCAGGGTGGCGCGGGCGCGGATTGTTGATGAGGTCGAGAACGACGGCCATGGGCTCTACTTACGGCTCGGTTGGACAGGCCGCAAGCGGACCGGATCCAGCCATGCGCAAAGGCCGCAACTGCCGCGCTAAACCCGCCGGATCGCCCGCCACAGGAACAGGAAGATGATGGCGCCGATGGTGGCCGTGATCAGGTTGCCCCAGAAGTCAGGCATGACCTGCAAATGCAGCTTTTCGAACACAAAACCGCCGACCAGCGCGCCGATCAGTCCGACCGCGATATTGCCGAAAAGGCCGCCGCGGCCGCCGAGAATGATGTGGGCGAGCCACCCGGCCAGCAATCCGACGATGATCCACGCAATGACGCCCATTCCCTGCTCCCTCGAATGTCTGCCCCGTCATGGGGTACCCGCCCGAATCTAGTATAGGTCACGGGTGAATTCGACACCCTCCCAACGATCTATTCTCGCCATGTACACCGCGGCGGTGCTCCTGAGCGCGCTGCTGCTGTTTGCCGTGCAGCCGATGTTCACCCGCATGGTGCTGCCGCAGCTCGGCGGCTCGCCGTCGGTGTGGTCGGTCGCCATGGTGTTCTTCCAGACCATGCTGCTGGCCGGCTACGCCTATGCCCACTGGCTGGCCAAGATCGAGCGGCGCATCGTGCCGGTCGTCGTTCACGTCGTTCTGCTGGTGGCGGCGGGACTGACCCTGCCGCTGGCCATCGCCAAAGGCTGGGGCGAGCCGCCGGCCAGCGGCACGGAATTCTGGCTGCTCGGGCTTTTTGCCGTTTCGATCGGATTGCCGTTCTTTGCGCTGGCCGCGAATAATCCCTTGTTGCAATCGTGGTTCGTCCGCACGGGACATCCGGACGGCAAAGACCCTTATTTCCTCTACGCCGCCTCGAACATCGGCAGTTTCCTGGCGCTGCTGTCCTATCCCATCCTGATCGAGCCGATTTTCGCCGTTCAGACGCAAAGCAAACTCTGGAGCGCCGGCTTCGCGCTGCTGACCCTGCTGATCGCCGGCTGCGGCG
>CAIYTE010000197.1 GCA_903929045.1 uncultured Hyphomicrobiales bacterium
ACGCGCAGATATTCCGCCGCCAGATCGAAGCTCTGCCCGTCTTCGAAAGCGACGGTAAGCGTTTTGCGATCCTTGTGCAGGCGTAGTTCGGTCGGCCAGATTTCTTTCATCCGATTTTCTTCTGTTGTTTGGCGTGGCGCCGACAATGCCGCAAGGCGGCGAAAACACAAGGCATTGGCCATCTCGACGGGGACGGGCCGCTGTGGCACCCATGCGCCCGGGGGCTTCAATGGAACGCACATTATCAAGTTACGCCCGTCGCGAGTGGTTTCTCGGCGTCAGCGTCGTTTCCTGCCTTTATTTCACGACCGCCGGCGCGTCGCTCGACGCCAGGCTGAGCAATCCCGCCTGGCTGTTCGTCACCTTTATATGGCTGTTTTCGGTGGTCCTCGGCTCGGCGCTGTGCGTCGTGCGCCACGCCGAACAGCTCGCGGTGCGACTGGGCGAACCCTACGGCACTTTGATCCTCACCATCTCCGTCACCTTCATCGAGGTCGTGAGCATCTCCGCCATCATGGTGCATGGCGACAACAACCCGACCCTGGCGCGCGACACCTTGTTTGCCGTGGTGATGATCATCCTCAATGGCATGGTCGGCCTGTCGCTGCTGGTCGGCGGATTGCGGCATCGCGAGCAGCATTACAATCTGCAGGGCGCCAACGCTTATCTCTGCGTCATTATTCCGCTGGTCGTGCTAAGTCTCATCCTACCGAACTACACGCAGACCATGCCCGGCCCCATGATGACGTTCCAGAAGCAGTTGTTTCTGGTGCTAGCCGCGATCGGCCTCTACGCGGCGTTCCTGACCATGCAGACCGGACGCCACCGCGACTATTTCACGCTGATCGAAGAGACGCCGGCGGAGCGAAAGGCCTACATGGCCGAGCCGACCGGTCCCAGCGCGCTATTGCTGCTGTGCTATCTGGTGCCCGTTGTGTTTCTCGCCGAACATCTGGCGCGCCCGGTCGACTATATGATCGAGACGCTCAAGGCGCCCGCGGCGCTCGGCGGCGCCATCATGGCCGTGCTGGTGGCAACGCCCGAAGCAATCGGCGCGGTTCGCGCCGCGATGGCGAACCGCCTGCAACGCTCGATCAACATTTTCCTCGGATCCGTGCTCTCGACCATCGGCCTCACCATTCCGGCGATGATACTGATCAGCCACTTCAACGGCCACGACATGATCTTGGGCCTTGAGCACACCGACCCGATATTGCTGTTGCTGACGCTCGGCGTCAGCGTCGTGACGTTCGCCAGCGGCCGCACAAATATCCTGCAGGGCGCCGTGCACCTGATCCTGTTCGCGGCGTACCTGCTGCTGATCGTGCAGGGCTGACCTTAGGCGGTCACCACATCGACCAGCGCCGAGAGCTGATCGGCGCTCATGACGTCGATCTGGGCCTGCGTGAAGGCGTTGCCCTGATCCTGGGTCAGCGCGTGAATGTCATCCACGCTGATGCCGGCGATCGCCGAGATGCTCAGACCCGGAATACCGGTCGTGGCCGACAGCGACGAGAAGTACGTCGTGCTCAGGCCCGCGACCTGCCCCGCCGTCAATGCGCCGGACTGGTCGGCCGTCAGGTTGCTGAAATCGGTCGTCGTCAGCGCACCCAGTTGGTCGATGGACAGCGCGCCGACCTGCGTCGCCGCCAGTGCGGCGATCTGCGTGTCGGACAGATTGACGATCGAGGTCGTCGTCAGGCCGGTGACCTGATCGCTGCTGAGCTTGGCGATGTCGAGCGCATCAAGCATATCGACGGTGATGGCGTTGAGTTGGTCGGACGAGAGGCCCTGGACCTGTGTCGTCGTCAAGGCGGCGAACTGGTCGGACGAGAACAGGCCGAGCTGCGTGGTCGCTAGGCCGCCAAGCTGCGCCGCGGTCAGCGCGCCGGCCTGCGTGGTCGAGAAGGCCTGCACTTCCGTCGAGCTGAGCACGCCGAGCTGGTCGGTCGAGAGCGAGCCGATCTGGTCCGCGGAGAGCGCCGCGACCTGATCGCCGGTCAAGTTGGCGAACGACGTCGTCGTCAGGCCGGCGACCTGCGTCGAGGTCGCCTTGGTGACGTCGAGCGCGTCGAGAACGTCGCTCGTGAACGCGTTGAGCTGCGTCGTCGTCAAGCCCTGGAACTGCGTGGTCGTCAGCGCACCGATCTGGTCGCTGGAGAACAGTCCGAGCGCCGTGGTCGTGAGGCCGCCGAGCTGCGACGCGGTCAGCGCGTTCGCCTGCGTCGATGCCCTTCATGGTGCTGCTCGCCGTGCCGCTTGCCTTGTTCGGCGCGCTCGGTGCCTTGTGGCTGCGCAACATGCAGATCGACGTCTATTCGCAGATCGGCTTCGTCATGCTGATCGGACTGGCCGCCAAGAACGCCATTCTGATCGTCGAATTCGCCAAGCATCTACGCGAAGGCGGCATGGGCATCGTCGAAGCGGCGATGGAAGCCGGCCGTCTGCGTCTGCGTCCGATCCTGATGACGGCCTTCGCCTTCATTCTCGGCGTCGTGCCGCTGATGATCGCGACCGGTGCCGGCGCTGCGAGCCGCCAGTCGATTGGCACCACCGTGTTCGGCGGCATGGTCGCCGCCACGGTCCTCACCTTGTTGCTGGTGCCTGTGTTCTACGCCGTCATCGAAGAGATGCGCGAAAAACGCATGCAACGCCGCGAACAGTCGGAAACGACGTTGGGCGGCCCGCATGCCGAACCCGCTGAATAGGAATGGAGAGTACGATGACGAAATGGAAACTCGCGCTCGGCGCTGCCGCGATTGTCGCAATCGGCGCGGCGCTCTTCATCTCGACGCGCGGCGGTTCGAATAACGCCGCGGCGGCGCCGCCGGCCTTTGCCATGCCGGTGCCGGTCGCAACCGTCGTGAAGAAGACGCTGCCAATCTATCTCGACTATTCGGCGCGCACGGAATCCATCCGCAATGTCGGCTTGCAGGCCAAGATCTCGGGTTATGTATCCGAGCAGCCGGTGGCCGACGGCGCCGACGTCGAAAAGGGCGCCCTGCTCTACAAGATCGACGCACGCGATTATCAGGCGGCGCTGGATGGCGCCAAGGCCCAGCTGCAGCGCGACTCCGCTGCGCTCGAATACGCCAATGCTCTGGCGCAACGCGGCACCGAACTGTCAAAGACCGGCGCGCTCGCCAAAGACATGATCGAGCAGCGCGTGAGCGCGGCCAAGCAGGCCGAAGCGACGCTCGCCGCCGATGGCGCCGCGGTGCGTCAGGCCGAGAACAATCTCGCTTACACGGAAATACGCGCGCCCTTCGCCGGACGGTTCGGCCGCAACAAGGCCGCGGTCGGCACGCTCATCACCGCCAACAGCGCCGCGCTGAACACGATCGTGCAGCTAGATCCGATCTACGTCACCTTCGCCCCGAGCGAATCCGATCTCGCCGAGATTCAGAAGTCGCGCGCGGGCGGGAAGCTTGAAGCCGAGGTGCTGCTGCCCGGTGAAACCGTGGCCCGCCATCGCGGCAGCCTCACCTTCATCGACAATGCGATCGATTCCAACACGGGCACCATTACGGCCCGCGCCACGATCGACAACAAGGACTTCTCGCTGCTGCCGGGACAGTACGTCCGCATCAAGCTTCGCGTGAAGGATCAGCCGGACGCGCTCATGGTGCCGCAGGTCGCCGTCGGTTCGGGTCAGATGGGCAAGTATCTGTACGTCGTCGGCGAAGGCAACAAAGTCGAGCGCCGTCCCGTGACCTTGGGACCGGTCGAGGCCGAGCAGGTGACCATTCTCACCGGCATCGGCGTCAACGACAAAGTCATCACCGGCAATCTGCAGAAGATCGGCCCCGGCGCCCTCGTGCAGCCGTTGCCGCAGCCGGCCCATCAGGCCAACGCCGCGCCGTGATCGGACGCGGTGATTGCTGAGATTCAAGCTGCTGGAATTTTGGCGCTCCCTAGGGGACTCGAACCCCTGTTTTCGCCGTGAGAGGGCGACGTCCTGGGCCGCTAGACGAAGGGAGCTTGGCCAAGAAGTATCAAGGCCCGAGGAGATAGCCGCGATCCCACCTCAGCGCAAGCGGCGCCCGGGCCGCCAGCAAAACGCGGTTTAAGGCGCCGGCGCAAACCGCATACGGCCGACCGGCTTGAGCGAAGCGAGGTCGAAAATGTGCAGTTCCAGGTTGCCGCCGACATCCACCGTCAGCACGATGCGGCCGTCGCCGACCGCGGTCGAAACCACCTTGCCGCCGGCCGGTAGCTGGGCCACCACGTCCGACAACGCTGGCGCACTAGCCCCCGACTTGAAAACACGGTAGCCGATGACGCCAAGCACCACCGCGACGGCGACGAAGGTGGTGAGGGTCGCAATCAACATCAGGCGCCGCACCTTCACCATGAAGGCGGCGGCTTCCGGATCGAGCGGTTTTTCGTCGGGCGCTTCAGACATCAAGATTAAGCCTAGTTAGAGCATGACGGACAGCATCGAAACAGTGACGGTCGCCGACGAAGACGCCGGCGGACGCATCGATCGCGTGCTCGCCGCGCGGATTCCTTCGTTGTCGCGATCGCGGCTGAAGGCTTTGATCCTCGGCGGCCAGGTGACGATCGCGGCGCGCACGATCCTCGATCCGGCAGGCCCCGTCAAAGCAGGCGACGTCATCAGCGTCAACCTGCCGCCGCCGGAAGACCCCGTGCCGCAGGGCGAAAACATCCCCCTCGCCATTGCCTATGAAGACGAACACCTGATCGTGCTCGACAAGCCACGTGGGTTGGTCGTGCATCCCTCCGCCGGCCACGCCACCGGGACGTTGGTCAATGCGCTGATCGCGCATTGCGGCGCGAGCCTCTCCGGCATCGGCGGCGTCAAGCGGCCGGGCATCGTGCACCGGCTCGACAAGGACACCACCGGGCTGCTGGTCGTCGCCAAGAACGACAAGGCGCACAAGGCGCTGTCGAAACAGTTCGCCGACCACGGCCGCGAAGGGCCGCTAGAACGGGCTTATTATGCCTTCGTCTGGGGCGGCTTCGACCGGCCCCGCGGCACCATCGACGCGCCGCTCGACCGTCATCCCTACTCGCGCGAACGGCGCACGGTGCGCGAAGGCGGCCGCGAGGCCATCACGCATTGGGATTTGCTGGAGACCTTCAAGGGCACCGACGGCAAGCCGGTTGCCAGCCTTCTGTCTTGCCAGCTGGAGACCGGCCGCACCCACCAGATCCGCGTCCATCTCGCCCATGTCGGCCATCCGATTCTCGGCGACGAGACCTACGGCACCGGCTTCAAGACCAAGGCCAAGCTGCTGCCGGACGCAGCCCGTGAGGCGCTGGCAAGTTTGGGCCGTCAGGCGCTGCACGCCTACCGGCTCGGTTTCGAGCATCCGGCCTCCCACGAGCACGTCAGCTTCGAGTCAGCGCTGCCGCCGGACCTAGAGGCGCTCCATAAGACCTTGAAGAATCAGCGCTAAAAGGCCGCCTCTTGCGGAACCCGGGTCGGGTTCCTATCTCACGCCTATCAAACACCGTCCAACACGAGCGATTCCGCGAATAACCTGGGGTTCCAAAAGGAACTGCCGGGCCGTTTGCGTCGTTGACCTGCCGAAAGCCGGTCTCCTGTACTCCCACCGGCGCCTCTGCTTTCAAAATTGATCAACCATCCCAAAGGTTTGGTTGCCCGCTACGGGGTGTCACGGCGACGTGACACCGAGTTCACTTTCATTCGCTTGTGCAGCGCAGTAAGCTGTGCGGGCGATCTCAGAAACGGTCGCATGCTTGGTGCGCCGTCGGCTCGGGGAGCGGCGGCGACAACAGCCCGCCGAACACCCGGGGGCACTTTATAGGAGGGGCGCAATCATGGCCCGTTCAGCTGCAATGCCGGCACTCAGTGCTGAGTCCGGTCTGTCTCACTATCTTGAAGAAATCCGCCGGTTCCCGATGCTGGAGCCGCAGCAGGAGTACATGCTGGCCCGAAGCTGGCGCGAACACGGCGATCGTGAAGCCGCGCATCAGCTCGTCACCAGCCATCTGCGTCTCGTCGCGAAGATCGCGATGGGCTATCGCGGCTATGGGCTGCCGATCTCGGAAGTCGTTTCCGAAGGCAATGTCGGCCTCATGCAGGCGGTCAAGCGCTTCGAGCCCGAAAAGGGCTTCCGGCTTGCGACCTATGCCATGTGGTGGATCAAGGCCGCGATCCAGGAGTACATCCTGCGCTCGTGGTCGCTCGTGAAGATGGGCACCACCGCCAACCAGAAGAAGCTGTTCTTCAACCTGCGCAAGGCGAAGAGCAAAATCTCTGCGTTGGAGGAAGGAGATCTCAAGCCCGATCAGGTTCAGCTCATCGCCAAGCGTCTTGGCGTGACGGAGCAGGACGTTGTCGACATGAACCGCCGTCTCGGCGGAGATGCGTCGCTCAACGCGCCGATCCGTGACGACGGCGAAGCCGGCGAATGGATGGACTGGTTGGTCGACGATGCGCCGAGCCAGGAACGCATCATGGCCGACAACGAGGAAAGCGATAACCGCCATCAGGCGCTGCTCGCCGCCCTCAATGTCCTGAACGATCGAGAGAAGCGCATCTTCCAGGCGCGCCGTCTGGCCGACGATCCGGTCACGCTCGAGGATCTCGCCGCCGAGTTCGGCGTGTCGCGCGAGCGCGTGCGTCAGATCGAAGTGCGCGCCTTCGAGAAGGTGCAGAAGGCTGTCAAGAACCAGATCGCGACGATGGAGCAGCCGCACGAAGCGGAAGAATCCGCGACGATGCACTAGACGCGAGATCGACATCACGAAATGAAAATGGCCGGGAAAATTTCCCGGCCATTTTTTATGCGTCCTCGTGTCGAAGCGGCCTACTGCCCCCAGGCGCGGAACGCTTCCTCGAAAGCACGGGCGCCGGGCGTGCCTTTCTCGATGGCGAGAATGGCGCGCTTGCCGCTGGTGTAGACCACCGGAATGTCGAACCAGTCGCGCTCTTTCAGCAACTGAATGTTGCGCGTCACGTCGACATCGACCGCCGACAGGCCGATCAGGAAATAACCGTTGGTGACCTTGACCGCGAGGCCGGCGAGCGGCGAACCGCGCGCCTGCTCGTTCTGCTTGGCGAGAACGCCCGGCACGTTGCCGATGCCGCCTTCGGCGAAATCGGCCGGCAGCGTGAACATGATTTCGATGGTGTGGCTCGCCGGCAGCGCCTTGTCGGTGTTGCGGCGGAGCGACCAGGTCATGCGCAAACGGCGCTCGGGTATCTCAACATCGGCGCGGATCGCGAGTTCGGGCGCAAGGCCCGGTCCCGGCGACACCGTCTCGGTCCGCCACAAGGCTGAGCCGACGTAACGCTTGCCCTGCGGATCGTTCGGATCCTCGTCGTAGAGCACCACCTTCTGCGCTACCGACGCGGCGGGCGCATTGGCGTTGCTCGGCGCGGTATCGCCGCCGACGCGGTCGGCGATCTTCGGGCGGCCGGCGGGCTGCGTGGTCTCGGCGGGCTTCGGCGCCGGCGTGTTGCTCGCCGACATCGACGTGCGCAGGTTCGACACCATCGTCATGATGGCGTCGCGCTGCCGGTAACCGGCGCCGGCGATACCGCCGAGCACCAGAAGCAAAATCAGAATCTTGACGAGGCGGCCCCAGTCGCGCGGCGGACGCGCATAGGTCGGATCTTCATCGTCTTCATAGGGCGGCGGCGGCGACCGGCCGCGCACGGGTTCCTCCACCGGCTCGGCCGTCACCCGGTCCTCATGCGCCTCCGGGGCGACATGATCGGGCGCCTTCTCCGGCGTGTGAAACACGTCGGCCGGCATCGCCTCGAAATGCGTGGTTGGCGCCGGCACATCCGGCGCGGCCTCCGGCTCGGGTGCGACCGGCTCTTCCGGCTCGCGCGGCGGCGTGCCGGGCACGGCTTCGTAGACGGCATGGGCCGAGCGATTGGCTTCCGCCGTGGCGTCGCCCAATCCCTCGGTTTCCCGGACGGTGTCGCGGAAATCGCGCAGACCCTGGTCGCGCAGCGATGCGCGCGGCTCTTCGGGTTCGGCAACGGCCTCGCGGGCGCGCTTGGCCGCATCGGCCTCGACCTTGCGGATCGATTCCTCGAGCGCCAGGCGCTCTTTGGTGATCTCGGATTCCTCGAGCGGCGGGTCGACGCCGCGCAGCTGGGCCACCAGCGCGCTGCGCGCGCGCTCGTACAGCGCACGGCGGTTCTCGCCGGTATTCTTGTCGAGGCCGCCGACGGCGCGGGCAATCAGGGGATAATAGTCAGCCATTACCTATCTTCTTTACACGATCTTACCGGAAATCGCCCCCACGTCCCGGAAATGATGTCTCAGATCTCGAACGGATTGGTCACCAGGATCGTGTCTTCGCGCTCCGGACTGGTCGACAACAGGGCGACCGGACACCCCACCAATTCCTCGATTCGCCGGACATATTTTATCGCCTGCGCCGGCAATTGGGCCCAGGACCGGGCCTTGGCGGTGGGTTCTTTCCAGCCATCGATGGTCTCGTAGATCGGCTCGACGCGGGCCTGAGCCTGTTCGCCCGCCGGGAGATAATCGATCTCGCGGCCGTCCAGCCTGTAGCCCGTGCAGACCTGGATCTTGTCGAAGCCGTCCAGAATGTCGAGCTTGGTCAGCGCCAGGCCAGAAATGCCGCTGGTCCGCACCGTCTGGCGCACCAGCGTGGCGTCGAACCAGCCGCAGCGGCGCGGACGGCCGGTGACGGTGCCGAATTCGTGGCCGCGCTCGCCGAGCGTCTTGCCGATGTCGTTGAGCTGCTCGGTCGGAAACGGGCCGGAGCCGACGCGGGTCGTATAGGCCTTGGTGATGCCGAGCACATAGCCGATGGCGTTCGGGCCGAGGCCCGAGCCGGTCGCGGCCTGTGCGGCCACCGTGTTCGACGACGTGACGTAGGGATAGGTGCCGTGATCGATGTCGAGCAGCGCGCCCTGCGCGCCTTCGAACAGAATACGTTTTCCTTCGCGACGCTTCTCGTCGAGCATCGACCACACCGTGTGCATGAAGGGCAGCACTTTCGGCGCGACGGCGGCGAGATGATTGTAGACGTCGCTCTCGGAAAACTCCGGCATGCCGAGGCCGCGGCGCAGCGCATTATGATGCGCGAGCAGCCGCGCGATCTTGCCGTTGAGCGAGCCGAGATCGGCGAGGTCCATGAGGCGGATGGCGCGGCGGCCGACTTTATCTTCATACGCCGGGCCAATGCCGCGGCCGGTGGTGCCGATGGCGCCCTTGCCCGACGCCTTCTCGCGCGCCTGGTCGAGTTCCTGATGCAGCGGCAGAATGAGGGTGACGTTCTCGGCGATCTTGAGATTGTCGGGCGTGACGGCGACGCCGAGATCCTTCAGGCGGCCCATCTCATCGATCAGCGCCTTCGGATCGAGCACGACGCCGTTGCCGATCACCGACAGGATGTTGCGCACAACGCCCGAGGGCAGTAGCGATAATTTGTAGGTCTTGCCGTCGATGACGAGCGTATGACCCGCGTTATGGCCGCCCTGAAACCGGACGACGACATCGGCCTGCTCCGACAGCCAGTCGACGATCTTGCCCTTGCCCTCGTCGCCCCATTGGGAGCCGACCACAACCACGTTCGCCATCAGAACCGTCCTAACGCCAGTGTCCGGACACTGACGCCGGAGGGGTCCGGCCAGGTCCACCTTCCGTTAAAGGAAGGAGGCCCCGGAGGCAAGGCTGAGAAGCCTCCCGGCCGCGACCAGGGGACAACTCAAGAGATTGATTTCACAATGGTATTGGGACATCGGAGGGGCCGATAGCCACCTCATCCTGAGGAGGCGCGCAGCGCCGTCTCGAAGGATGTGGCGGCCCATGCTTCGAGACGCGCCTTTCAGGCGCTCCTCAGCATGAGGCCGTCTGAGAAATGAAGCGGCTGAAGGCAGCCTCGACTGCCGCGTCGCTCGCGAACTCGCCGCGCTTGGCTTGCGCGAGGCTTTCCAGCACATCCGCGAGATGCGCCGGATCGATGTCCTCCGGCGCCGAGTCGTCACCCGCCAGCGAAAGCATGGCGCGCGCGATCTCGTCCTGATTTTCAGGTGGCAACAGACGCACAGCCTCAAGCGCTTTTTGCAGAAGCTTGGTCATTCGCGAACTATAGCCTTATCCGGCGGCCGTTTGAAGGCCGCCGGTAGGCATTCGTCAGAAATGCAGCGGCCGTGCGCTCTGCACCTGCGGCAGGGCGCGGACCTTGGCGAGCACGTCGTCCGGCAGTTCGCCGTCGATTTCGATCAGCGCCACGGCATTGGCGCCGGGCGCCTCACGGCCGACGTGGAAGGTCGCGATGTTGATGCCCGCCTCACCCAAGGTGCCCGAGAACTTGCCGATGAAGCCCGGCTTGTCGAGGTTGGTGATGTAGACCATCGACGGCGCGAACTCCGCGTCCATGCGGATGCCCTTGATGTTGACGATGCGCGGGCGGCCGTCGGCAAACACGGTGCCGGAGATGTGACGCGTCTGCGATTCCGTGACCACCGTCACTGTGATCAGGCTTTCGTAGTCGCCCGCCATCTCGCGCGTCGTTTCCTCGACGATGATGCCGCGTTCCTTGGCGACCAGCGGCGCCGAGACGACATTGACGTCCTGCAGCATTGGACGCAGCAGGCCGGCGACAGCGGCCGAGGTCAACGCCTTGCAGTTCATGTGCGCGACTTCGCCTTCGTACGAAATCTGCACCTTGCTCAGACCCGTATCGGTCAACTGACCGGCGAAGGAGCCTAGCTTCTCGGCCAGCGCGATGAAGGGCTTGAGCTTCGGCGCTTCTTCCGCGGTGATCGACGGGAAGTTGACTGCGTTCGAGATCGCGCCGCGCAGCAGGTAATCGGACATCTGCTCGGCGACCTGCAGCGCGACGTTTTCCTGCGCTTCGGTCGTAGCCGCGCCGAGATGCGGCGTGCAGACGACGTTGGGATGGCCGAACAGCACGTTGCTGGTGGCTGGCTCCTCGACGAACACGTCGAACGCCGCGCCAGCGACCTGCTTGGAATTGAGCGCATCGACCAGCGCCTGCTCGTCGACCAGACCGCCGCGCGCGCAGTTGATGATGCGCACGCCCTTCTTCATCGTCGATAGCGCCTTGGCGTCGATGATGTTCTTGGTTTTCTCGGTCAGCGGCGTATGCAGCGTGATGAAGTCGGCGCGCTTGAACAGTTCTTCAAGCTCGACTTTCTCGACGCCGAGATCGACGGCGCGCTCCGGCGACAGGAACGGATCGAACGCGATCACCTTCATGCGCAGGCCGAGCGCGCGATCGGCGACGATCGAACCGATATTGCCGCAGCC